>VRUB01000001.1 GCA_019456345.1 Nitrospira sp. | reverse complement strand
CTCCCCTTCCGACTCCGACGACGCGGCCTCTTTCTCGCGCTTAATGCGCTCGTAGATCTCTTCGCGGTGGACGGGAACATCCTTCGGCGCATTAATCCCGATCCGCACCTGGTTACCCTTGATACCAAGCACGGTCACCTGCACCTCATCCCCGATGTTCAGGGTTTCGCCTATACGTCTCGTAAGAATCAGCATCGTGCTGTACTCCTTTAGCCATTCAAGTCGCGATCCATTACCTACATCCAAAAAGGCGGCACGATCGAACGGCCTTAAACGACCGTCCTTTATTTTTATCGCTGCTGTTGTCTACGCCTGCCGCTCACAGGCAGCAAGTGCCCTTCCGTGGAGCTCTGCAGTCGGGGCGAAACAGCATCAATTCTGGCCTTACCCGGGGATTCGCATGCTGCCACAACCGCTCGTGTGAGCCGCGAGTATACACCCCCTATCACGTTGTAGAGATATGCAGATTCCATGCCAGCCGGCGCTACCCGGGCTTACTGGGCGTTTCCACCGCTGTGTTCCAGTCCGAATGCGCTGTGCAGCGCGCGCACGCCCAGCTCCAGGTACTTCTCGTCCACGACCACGGAGATCTTGATCTCCGAGGTCGAGATCATCTTGATATTAATGCCCTCGTCCGCCAGCGCATGGAATGCGGTGCTGGCGATACCGGCGTGGCTGCGCATCCCTACGCCCACTACGGAGATCTTGACGATCTTGTCATCCCCCGCAACGTCGCGGGCCTCCACCGCGCGCGCTACATTTTTCAATATTTTCATGGCCTTAGCATAGTCCGCGCGTTGGACTGTGAACGTCATATCAGTCAACCCATCCGCGCCCACATTCTGCACGATCATGTCGACGTCGATGTTGGCGCCGGCGATGTCGTTAAACAGCTTGTACGCTACCCCGGGCTTGTCCGGGACACCCATAATAGTGAGCTTCGCCTCGTCGCGTGTATACGTGATACCAGAAATCAGTGCCTGCTCCATTGCTTCTTCCTCATACTTAATAAGCGTGCCGGGCCCGTCCTCGAACGAGGACAGAACCCGTAAGGGCACCCGGTACTTGCCGGCGAACTGTACCGAGCGCGTCTGCAACACCTTGGCACCGAGGCTCGCCAACTCGAGCATCTCCTCCACCGTGATGCGGTCGAGCCGCCGGGCCTCCGACACGATGCGCGGGTCGGCCGTGTAGATCCCGTCGACATCAGTATAGATCTGGCACTCGTCGGCCTTGAGCGCGGCCGCCATCGCCACCGCCGTGGTGTCGGAACCGCCACGGCCCAGCGTCGTAATGTTTCCTTCCTCGTCGACCCCCTGGAAACCGGCTACCACGACCACACGGCCGCGACCCAGATCGCCCCGTACGCGCGCATCGTCGATTCCACGGATGCGTGCGTTACCGTGCGCATTGTCAGTCAGGATATGGACCTGATGTCCCATATACGAGCGCGCATCGCAGCCGCGCCGCTGCAACGCCATGCTCAGCAACGCCACCGACACCTGCTCGCCGGAGGCCAGCAGGACATCGAGCTCGCGCGCCGGGGGAGCGTCGTAAATCTCCGTCGCAAGCTGGTACAAACGGTCGGTCTCCCCGCCCATCGCCGAGACCACGACCACCAGATCATGTCCCTGCGCGCGCATACGCGCCACGCGGTCCGCGACCGCGTTGATCCGTTCGGTACTTCCGACCGAGGTACCGCCGTACTTTTGCACGATAAGGGCCATCGAAGTTCTCTACTCACTCGTCATCAAGGGAACACACCAGCCCACGCGCGCGAACACCCGGCGGGTGAGCCCAAGTCGCATCCTGAGCCGTTTAAGAAAATCGCCAGTCGGCAATGTCACTACGCAGCACAAACAGACCACGGAGGGAGTTCAGCACCACCACGCTTCTTTGTTCCTCGGACCGACCACACCATAACACCGCCCAGGCGGCCTGTGTAGCTGCAGTCTTATTCCGACTCGTTATACACGCAGCACAAAAAAGTTCACATACTGCGTCTTGCCAGTGTCACGATTGGGCCAGCTGTTGCCGCAACCACTGGGGAACACTGGCCAGCGCCGCATCCAGCTGCGAGGGATCCTTGCCCCCCGCCTGCGCCATGTCCGCACGCCCGCCGCCCTTGCCGCCCACGCGGCTGGCGACCGCGTTCACGAGCTTACCTGCGTGCACCCGCTTCGTCAGGTCCTTGGTCACGCCGGCAACCAGAATGACTTTCTCATCCTGCACCGCGCCCAACACCACCGCACCCGAGCCGAACTTGTCCTTAAGCCGATCCACCGCCTCGCGCAGACCCTTGGCATCGGCGCCGTCGAGACGCGCCGCCAGTATCTTGATGCCATCGATCTCTTTGGCCTGCTCTTCCAGCGCATGGCCGCCGCCACTCGCCAGCCGGTGGCGCAGCGCTTCGAGCTCCTTTTCCAGCTCGCGCGTGCGCGCGTTCAACTGCTCCACCTTGCGCTCCACTTCCTCGGGGCTACCCTTGAGCTGCTCTGCGATGCGCTTGAGCCGCGCTTCGGTGTCGTGCACGTAATCGAGCGCCCCCTGTCCCGTCAGCGCCTCGATGCGACGCACGCCCGCCGCGATGCCGCTTTCCGAGACGATCTTGAAAAAACCAATGTCGCCCGTGCGGCGTACGTGGGTGCCGCCGCAAAGCTCGGTGGAAAAATCGCCCATCGCCACGACACGCACCTTCTCGTCATACTTCTCCCCGAACAAGGCAACGGCACCGGACTCCAGCGCTTGCTCGAGCGACATGATACGGGTCTGCGCAGGGAGGTTGGCACGGATCTCATCGTTGACCAGGCGTTCGATCTCGTCGAGCTGTGCCGGCGTCAGCGGCTCGGGATGCGAGCAATCAAAACGCAGCCGCGCGGGTTCGACCAACGATCCTTTCTGCGTGACATGAGGGCCGAGGACCTTTTTCAGCGCGGCGTGCAGCAGATGCGTGGCCGAGTGATTATAGATCGTGGCCTGGCGCCGAGTAGCGTCCACCTCAGCGGTCACACGCTCGCCGACCTTGATCTCGCCCTCCTCCATCACGCCGACATGCGCATGCGCTTTCTGCGTGTCGTTCACCACAAAGCGGCCATTCCTGGTACGAAGCCATCCCCGATCGCCGACCTGACCCCCGGCCTGGGCGTAGAACGGCGTGCGATCGAGATAGATAACACCCTCCTGACCCGCGCCGATAGTGTCCGCCGGCTCTCCCTCCACGTAGATCTGTTCCACCGTAGCCTCGTCGCTCAGGGTCTCGTAACCCGTGAACTCCGCGTCCTCGATATCCACACCGTCCATTTTCATGCTCATCTTGAAGCTCGATGCCGTGCGACCGCGCTCGCGCTGGGCCTCCATCCTCCGCTCATAACCCTGCATGTCCACCGTTACCTTGAACTTGAGAGAGTAATCTGCCGTCAAATCTACCGGGAAGCCGTAAGTGTCGTAGAGCTTGAAGGCGATCTCACCGGGCAGCACGTTCCCAGACAAGTTGCGCAGGTCTTCGTCCAGGATTTTCATCCCCTGTTCAAGCGTCTCGCCGAAGCGCTCCTCCTCTTGCTCGAGCACGCGCTCGACCTGCTTCTGTGCCTTCGACAGCTCGGGGTAGGCCTCACCCATCTCCGTGATCAGCGGACCGACGAGCTTGTAGAAGAACGGCTCTCGCAGGCCGAGTTCGTAGCCATGGCGCGCGGCGCGGCGGATGATCCGGCGCAACACGTAGCCGCGTCCTTCGTTGGAAGGCATGACACCGTCAGCGATCAGGAACGCGCAGGCACGTATGTGGTCGGCGATCACGCGTAACGAGGCGTTATCAGTATCCTTGACGCACGCCAGCCGCGCGGCGGCCGTTATCAGATTCTGGAACAGGTCGATCTCGTAGTTGGAGTGCACGCCCTGCATGACCGCCGCCATGCGCTCCAGGCCCAAGCCGGTATCGACCGAGGGACGCGGGAGCGGGTGCAGCTCGCCGTGCTCGTCCCGATTGAATTCCATGAACACCAAGTTCCAGATCTCGACGTAGCGATCGCCGTCTTCCTCGGGCGTCCCGGGCGGCCCCCCGGCCACATCCGGACCGTGGTCGTAGAAGATCTCCGAGCACGGCCCACAGGGACCAGTATCGCCCATGGCCCAGAAGTTGCTTTCCGCACCCATGCGTGCAAACCGTTCCTGGGGAACCCCAATCTCCTTGAGCCAGATGTCGGCGGCCTCGTCGTCGTCCTCGTACACCGTGACCCAGAGCTTGTCGGGCGCCAGCCCCATGTCCTTGGTGAGAAACTCCCAGGCAAACGGTATCGCATCCTGCTTGAAGTAGTCGCCAAAGCTGAAATTGCCCAGCATCTCGAAGAAAGTGTGGTGGCGCGCAGTGTAGCCGACGTTTTCGAGATCATTATGCTTTCCACCTACGCGCAAGCAACGTTGCGCGGTGACCGCGCGCTTGTCGGAGCGCTTCTCACGGCCCAGAAACACATCCTTGAACTGCACCATGCCCGAATTGGTGAACAGCAGCGTGGGATCGTTGGCGGGCACCAACGAGCTCGAGGGCACGATCTGGTGTCCCTGCCGGCGGAAGTAATCCAGGAAACGACTGCGTATCTCGGTACTCTTCATCATAGTGCTTCAGCCACGCACGGCGGGTTACTCAGCCCATCCAAACTTCGCTCCGCTCCCTCTCCCTTGGTTTAGTCTGACTCATCCGACGTCAACGCCCGCTGTATTTGATCATAAGTAAACCCACGATACTGTAAAAAACGCGCCTGTCTGGCGCGTTCCTTGTAATCCTTGATTGCCGCCTTGCCAAACTTTTTTCTGCGAATACGCCGGACCAGATCCAGCCACAGCGGGTCGCTGCTGTCGAGCACCGTCTTGATCAGCTCGGCATCGACTCCCTTGTCGTGCAGCTCGCGCTCGATGCGCAGCGGGCCATGTCCGCGTTCGGTCCGCACCCGAACCAGGGTCTCAGCAAAGCGCTCGTCGGACACCAGCCGTGCGGCCTCGAGCTCGGAAACCACATTATTCGCCAGTGCCTCCGGGCAGCCCTTGCGCACGAGCTTAGTGCGCAACTCATGTCCGCTGTGCTCGCGCCGCGCGAGTAACTCGAGCGCTTTATGCTTGGCGCGCCCTGCATCCATAGGCGCCGGCTCAGGCCTCCACCTCCTCGGCCAGCCCCTCCTCGGCCACCACAGCCGGGCCCGCGCGGGTGCCGATATTGAGCTTCTCGCGGATACGGGCCTCGATTTCGGCTGCGATCTCGGGCTTGTCCTTCAGGAACTGGCGCGCATTGTCCCTTCCCTGGCCGATGCGGTCGCGATTGTAGCTATACCAGGCACCCGATTTATCCACAATCCCTTCAGCGACACCGAGATCGATGAGCTCGCCTTCCTTGGAAATACCTTCATTATAAAGGATATCGAACTCGCATTTCCTGAACGGCGGCGCCAGCTTGTTCTTGACTACTTTCACCCGCGTCTGGTTGCCGATGATTTCCTCACCTTTCTTGATCGCGCCGATGCGGCGAATGTCCAGCCGGACCGAGGCGTAGAACTTCAGCGCGTTCCCGCCCGTCGTGGTCTCGGGGTTGCCGAACATCACGCCGATCTTCATGCGAATTTGATTGATAAAGATCACCAGCGTGTTGGAGCGCTTGATGTTCCCGGTGAGCTTGCGCAACGCCTGCGACATCAGACGCGCCTGCAGACCCATATGTGAGTCGCCCATCTCCCCTTCGATCTCGGCCTTCGGCGTGAGCGCCGCGACCGAGTCGATCACCACCGTTCCGACGGCGCCTGAGCGCACCAGCATGTCCGTGATTTCCAGCGCCTGCTCACCGGTGTCGGGCTGCGACACCAGCAGGTCGTCGACGTTCACACCGAGTCGCTCCGCGTAGTTCGGATCGAGCGCATGCTCTGCATCCACAAAGGCAGCGGTACCGCCGGCCTTCTGCACCTCTGCCACCGCCTGTAAGGCGAGGGTGGTCTTTCCCGAGGCCTCGGGGCCGTAGATCTCCACAACCCGGCCTCGCGGCAGGCCGCCGATCCCTAAGGCTATGTCCAGTCCAAGCGATCCCGTCGGCACGGTATCGATATTCTGAACCCTCTCCGCATCGCCGAGGCGCATGACCGCGCCCTTGCCGAACTGCTTTTCGATCTGACCGAGTGCTGCACTCAGCGCTTTGGCCTTGTTGCTATCCATTGTTAGCTCCTGGGGTAGAACTGTGTCATTGAGTGGTAGCCTTTGTGCCCCGCTGCGGGGCCGCAACCACGGAGACACGCAAAAAGACGGTCCGCATACTGCGCCGCCCAAGTGCCTCCGCTGGAACATGAGGATTATTCCACAACTGGCCCCGGCCGGCCTAGTCCCAACGCACGCGTTCACCACCAAGGCGGCACAAAGCGCAGAGAAAACGATCATATCAGCGGGTACCGATGGCCTCCAGCCGCAGCCCCGCGGGGCCCGGACTAAGGTGCCCGCACGCCCGCGCCGCGCAGGCGCGCCAGTGCGCGATCGTGCGCCCGACCCAGGAGCAGCTGCGCCAGCACCGCCCCACACAGGGCCATAAACATGTCCCACTGGGTGTCCCACACGTCGCCCTGAGTCGCGAGGAACGCCGTGGCGGCGGTGCCGCTGATCACGGCGACCCACCACTCGATCATTTCGTAGAACGCGCTGATCGCCAAGGCAATACAGGTGACGATGACGAACAGCCACTTGCCCGGCTCCAAGGGCGAGCGGCGTATCAGGATCTCGCGCGCGATGATGGCGGGAAAGAATCCTTGGGCAAGATGGCCCACGCGGTCGTAATGGTTGCGCGAAAGCTCAAGCGTATCTCTCACCCAATTGAACAGCGGGACCTCGGAGTACGTATAGTGCCCCCCGACCAGCAGGATCAGCGCGTGCAACCCTATCATCGCATAGGCCAGATTGGTGAAACGGAAGGCCCGGTACGTGGCGACCAAAATGACGACGCCGATCACCACCGGCACCACCTCGAGTACCCAGGTCAGGCGGTCATGCGGATCGACGGCCGACCAGACAAATGCACCCGCCAGCGTGAGCGCCAGCAGCCACAGAAAGGAGTTGTCTGTCTTGGTCGGGTTTGGCATGCGGTGGACTCAGTTGCAGTAGCCGTGCTCGCGGAACCAGCGCACGGCATCGGCCAGTGCCTCGGCCGCAGGCCGCGGGGCGAAGCCGAGCTCGCGCCTGGCCTTTTCGATCGAGAAGAACATGGTTTTCTTCGACAAGCGAACGCTGTCGACGCTAACGCGCGGCTCGGCTGCGCCCGTGATCCGCGCCCAGGCTTCGGCAACATAAGCCATGGGCAGAATGACGCCGTGCGGCAACCGTATTCGCGGCGGGCGCCGGCCGCTAAGCCGGGCAATCTCGGCCAAGATTTGTTTCAGCGTCATGTTTTGCGCGCCGAGCACGTAGCGCTCGCCCACCTGCGCACGCTCGAAAGCCAGCAGGTGGCCGGTGGCAACGTCGTCCACGTGCACCAGGTTCAGTCCAGTGTCGACATAGGCCGGCATGCGCCCGCACATGGTTTCCACGATGATGCGCCCCGTGGGCGTGGGCTTGATGTCACGCGGTCCGATCGGCGCCGAGGGATTCACGATCACGGCGGGCAAGCCCTCCTCGCGCACCAGGCGCCGGACCTCTTCCTCGGCAAGGTACTTCGAACGCTTGTAGTGGCCGATCATGTCGGCCAGGCTTACCGGCGTATCTTCGTCGGCCGGCGCACCGTTGCTGTGAAGGCCAAGGGTCGCCACGCTGCTCGTATAGACGACACGCTCCACACCGGCCGCCATGGCGGCCTGCATGATGTCGCGCGTTCCGGTCACGTTGATGGCGTATAGCCGATCCGGGTCGGGTACCCACATACGGTAGTCGGCGGCCACGTGAAATAACGCCCGGCAGCCGTTCAGCGCGCGCTCCAACGAGGCCTTGTCGGTGAGATCGCCGGTCACGATCTCCACCGGCAAGCCGGCGACATTGGCGCGATCGCTCTGTACCCGAAGCAGCACGCGCACGTCGTGGCCGGCAGCGATCAGCCCGCGTACCACCGCCGAGCCGATGAAACCCGAAGCGCCTGTGACAAGAGTTTTCATAAAAACAGTCGCAAGATTCAAGTAAAAATCAGATACGAGATGCAAGTGGCAACATACGGGTAAGAAGATACAAGAAAAACCAGGAAACAACACGAACACCAAACGGGAATCCGTATCGTTTTCTTAACTCTTACCCTGTGTTCTAACCCTGGTAGAGGATTTGCACGTGTGATTTCTCTCTGACTCTATCTTGCCCTTTATCTCGGCTTCCTATTGAGCCAACAAGTTACGGCCCGCTAATCGCGCAACACTGGCCAGGGTCGCCTGCGCCGCGCGCAGATCCGAGCGCAGCTGCCACAGATCGATCAAGGTGTGCGGGCGCGATAGCAAGGCCTGTAGCAGTGGCAAACCGCGTACGCGCCCGTACGGGTCGGCGGCGCGCAGAATACCGACCGGTATCGTGCGCTTGGCCGGGTCGAGCACGGCGCGAACGATCAGGAACGGGACGCCGGCGGTGCGCGCGACCTCCGCCACCGCGGCACTCTCCATATCGACCGCCACTGCGCCGGTGGCTCGCGACAGTGCGCTCTTGTCCGCCGGTCTTCCCAAGACCGAGCGACTTTCTACCAGCGGCCCATGACTATAGTCGATATGCCGCGCCAGGCAGCGGGAAACACGCTCGCGCCAGGCCGGTTCGACGCCAAAGACCGCACCCGTCGAGGAGACGACGGTCTCCGGCAGAACCAGACTCCCGGCAGCCAACGCGGTGTCAAGCCCACCGCAGGTGCCCCAACTCAGCAAGGCGGTGGCTCCGGCTTCGAGCAGTGCGCCTGCAGCATCGCGGGCACGGGCGGTTCCGATCCCGCAGAGTTGCACGAACCCATCGCCGCGCGCGGCGCGCCCACCGGGTTGGATTGGCTCGTTTAGGAGGGTACGTGCTTCTGCCGGCAGTGCGACGACGACGCCCAGACGGGTCAAAGTGCCTTGGGCTTTCGCGAGTTGTAATAGCGCGCAAGCGCCCACAGCGGGAAGAACTTCTGGTATCCGTGATATTTGAGATAAAACACCCGCGGAAATCCGGGACAGGTAAACACCGGGTCATTCCAGAAACCGTCCGCCTGCTGCGTGCGCAATAGAAAGTCAGCCCCGCGCCGGATCTCGGATGAATGCGTTTCGCCGGCCGCCATTAACGCGAGCATGGCCCATGCCGTCTGAAACGCGGTGCTCGCCTCTGCCTTACCGGCCTGATCCGGGTAGAGGTAGGAGTCGTTGGTCTCCCCCCAGCCGCCGTCGGGCCGCTGGATCCACTTGAGCCACTCGACGGCGCGGCGGATGAAAGGCTGCATCTTGGGCGCACCCACTTGTTCCAGCGCAATCAGGACCGACCAGGTGCCGTAGATGTAGTTCGTGCCCCAGCGTCCAAACCAGGAACCGTCTTGTTCTTGTTCCTCGCGCAAATAGTCCAAACACCGACGCAAGCATTCCGCATACTCGCTTCTACCCAACCGTCCGAACAAAGTGACGCAACGGGCGCTCACATCGGCGGTCGGCGGATCCAACAACGCGCCGTGGTCGGCAAAGGGAATCTCGTTCAGGTAATAACAAGTGTTGTCGGCATCGAACGACCCGAAGCCGCCGTTCTTGGACTGCATGCCACACAACCATTCCGCCGCACGGTCGATCGACTCGCCATAGCGTTCGTCTCCGATCTCGTGCATAACCCAGGCCACAAGCGCCGCATCATCAAGATCGGGATAGTAGTCGTTGCCAAACTGAAACGGCCACCCGCCCGGCCGGAGCGTCGGCCGGTCCTCGCTCCAGTCGCCGGGTTGAGCGAGTAGCTGCTTGGATTTGAGCCAATCCAGCGCGCCCAGCGTTTCGGGCGTTGCCTTGCCGCCATTGGCTTCGTGCAACGCCAGGCACGCCAGCCCCGTATCCCACACCGGCGAGACACAGGGTTGACAGTAGGCTGAGCGCTCGCCGATCACCAGGAGCTTTTGCAGCGCCGCCTTCGTCGTCAGGCGATAGGGGTGCTCCGGCGGGTAGCCCAGCAGCGCCACTACCTCGTGAGCATTGACCATTGCCGGAAAAATCGCCCCCAGCCCGTCCTTGCCATTCAACCGTTCGATAATCCAAGCTTCCGCCTTCTTGATGGCTCGGCGCCGCACCCAGCCGGGGATCAGGGGCTCAAGCCGGCGGGCGCTGCGCTCGACCGCGAGCAAAACGCGATTGAGCCGTGAACGTACGGGAAAATAATTTCGTTCCTGCTCGGGCGGCACGGTGAACAGCTCGTCGATACTGACTCCGGTCGGGTTCTTCGCGCGTGCTTTCAGGCTGTACAAGATCGTCAGCGGAACCATCACGGTTCGTGACCAGTACGACACCCTGCTGCTATGAAAAGGAAACCAGCGCGGCAGCAGCATGATCTCCACCGGTATGAACGGAACACCACGCCAAGGGATCTGCCCGAACAACGCCAACGTGATGCGAGTAAAGACGTTGCTGTAGGCGGCACCGCCATGGCCGAGAATCGCTTCCCGCGCCCGGTGCATGTGCGGCAAATCAAGGGAATCGCCGGTGAGCTTCAACGCATAGTACACCTTGACCGAACCACTGAGGTCGAAGTCACCGCCCGGGTACAGCGACCAACCGCCATGGGTGTCTTGACGGTCGCGTAGGTACACCGCGATCTTGGCCTGCAGCGCCTCGTCGATCTCGCCCATAAAGTGCATCAGCAAGATGTACTCGGCGGAAATCGTGCAGTCGGCCTCGAGCTCGAAGCACCAGTAGCCCTCGGCGTGTTGCAGCGCCAACAACGCCTCGCGTGCCGACTCGATTGCCCGCGCCAGGTCGCGATCGGGAATCCGGGCGATCCGCTCGTCCCGGGTCTCGGGGACCTCGCGTAGCCGCCAGTTATCCCGGTAGGAAACCGGTCGTTTCGATTCGCGATCTAACATGGACACCGTAGCCTTTTCAATGCGCTGGAGCACCCCGATTCGCCTGATGCCGGCGCCCAGCATGGCGGTGCCGGGTATCACGAGCGAGGTCCAGCGGCTCAGCGATTTTAACATTGTGTTCGCTGTTGCTCTACGTACGAAGGCGCTGGTTTCGGTGCAAAGCCCGCGTAGCCGGTGACTAGAAATCGCCGCGTCACAGCGCCTGATCCAGGAAATCGAAGATCCTGCGCGCCATGATATTGCCGCCCAAGGGGGTGACGGTCAGAAAACCCACATCCTGATTGATGGGCCGAATCACACGTCTTGGCTCCCCCATGGCGTGCCAGAGTGCTTCACGGCCACTTTTAGGAATGAATGTGTCGCGGCTCGCCTCCACTATAATGATTCGCTGCGGCCGGTAGGCTCGCGTCTCGCGCCCGGCATCGATGCGCTCGGTCGGCTGGATGGCCGATCTCTCATAATCGAAGTCAAGGCCGAGCAGGGCCCAGTTTACGACCGCGATCGGCGAGCGCGTAACCGCCTCGGCCAGAGTCAGGCCCCCCTGGCCGAACCCGAGCCACGCCGCAATCACGAGCATCGCGAAACGGCATCGAGCAGGCCCGGTGTCAGCTAATTTTTTAGCAACAGCCACGGTTAGAAGGTGTAAGCCACGGGGTTTGTTAAGGCGTTATGTTATGCACAAAAATTCTAGCAGGCTTTTTGCTGCGGTGCAGAATCCCGCGCCGCGCCCCGCCGCGGGCGGGGTGCGCGTCACGGGGCACGGCGACGATCTCGGTCAAGACACTCATGCATGCGAGCAGGGACAAGCTCTTTACTGGACTAGCTAATCGAGTGCGGGCGGACGCGGCGCGACTCGGGGATCGCGCGGGAAGACGATCGAGGCAATCCCCGCGTGGTAGCATTGAACAAAAGTCTCAACAGCCGATCGTTGCTCACCAGCATATTGGTCGCCGCGATCGTCGCGCGCACGCTGCGCCGCGAGATCTTCACTTCATTGCCCGTCGTAAAACCGCGGTGGCGGTTGATCTTGCGCAGCGTAAGCACCGCCATGCCCAACGCCCACAGGCAAAAACGCCGGATGCCCTTTTCGCTGCGCGGAATCATCAAAGTGTAGGACAACGCGTTCCCGAGGTGCGTGCGCGCGATACCGATCAACTGCTCCAGCCCCTCCTCGAAGGATTCGCCGTGCTCGTCTTTCGACAGATCATTCAAGTCGAAGCGCGCCTGCTTGAACACGTCCTGCGGTAACCAGCATGCCCCGCGCGTGCGGTCTTCCCAGATGTCCTTGAGGATGTTGGTCATCTGCAACCCCTGACCAAAGGACACGGCCAGCTTCATCATCGCATTCTGGTTTCTGTCGATCTCGCGCGAGTAATCGCAAAAAAGCTCGGTCAACATTTCACCGACTACCCCGGCGACGTAGTAGCAGTAGCTGTCCAGCTGGGGCAGATCCTTGAGCCCATTGATGTCTTTATTCGCCTGGAACACCGACATGCCCTTGGCCATGATGGCCACCGCGCGGGCGAGTATATCGCGCTGGTTGGCAGTAAAGCTGTGGGTCAAGCGCAGCACGCGCGCCGTATTCTCGATCAATTCGCGTTCCGTTGGCAGCGTGCTTTCGGTAAGCAAGGGGGACAACTCGGAGGCAAAACGCTCGGCGGACAGCTTCGCGTCGACGGCATCGATGAACTGCTGGGAGAAGCGACGCTTCTGCTCGGCGCTAAGCGCGAGCTCGTCTTCAATCGTGTCCGCGATGCGGCACAGCAGGTACGCGTTACCCACAACCCGGCGCAGGTCGGGAGGCAACTGCGGGATCGTCAAGGCGAAGGTGCGGGAGACGCCCTGGAGGATGTGCCGTTGGTATTCTTCGTCGGCGCGTGCGCGTTCTGCTTTCGTGTCTGGCTGTTGCATCGTAACGCAATTACTGTTACCGGCGCGCGGGCCAAGGCGAGCGCCTCCGGTCTCAGCGTCCATTAGAGCGTCTCGTCCAGAAACTGATAGATCTTGCGCTGCATCGTGTTCCCGCCCAGAAACGTCATGGTGAGAAAGGCCATCTTGTGGTTGTGGGGCCAGGTGATGCGTTGCGGCTGACCCAGCGCCTGCCACAGCGCTTCCCGGCTGGTCCTGGGCATGCAGGTATCGTACCTCGCATCAAACATGAGGATCCGGTCCGGGTTGGCCTGACCGGCAAAACTCGCCGGATTGATCGGTGCCAGCGGTTGCGCAAGCTTGCGCTCGAAGGTCTCGCGGCTCCAACCCAGGCGCTCGGTAATGGCCTCGCGCGTCTCCTTCGCCCGGCCAAAGCACGACGCGAACATCTCGTTGATATTGGCGCCGCCCATGGCCAGCGCACTCGCCCCGATACGCGGCTCGTTCTCCACTACGAGGCTGGCGATGGTCGCAGCCAGGCTGAACCCGATGAGACCGATGCGGTCCGGATCCACACCCGGTTGGGCCTCGGCCCAATCGATGACGCGGCGGACGTCCTTAACGTGCGTGCGCACGCGCTCGACCATTTGCCGGGACACGGCGATAAGCTCCTGCTCGCTCGATATCGCGCTCATGGTATCCCAGTCGAAGAGATAGTCCTTGCCCAGTATGCGCAAGATGTTCATCTCCCCATCGCTATAATCCATCAGGCTCTCGGTGATCTTGCGCGAGGGGTAGGTATGCGTGCCCCATATCGGTAAGACGACGACGAGCTTTTTCTTGCCGGGACGCTGACTTTGGTAGTATAGCGCCGTGACGAGATTACCTCGCTGACCGTTGTCACCGATGGAGGGAAAAGACAGGGACTGTACGACGTAGTTCTTGGTCTCGCGCTCCCGGTCTATATAGGAATTCGGTTGAATGACAGACTTCTCGTAGTCGAACCCCAGGTGGAGCTGAGACGGCCCCAGCGACGCGACCTGCGCAGTGTCGGTCGCCTGGGCAAGCGACAAGCTGCCGCCCCAAGCCACCAACAATGCGGCTAAAAAAAAGCTCACCAAACGTTTAAATACCGGTAACACGTTTTTTAACTCCTCTTATTTAAAGACCGCCAGCCGGAACTCCGCCCGGTCGTCACAGCCGGCGTTAAGTTATTAGATTTTCAGAAACTTCTATCTATTCTACTGTATAACATACAGACCCGTCAGTAATTCCAATCCTTACACGCCCGCAAAAGTGCCGCCGCAATGATCCCTACCCGACAAAAGACATTCGTCGCCCGACAAACCGCAGGCGCCGGCCCCGCTAGCCGGTGCTCGAGTCCAGATCGTTGCGATAGATCCGGCCCCTCCACTGCGACCGGCGCCCGCCCCAGTAGCGCAACGCCGAGGTCCACGTCATGGCGAGATACAGCGTGGCGGTAACTGGCAACACGAGCGCCCACAGCGGCGATCGCCGGTAGAACTTCAGGGTCGGCAGATAGCTCGCCATCATTGCCCCCAGCGCTACTGCCGATAATGTCCGTGCCGAAAGGCTAGGCGCCAGCAGACCACCCAGCGGCAGCCAAAATGCGGCGGCGAAGAGTGTCGTGCAACCCAGCAGCAAGCTGATCGAATAGCGCAGTTGCGTGAAGGCCGAGCGCGCCACCATATCCCAGATCGCCGACAGGCTATCGTAGGCGCGAATGCTGTGCACACCGTGGCTCAGGCCCACCCAGATCTTGTAACCGCGCGCTTTGACCTGTCGTGCCAGTGCACAATCATCGATAAGCGCATCTCGCAGCGCGCCAAAGCCGCCGAGCTCGTCGAGGACTTGCGTGCGCAACAGCACGCAGCCGCCGGCAGCCGCTGCAATCCGGCGGCGGCGCGGGTCATTTGACAATGCAAATGGATATAACAGCTTGAAGAAGTACACGAACGCGGGCAACAGCAGTTTCTCCCACGTCGTTTTCATGCGCAGCGCCGCCATCAAGGACGCGAGCCCCAAGCCGTCATGCTCCATCTTGTCTCGCAACCGCACAAGGATACCCGGCTGCAAGGCGATGTCGGCGTCGATCAGCAGGGTGAACGGGCGGCGCGCGTGCACCCGCCCCTGCTCCAGCGCCCAGAGCTTGCCGCTCCAGCCGGGGGGCAACGACCGTCCGCAGATTACCTCCACCCCGTCATGCGCGAACGAGCGCGCCACTTCCCCCGTGCCATCGCTCGATTGGTCGTCCACCACGAAGACCTGGAGATTACGGCCTTGTGCCTTGAGCGCGGCCAGCGCTTGGCCGATCGACGCGGCCTCGTCGCGCGCGGGGATAAGTACGGTGATGTCACCGAGATCAGCATTCGTGGCATTGGCGTCGGCCTCGAGGACCTCGCGAATGCGCCACGGACCCCACGGCAACACAAGAACACAGACCCAGAGAACGGCCCCGGGGAGGGCCAGGAATAGCCAAGCCATCTAAGCGGCGCGTTCCGCGCCCACTTGCTCGGTCTCTTCGCCAGCAGGCCTCGCCGCCGCACCCGGTGGGGGATCCGGGTAGGTGACTGGCAGCTCCGGTGCCATCGGTCCCTCGGTGCGCGGTCCACGGAGAAACACCTTCAGTGCCTTCAGTGGATGGGCAAAGGTGTCGTTCACGGCCGTGGGCTCATAGCCACAGTGCACCATACAGTTGGCGCATTTGGGATGGCGCCCGGTGCCGTAGCGCTCCCAGTCTGTGTTTTCGATGAGTTCCTTGAAGCTCGACGCATAACCCTCATCGACCAGGAGATAACACGGCTTTTGCCAGCCAAAGATATTGCGCGTCGGGTTACCCCACGGGGTGCATTCGTAGGTCTGGTTTCCGGCAAGGAAATCCAGAAACAGCGCTGACTGATTAAACCGCCATCGGCGACCCTTGCCCCGCTCGAATATGTCACGGAAGAGCTGCTTGCTGCCGGCACGCTGCAGAAATACGTCCTGCTGCGGCGCGTGCTCATAACTGTAGCCCGGGGAGATGGTCACGCCTTCGACGCCGAGGTCGCGCGCATAATCCAGAAACTCCGCAATCTCGTCTGCCGACTCGCCCTGGAACAACGTACAATTCAATGTCACGCGAAAGCCCTTGTCGAGCGCCAGCGTCACGACCTCGATCACCTTGTCGAACACTCCGTCGCGGCATACCGATGCATCGTGGCGGTCGCGGTTGCCATCGAGATGGATCGAGAACGTCAGGTACGGCGAGGGTGTAAATTCGTCGATACGCTGCTTCAGCAGTAAGGCATTGGTACACAGGTACACGAACTTCTTGCGGGCGATGATACCCTCGACGATTTGCGTGATGCCTTTGTGGATGAGCGGCTCACCGCCGGGTATGGACACGATCGGCGCGCCGCACTCATCGACTGCCGCCAGGCACTCCTCCACGCTCAAGCGCTTTCGCAGAATCGGCTCAGGGTAATCGATCTTCCCGCATCCGGCGCAGGCCAGGTTGCACTGAAACAGCGGTTCCAGCATGAGCACGAGCGGGTAGCGGTGCACTCCGCGCAACTTCTGAGCGAGAATATAGCGACCCACCCGGTACTGTTGAATTAGTGGTACACCCATGGATGTATGGCAGATTCCTTTTTGTGGTCGGGTTGAAGCGGTTTCCACGAATTCAGCAAGAACAGCAAGTGTCACATCGCGAGATCGCCGCACTCGTGCGTCCGTGCACATCGAACGTACACACAGGTCGACGAAATGTCCAGTGCCCGGGAAGCAAGCTACCCGGTTAGGTGCTAACGCCGACAAGCCATCTTGCTCGCGCGGCGCAGCCGCCCCGCGCCGTCGGCCCGTGGGTCGCACGGTTGTGCGCTGATGCGACCACCGCACACATTAGTATGAATGACATGCCTAATACGCGTGCGTTCCACGATTTCAACTCTTGTGGCAACTTGCAGCAGGTAGGCAAAACACATACATTTTATATGGAAAATAGATTCCCTGCTACACGTGAGCGTACGGCGCCACAGACCTTGTTCGACCGCGTGTGAGATCGGTTGACTGCCCGAGGATAGCGCCCGGGCGCCCGGGTGAAAATAGAGCGGGGCATTTGGCGGTCCTATAGATTATGACGACAATGTTTGCGCCGCGAGCCGGGCGGGCGCCGCTCGCGGCGGCAGATCTGGGACGACCGCATCAGTGGAAATGCGAGACCGGCATCGCCCGGGTGAGACAACCCGCGCGCGTCGTGGCACTACCCGGCAAGATCTGTAATACTTCTAATTTGGAACATAGAAGATTATTCAAACCGGAAACAGGACCAGAACTAGGAGGAAGCGGTGAGGATCACTGCACACCGGCCGGCCAACGACCGTCAGACAGATTTCGGGAACTGCTCTCGCACGTTAGCCGTTCTGCAGACAAACAAGGCGCGCGGTGCATTGGTGTCGCGGGCCTTAACCACGCACCACTCGCGTACAACCCTTTCATCCTTCTGACGTCATGGACATGAGCAGTCAATCCGCCTACCCAATCCTCGAATCCATCGACCTGCCGCAGGACCTGCGCCGGTTGCCGGAATCCAAGCTCGAGCCGCTCGCAAAGGAGGTGCGTGATTATCTGATTCATTCGATAGCGCAATGCGGCGGACACCTCGGCGCCGGGCTCGGTACGATCGAGCTTACGATCGCGCTGCACTATGTCTTCAACACGCCGGACGACCGTCTGGTGTGGGATGTGGGCCACCAGGCCTATCCGCACAAAATCCTGACCGGACGCCGCGATCGCATGAGCACCATTCGCCAGAAGGACGGCCTGGCGCCGTTCCTACGGCGCAACGAGAGCCCGTATGACGCATTCGGGGCCGGCCACTCCAGCACTTCCATCAGCGCAGCCTTGGGCATGGCCGTGGCGGCAGCGTGCGAGGGCAGTGACCGCAAGGCAGTCGCCATCATCGGTGATGGCGGCATGACGGCAGGCTTGGCCTACGAGGCGCTCGATCATGCGGGCGACCTCAAGTCAGATGTGCTCGTGGTGCTGAACCACAACGACATGTCTATCTCCCCCAATGTGGCTGCGCTGTCCAAGTATCTGGCGCGCGTGCTCTCCGGCAAGTTTTACCGGACCATACGTGAGAGCGGCGACAAGGTGCTGCGCCACATCCCCCCCGTATGGGAGCTTGCGCACCGTACCTCGTTGCATATGAAGGGCATGGTCGTTCCCGGGACGTTTTTCGAAGAGCTCGGCTTCGACTACTTCGGACCGATCGATGGCCACGATCTGCCGACCCTGGTGAAAACGCTCAAGAACCTGCGTTCGTTGAAAGGACCGCGGCTGTTGCATGTGGTCACGCGCAAGGGCAAAGGCTATGCGCTCGCCGAGGCGGATCCGGTGAAATACCACGGTGTCTCCCCGTTTGATCCCAATGTCGGTATCGTGCCCTCGAAATCCAAGGGAGGGCCGACCTACACGCAGGTGTTTGGCGAATGGCTGTGCGACATGGCCAGACGCGATGAGCGCTTGATCGGAATCACACCGGCGATGTGCGAAGGATCGGGTCTAGTGCAGTTCCAGAAGCAGTTTCCCGACCGCTATTTCGATGTCGGCATCGCGGAGCAGCACAGCGTCACGTTTGCCGCCGGCCTGGCAGCGGACGGCCTGAAACCGGTGGTGGCGATCTACTCTACCTTTCTACAGCGCGCCTACGATCAGCTGATCCACGACGTGATGGTGCAGGATTTGCCAGTGTTGTTTGCCATCGATCGCGCCGGCGTCGTTGGACCCGATGGCGCGACCCACAATGGCAGTTATGATCTGAGCTATCTGCGTTGCCTGCCCAAGATGGTGATCATGGCTCCGGCCGATGAGAACGAGTGCCGGCAGATGCTCTACACCGGCTTCCAGCTCAGTCAGCCGGCAGCGGTACGTTATCCGCGTGGCAAAGGCCCTGGCGTCGCCGTCAAGAAAGCCATGAAGGCCTTGCCGATCGGCAAGGCCGAACTGCGCCGCAAGGGCAAAGAGATCGCAGTGCTGGCGTTCGGCGCGATGCTGGCGCCGGCCCTGGAGGCAGCCAAGGAACTCAACGCAACCGTCGTCAACATGCGTTTCGTCAAACCGCTGGATGAGAAGCTGGTCCTCCAGCTCGCGGACACGCATGCCGGGCTTGTCACGATTGAGGACAACGTGATCTCCGGCGGTGCCGGCGGTGCCGTGAATGAATGCCTGGCTGCACACTCGAAGCTGGTGCCGGTATTGAATCTGGGGTTGCCCGACAGCCTGATCGAGACCGGATCGCGAGAAGAGATGCTGGCGGAGGCCGGGCTCGACGCTGCTGGCATACTGCGGTCTATTCAACAGCGCTTCCGCCCCGAGATCGTACCCAAGGCGATTGCCGCCGAAACCGCCTAAGACGCAGGCCCGCGCATGCCGCCTGCTTTACACGGCGGCGTTCATGATAGCCAACCAGTCGCCGAGCAAATCACGTCCAACGACGGCATAGTAGAACGTCGTACCTAATAAGGCGTGCGATATCGCGATCGGCAACACAACCCGGTCACGCAGATAGGAGTAGCTCCAGAAAACGCCGGCTACCATCGCGAGCAGCATCAACGGCACGTAAGGCAGATGCACCAGCCCGAATGCGACCCCGTTCACCGCGGCCAAAACAACGGGCGACAACGGCAGCAACACCCGCAGTCGGCCCAGAAAATAGAATTGAAAGATCGTCTGCTGCAACAGCGCCCACGGCAGGTACAGGCCCATAGCCAACGCCAGATTTCCCAGCGCGACCTGGTTGCCCTCCCACATCCCCCAGGCGAAGAACACAGCAACGGCAGGAATCGTCAGAGCAGAGAGTGTGAGCATTGACGACCGTAGCCGGTCGGCTCGCGGTGCTGCCGGCGGACCCCAGATTCGATCCCGGGTGTACTTCGCTGTGAGGGCAACATAGGCCAGGAAAAGCAAGGCGACACCACTATACAGGCCCATGCCGCGAGGGGCGAAGTACAAGAAAACCGGAGTCAGAAGAACCAGCGTTGCCAGTTCCAGCGCGACGCGCTTTCTTAGCGATGCGGGCGGAGTGTCATCCGTAACGAACCTAAACTTTCCCAAAAAAATCTCCCTTCAAAACACAAGCAGACTCTTACCGTCCTTGAGCCCGGCAAGTCCCTGCGCATTTCACCGCTCCCGATAGTTTGACCGGACAACAGTGGTTGCGCGTTATTCGACAAGGTCTGAATAGTGGGGCGCAGCGGCACAATCTAGCCCGCGTTTCGCCTTCCCCTCAAAACGCCGTTTCGGCATGGCGGGATGAGAAAGGAAGATCAAGCACTGTGTGCGGTCTTTTTCGCGATCAGGGCATCGAGCTCCTGCTTCAGACGGGGAAGGATCTTATCGTACGGGTAGGCACCCAAGGGCTCGCTTCCGCGTTTGAGATTCACGAGTTTTGGACCACACCACAGACCCAAGTCAGCATCGTCGGTCTCCCCCGGGCCGTTCACGCGACAGCCCATGACCGCGATAGTGAGCGCATACTGGTTCGCATATTGCGTCATTTCCTTTACTTGCTGGGCGAGATCAATGAAGGCCTCGTTTTCGACCCGCGAACAACTTGGACAACTAATTATGTTCAACGTGTCCTTGCCGTAATCCACCACGCTACGAACACGCCCCGCGGCGATATCTACCAGGATCTCGCGACCGGCCTTGATCTCCTCACCTTTCCGATGGTTGGGTACGGTCAGCGAGACGCGGATAGTATCGCCGATACCACGACTGATAAGCTGCTCAAACGCAATGCGCGTCTTGATGGTCCCATCCGGTGGTAGGCCCGCCTCGGTAACCCCCAGATGCAACGGTATGTCGGGGCGCGCCTCGGCAAAACGCCTGTTCGCTTCGATTACCTTTGCCGGATCCGAGTCCTTCAACGAGACACAGAAGCGCGTGAAACCGAGCTTGTCGAGCAACTCGCAGTGCTCCAGCGCGCTTTCCAGCATAGGCGAGATCGAATCGTCGGCGGCGTACTGTTGTGCCTTTTCTGGATCGACAGAGCCACAGTTGACGCCGACACGCAGCGCGCAATCATGTTCACCTGCGGCATCGACCAGGAATCTGACCTTGTCCTGCCAGGGTTTCTTGCGTTCGTGGTGGTACAGGTGTCCGGGGTTATAGCGGATCTTGTTGACGTGTGGCGCGGCATCGCCCGCTAATCGATAGCTCTCCTGGAGATCGACCGTCAGATTAGCCGGGACCTGCGCGCGTATATGGCTAAGCGCCGCCACGTCCTTGCGGTTATCCACGGCAATGCGAATTATGTCGGCGCCCACCGCGACCAGCTCGTTTATTTGCGCCACCGTCGCATCGACATTCTGAGTACGCGTCGCACACATGCTCTGCACCGCGATCGGGTTGCCGTTGCCGATGGTGACCGAACCGATTCGGACCGGGCGGGTCGGGTTGCGCGATATTTCCACGGTTTTTTCGGTCTCCACGATGTTTAACTTAGTATGCCACAAACGCCCGATTGCTGCCGAGCGCGCCGCTTAGCGGCTTGCTCGTACGCCCACACGCAGGCTAATGCCTGGGGCAGGAAAACCGATGGCCTCCTGGTAGTCTGCATCAAATAAATTCTCGATGGCAAGAAAATATCGCTGGCGCCCGCGCGCGCGCCACGTCATTGTGACGTTAGCACGGGTATATGGGTTAAGCACGACTTCGCCAGTTGGAATCGAGGAGTCAAACATGCGGCCAACGTAAAGCACATCGAAATTCACACTGACCGTTGCATGAGGTCGCCACTGTACCCCAATTCCTCCTCGCCACTCGGGCCGGTTGAGCAATGGCTCATCGGTTCCCCGAATGTGCGTCTTCACGTAAGCCAGCTGTGCCGAGATGGTTGTGTCCGGGCGCGGATTCACTGCCAGCCCCATCTCGAACCCACGCGCCGTGACCTCCGATCGGTTTACCAGGCGCGGCGGC
This sequence comes from Nitrospira sp., assembly GCA_019456345.1. GTDB lineage: Bacteria > Pseudomonadota > Gammaproteobacteria > Acidiferrobacterales > SPGG2 > VRUB01. The sequence goes on along the minus strand of VRUB01000001.1, from coordinate 38,860 downwards.
GGTCCCTCAGCCAGGTCGACGAGGTTCTCGAACTTGCTCGAGAAAAGCGCCATATCGACAGTGGCACGCCCGCCTTGCAGCGGCACCCGCAGTCCGAGTTCAGCGCTGCGAGTGCTTTCCGGCAGCAGTCCAGGGTTTCCAACAATAGGGTTACCGAGCGCAAAGAAGCTCGGCAGCTTGAATCCTTCACCCCAGCTTGCCCGCAAGGTTACGCCATTGACTGGCACACGATAGGCAAAGGCCACACGCGGGCTCACTTCGCTATCGAAGCCGTCGGGAAAATCCGCTCGTACACCGCCACGCAGCAACAGCCCGCGCTTGACGATAAATGCGACCTCAATGTTAGCGCCCCAGTTGTCTCGCTTCAAATCAAAGCTCGTCGGTGTCGTCACACCGCCAATGAGTAAACTTCCCACGCTCGAGCCGATCTCGGATTCGACGTCCGCACCGACCGATAGGCGCAAGGCGTCCAGCCTATGTATCGTGTATCGGAACTTCAGATCTGCACGACTATACTGGTTCGCCGTGATAGTGGGCGGGATGCCCACCGGATCGCGCACGCCCGGCGCGACGCCAGGTGATACGATATCGCTTCGCTGGTCGTAGAGTCCAAGTCGTACCGTATAGTCCGAGGTTGCGGATTGCTGGCGAAAAAACTCGATCCCCAAACTAAGCTGATCAACGTCACGTTTTTCGGTCTCGCGCCTAACAGCGAACTGTGGGCCGCCGCTAGCCTCGGGAAAAGATTCAAGATCGCTGCTTGCGTAGCGCAGCGTGGAACGCATCTCCATGCGATCCGAAAGCACTCGGCCAACGTTCGCGTTAAAGACTGTACCGCGAAAACCGCTTCCTTCCACTGGGTCCCCGTTATCCGTGGCGGAGGCGCTGAGGGCATAATCAGTCACGCCGGTCGAGTCGCTGAAGTTCGCGAGCACACGACCAAAACCGAAACTTCCGGCAGTGCCTTCCAGGCTCTTGACGGGTTTGTCGCCGCGCCGGGTAATGATGTTGATTACTCCGCTCATCGCAGTGGACCCGTAGACATCTGACACAGGCCCACGCACGATCTCAATTCGCTCAATGCTGTCTAGGTCGAGCGTTGAGAAATCAAAAGAACCGCCGCGGTTGTTGGTCGGATCATTCAACGCCAGGCCATCCAGCAGCACCAACGTAAAGTTGGGATCGCCACCACGTACATACGCCGAGCTCACACTGCCACGCGCGCCCGGCTGATCGATATGCAATCCTGGCACTTGCCGCAGCAGCTCTGTCACAGTTCTTGGTTGGCTAGCTTCAATCTGCGCACGCGTAATCAGCGTCACGCTTGCGGCCGTCTCTTCAAGCGGTCCAGGACCAACGGTTGCAGTGACAACTATCGGCGCCACTTCCTGATCGGCCTCGTCCGTGCTTTCATTTCGCGCCAAGATCTCGGTACTGCCGACCAGCGCGAGCACTGGTATCAGTCGTCGACTGAGCGAACCCAGACTCAAGCTCGCTCTTGTGGCGATGAGACGGGTGGTCCAGCGGGCGCCGCGCGCATAGGGGCAACGGCAACTGGTAGAACCCCCACCCAGTTTGTCGGGTATCACCGCCAGGTACTCGTGAACGACAGGCTTACGCTGCCGCATTGGCCGTATCGCGTCGGAAAAAAGCGATCGATGATCGCAGGGGTAAAAATCGCATCGATCGCACGAGCTAACAAGGACAGTTCCTGGCAGCGCGCTAGCCCGCGCGCGCCTGTCGTGCCGCGTCATGCAGTGTCGCAGTCGGCACAGCGCCCACTAGCACACGCTTGCCGATCACATACGTCGGTGTACCTGTTACGCGCAGTTTCGCCGCAGCCACAAGATTGGTCTTTAGCCGCTGCTCGTAACGCTCCTCCCTCCACGCGCGCGCTACCGTGTCATCGGACACGCCACTCTCGCGCGCCAGGGTGCGCAGCACATCGTCATCGCCAATATTCTGGCGCTCACCGAAGTAGGCCTCGAACAAGCGGTTGTGCAGGCGATAAAAAATCTCCTGGCCCTCCTCCTCCGCAGCCTCGGCCAACAGCAAAGCCTTGTGCGAGTTTGTCGTAAAACTGCGCTCGGCGATATGCACGCCCTCCTCCCGCGCCATCCGGTAAAGGGCATCCATCATCTGTTGCCACTGCTCCGGCGGATAACCCAGCTCTTCTACGGGTCGCCCCTGTGCCGGATTGTCCGGATGGATCTCAAGCGACACCCAGTTGACTTTCAAGGCGAACTGCTCGCGCAAGGCATCGAGCCGCACGGAACCGATATAACAGAACGGGCAAATGTAATCGGAAAACACCGTTACCAAGAGCTCGGGCTTGGTCGTCATCTTGTGTGCGTGCCGTAAGAGGCCCCAGCGTCATCCGGGGACGGGCCTGATTATACGTGCGCCCAGGCAGTGCGCCGCCGGCGCGAACGGCCGCTTTCCCAGCCGCCAGCGGCTCCCAGCCCGCAAGTCCACACGCGCCCTTCAGCGACGATTTCGTGCCGTTCAGCGCGCCCCGTGACTGGCGCGAATTGACCCCCGCAGGTCCTGTACGCCGCCTTGTAAAAGCTGAAATCGCCTAGTTTTTGCCTGATTTTTCCGCCTGCCCAACGTATTGGCATAGATCTTGAAACCTCTTTTGGTTAACTGGCCACAACGTGCACAAGGGACTTTGACGCATGGGCCGTCCCGGCGCTCGGCGCCAAGCGAGGACATCATGGGTAATGATTATACAAGGACGATATCCACGGCACAGGAGTGCGAAACCACAGCCCGGCTGCTGCTGAAGATCGCGCTACTGGGCAGCCTCATCATCGCCTCGGCCTATATGCTGACTCCTTTCACCGCCCAGGCGGCGGTCGCCCGACTTGATCACGTGGGCTTGCCTTTCGCATCCTCCGTAGCCAATGCCGGTCTGATTGCGCATCGCTACAGCCAGGTGCGGGCGGCGATGGAGCAAGGCGACTTCGAGCTGGCCAGCCTGCCTTTGACCTTACTTGCCGAGCAAGGCCACTCGGAAGCGCAATACCTGCTTGGCATCGCCCACGGCACCGGGCTCGGCGTCACCCACGACATGCGGGAATCAGTACGGTGGTACAAAAGGGCAGCGGTCAATGGACATCGTGACGCACAGTATAATCTCGGTGTTGCCTACTCGATGGGGACAGGTATCGCCATCGACGCGGCCAAAGCCGTCAGCTGGTGGCATAAGGCCGCCGTTCAAGACAGCACCGATGCGCAGTTCAATCTCGGGCTTATGTATGCGCAGGGCGAAGGCGTGAGCAAGGACATGCTGGAGGCGTCCAAGTGGTGGTTGAAGGCGGCGTTGCGCGGCGATGCCGCCGCCCAGTATGCGTTAGGCCTGATGTATGTGAGGGGCGACGGTGTCGCGCAGGATCTGAACCAGGCGCTGAAGTGGTGGTACCTGTCCGCCAGCCAGGGTTTCGAACGCGCGCAGAGTGCCCTGAGAAAGCTCGGGCTCATCGTGACCACGCAATAGGCTGCATTGGCAAGCACGATGGGGGCTACGCTCCTCGTGCTTGCCAGGCACACAGACCTCGGTACCGAATATCTTTTCTCCCAGCCTCGCCGCAATGCGCGTGCGCAGGCGATTTATCGCCATCCATGCTAGCCTGCGCAGCGTGACTACGCTGCGTGCCGATGCGTCCGGAACGTCGGTGTTACTCCAGGTCAGAGGTGGTGAAAGATCCAGAGTGCGTTCGATTCCTGCAGTGGGCGCTACCACGGCTGCGTATGAGTTGGCCGGGGTATCGCAAAGTCCGCCGCCAGGTCTGCAAGCGCATCACCCGTCGCCTACACGCACTGGGCCTGGCAGGGTTGGCGCATTACCGCGAGTACCTGGAGACCACATCCGAGGAATGGTCCACGCTGGATAGTCTCTGCCGAGTAACCATCTCACGTTTCTATCGGGACCGGATCGTATTCGATCACCTCTTCGATGTCGTCCTACCGTGCCTCACCGAGCAGGTACGCGTGCGGAGTGCAAACCGTTTGGACGCCTGGAGTATCGGGTGCGCCTCGGGCGAGGAACCCTACACGCTGGCGATCAGTCTGATACTGCGGGCGGACACCGTCCCGGCGCAGCCGCCATTCACTATCATCGCCTCGGATGCGGACCTCGGCATGCTGGCGCGGGCACAGGCAGCTTGCTACGACTGGAGCAGCGTCAAAGCGCTGCCGCGCGATTGGCTCAGGGCTGCATTCGATCGCGCTGACCACGGGTATTGTCTGCGCTCGCGATACCGCGAGCGCGTGCGGTTCCTGCACCAGGACATACGCACGGCACTGCCGGGCCGGCACTTCGATATGGTCTTATGCCGTAACCTGGTGTTCACCTATTTCGATGCCGAGCTGCAAAGCGCCATTCTGGAAAAGCTGCTGGTCCGGTTGCGACCGGGAGGAGCCCTGATAATCGGCAAGCACGAGTCGCTGCCAGCGCGCGGGCGCGCGCTGGCAGCGTGGTTCCCCAAACTTGGTACCTACCGACGGGAGCCACACTAGCACGGATATTGCACGAACTCACTCCAGAGAGCGCAAAGATCGCAGAGAAATTCTTAAAAAAACGTCTAACGCAGAGGCGTCAGGAGCGGTACAAGGATGTACCGTTTGCAGACCTAACGATACACTTGCGACTCAGGCTGGGTCATTCAAGAAAAAAAGTGCCAAGATCTGGACACCCACCCAGGCATAGACACCAGCTACAACATCATCGAGCATCGTACCGAGGCCGCCACGGATAGTGCGATCCACGATGTTGATCGGAAACGGTTTCCAAATATCAAAAAGACGAAACAGCATAAACCCTACGACCACCCATAGCCACCCCGGTGGCGCCATGAACATGGTCAACAGGTAGCCCACAATCTCGTCCCATACAATCGCAGGATGATCGTGGGCACCCAGCAACCGTTGGGCCTGATCGCACAACCAAATGCCGACGGCGAACAACAGGATCACGGTGGTCGCGTACCACGCCAGCGGTAACGGCGCAATCATTACGTACAGCGGGATCGCCACCAATGTTCCGGCAGTACCGGGCGCGTAGCGGACAGCGCCCGCGCCCAGTCCCAGAGCAAAGACGCTGGCCGGGTGGCGCCAGACCGTGCGCGGCAGGCGTCCTCGTCTACGCCCGCTGCTGGGGCCTTGATCAGTCGTCGGCAAAGTGATCAAACCCCTCCATGGTAGGCTCGTGCGTGCGACCGTGGGCATCCACGAGCCGCAACCCGGGTGCGGCCTCGATGTCGCCGATGTAACTCACACCACACGCCCACGCGGCCCCTAGCCGCTCCAGCGTAGCGGTCTGCTCCGCCGGCACCGTAAAGCACAGCTCGTAGTCATCGCCACTCTTGAGTGCCGCGTCCCAGCTGTGCACGTGCTCGAAGTGCCGGCGATAAACCGAAGAGACCGGGATTCGTTCAAGCACAACGCGGGCACCCACAGCACTTGCCTGCAGGATATGCCCAAGATCGGCCAGCAACCCATCGGAGATATCGATACAGCTCGATGCAACATCGCGTATGCCGACGCCTTCGGATACACGCGGTGCCGGGAAGTTGAGCCGCTGCATCACGATCTCGCGATCGGGCGCGGACAACGCCAGCTCATCGCGCTGTTGCGCAAGCGCCAAACCGGCGTCACCGAGGGTACCCGTGACGTAGATTCGATCGCGCGGCCGCGCGCCGGAGCGCATCAAGGCAGTGCCCGCGGGAAGCACACCGAAGGCCTGCACGCCGACCACGAGCGGGCCGCGCACCGTGTCACCGCCAATGAGCTGAACGCCGTAGGTACCGGCCAAACGGAACAGACCGTCTCGAAACCACTCGAGCCAAAGCTTATCAACGCCCGGCAGGCTCAAGTTCAATGTGAACCACGTCGGGCTCGCACCCATGGCGGCGAGATCACTGAGGTTCACGGCCAGCGACTTGTAGCCGATTGATTGGGGGTCGGCATCGGCCAGAAAATGGGTCCCCGCGACCAACATGTCGGTGGTCACGACCTGTTGCATCCTAGCCGACGGCGTTACGACCGCCGCGTCGTCGCCGATGGCCACGACGACGTCATCACGGGCGAGCCCCTGGGACGAGAAGTACTGCTGGATCAGCTCAAACTCGTTCAAACCGTGGACGGCGAGGTTGTGCGGCCGACCTGGATCTCTGCGGCACGCAGCTTGCGTGCCACTTGATCCAGCACGGCGTTCACGTACTTATAGCCGTGCTCCGCACCAAAGGTTTTCGCGAGCTCCACCGCCTCATTGAGAATGACCTTGTAGGGGATCTCCGGGTGAAACGCGAACTCGTAGGCCCCAATACGCAGTATCGCCCGTTCGACCGGGTCGATCTCTTCAAGCTCGCGATCCAGATACGGCGTCAGGTGATCATCCAGCTCATGCAAATGCGATGGGATTTCAGCCACGAGGTGATGAAAAAACTTCATGTCCACATCGTGCAGCTCGTGATCCAGACTGAAATGATCCTCGATCTTCGAGGGAAGCTGCTGAGTCAGCTGCCACTGATATATGGCCTGAACCGCAGCCTGGCGCGCTTGATGACGGCTCCCCCCAGTCATGTCCCAACCCTATGCTAGCCCTGAAAATGCTTGATCAGATTAACCATCTCTATCGCGGCGAGCGCGGCCTCGACACCCTTGTTGCCCGCCTTTGCGCCGGCCCGCTCGATCGCCTGCTCCAGGGTATCGACGGTCAATACGCCAAAACCGAAGGGCATATCGAATTGCACGCTCACCTGCCCCAGGCCGGAGACGCACTGGTTGGCCACATACTCGAAGTGTGGCGTCTCACCGCGCACGACCACACCCAGGGCAATTAATGCATCGTAGCGTTTACTCGCAGCCATGGTCTTGGCCACGAGCGGCATCTCGAAAGCACCCGGAATCCGCACGACCTCGATGTTAGAGCTCTGTGCACCGTGGCGCTCGAGCGTATCGATCGCCCCCTGCAGCAGCCGTTCACCAACGAAATCATTGTACCGGCTAAGAACTATCCCGAACCGCGCGTTACGGGCAAGAAGATCTCCGTGAATACTCTTGACGCCACTCATCCGATTATTTTCTTTGGTCCCTCGTTTTGCGTCCGCCGATCGTCGTGCTCGATGTACTCCACGACCTCCAGATTGAAGCCTGACATCCCCGGCAGCTTCAGCGGGTGCCCCAGCACTCGCATCTTACCCACGCCGAGGTCCATCAGGATCTGGCTACCCAGGCCGTAGGTACGAAGCTCGTCGCGATGGCGCTTCTTCACCGGCAACTCCAGGATCTCACCGGACTCGCCAAAGTGTCGAATCCGTTCCAACAAGTGCTCCGGCGCCTCCGGGTAACACAGAATCACGATAACACCATTGTCTTCATTCGCTACGCGCTCTAGAACCGCGCGCAATGTCCAGTGTCCCGTGCGGCGAATGTCGGCAAAAAGATCGAGCGGGCTTTGCTGTACGTGAACTCTCACGAGCGTGGGACTGCCATGCGTGATCGCTCCCCTGACCAGGGCCAAATGTACCCGTTCGCTGATCGTGTCGTGATACGCAACCACATGAAACTGGCCAAACTCAGTCGGCAAGTCAGTCTCAACCATGCGCCGGATGGTCGACTCATGCTCCGTACGATAGCGGATCAGATCGGCAATGGTACCGATCTTCAAGCCATGCCGAATTGCGAACTCCTCCAGCTCCGGCAGGCGCGCCATCGTGCCATCGTCATTCATGATCTCGCACAGCACGCACGCCGGCGCCAGCCCCGCCAGACGCGCAAGATCGACACCGGCTTCGGTATGCCCCGCCCGCGCCAGCACACCGCCGCGCTGCGCCATCAAAGGAAAGACGTGCCCGGGCACTACCATATCCGCAGGCTTCGCATTTTTTCTGATTGCCGCATGGACAGTTGTGGCGCGGTCGGCCGCGGAGATTCCCGTAGTCACGCCGTGGGCAGCCTCGATGGACACTGTGAAGCTCGTCTTCCCACGGCGACGCATCCCGCTGACCATCAGCGGCAACTCCAACTGCTGACAACGTTCTTCGGTCAGCGTCAAGCAAATCAACCCGCGCCCGTAGCGCGCCATAAAGTTGATTTCTTCGGCATGTACGTGCTCGGCGGCGACGAGCAAATCGCCTTCGTTCTCGCGATCCTCGTCATCCATCACGATGACCATGCGGCCGTGCCGCAGGTCGTCGATAATCTCGTTTATCGGGCTAATTGCCATCACACACTCATCAAACGCCTCACGCGAGGTCCATTATGGCCCATTTGGTCGCAGAATTCCGCCTATGCTCGCGCCCGCGAACCAGCCGGGTCCGGCAACGCCTGGTCCGCCCGCAGACACCGTGAGCGCCCGCCGCACAGCTCGATCCGGCATAGAATGTGCAAGCAAATTGGACTATACATCTTAGCGTCCTGGCGACCACCTCGAGCAACGTGCCGGCGTCGCCGCGGGTGCGCGGGTATTTCTCAACTCCATACAGGGATCGACCTGCAGTGAAAGATCAGAGGGCCGAAAAACTTGCACGCACAGTAGTCCTGATGAACGGCGCGGCCAAAAAGCCCAAATCAACGCCCTTGACCGGACTGTCGGTAGTGCCTGTGCAGCAGGTGCTCGCGCCTGGGACCTGCCTCGACCACTACGTCATCGACAAGGAAGCGGGTGTGGGCGGCATGGGCGTGGTGTACAAGGCGCACGACACGCTGCTCGATCGCAAGGTGGCCATCAAGGTACTACCGCCGAATCTGTGCCAAAACGTCGAATTTGTACGACGTTTCGCCGCAGAGGCCCAGGTACAGGCGCGCATCGACAGCCCCTACATTGTCACCCTGCATGCGCTCATGGAAAAAAACGTCGGGCTCGTGCTGGTAATGGACTACCTGGAGGGTGAAACGCTCGAGCAACGGTTGCGGCGCCAAGGGACCCTTTCCGTAACTGAGGCGATCGACCTGTTCGCACAGGCGTCCGTGGGGGTGGAACACATACATCGGACGGGCATCGTCCATCAAGACCTGAAGCCTGCGAACATGTTCATCACCGTACACGGTCGCCTGAAGCTTCTGGATTTCGGCGTTGCCAAGTTGATGCATGACCAGAGTCTCGCACAAGGTGGGGCCATGATGGGTACGTTGCTATACATGTCACCAGAACAGATCAAAGGCCGTGCAGTGGATTATCGGTCTGACGTGTACACGCTGGGCATCTCGCTGTTTGAGGCCGTCGCCGGTCGGCTCCCTTTCGAGAGAAAGACGAACTACGGCCTGATGCACGCACACGTGCAGGAAAACCCGCCGCCGCCGAGCAAGTATCAGACCGATATTCCGAGGGAGCTGGAAAAAGTCATTCTTAAGGCGATCGCCAAAGAGCCGGACAGACGGTTTCAGACTATTGTCGAGTTTCGCAAAGCACTGCTTCGCCACCGCAAGGTGAAAGCACGGCAATTCCAGCCAGCACGAGCAGCGCTGCCGGCACCCCATGGGCGGTCAATATCAGACATAAGACGCAGAATCTTAGGCGGCTTTGGATTTGTGCTCGCGGGTATCGTGGCGCTTGGCGGTTTTCTTAGCTTTTACTGGTACCAATCTAACCACGCAACAGAGACAACAGCGGTCCAAAGCGCATCGCAAGAGCAGACCCTCCACGACAAGTATGCGCCTCTTAGAAAAGCGTGGGGCAACCAGGAACGGTAACAGTCACATAGCATGAACACCGGGTCTGGTCTCTGCCGTCCTCGCCAAGCGGTCGCCTTATTCGTGCTCACGGCCTTCGCGCTGCTGGCAAATGGCCGTTTTGCTGAAGCCTCGTTGCAATGCAAGCTTTACCAGTGGAGAAGCGAGAAGGCGCACTACCAGACAACGTACCGTTACTCCGCCGAACAGACAAAAGCCGCCCGTGAGACGTACGCGCCGCTGCCCAAAAAGGGGGTCTTCGCAATCGCCCGGCTCTACGAGATAGCGCCGGAGGCGACCACAACCAAGCCTTGCAAGAATCTCGCTGTCACCAAACGGTTGTTCCTGCAGCGCAAGAACGACCCAGACTTCGTGTTCCGGGAGATCATCAAGTTCTATGCCGACGACGGCACGCTTGTTGCCACCAATATCCAGGATCTTAGCGAGCAGTTGCCACGGACAGGCTACTACCTCGCCGCCGACCCGTTACCGATCCCTGAAGATGCCCCGCCGGGGCGCTACAAGATGGTGAGCGAGCTCGTGCTCACCAAGAAAGGCCGGAGGCAGGCGTTCTTGCTCGCCTCGGCTCAGATCGAGTACGAAATCTTGCCGCTCGACTAGCAGGGTGATTCGTGAGTCGCTAGTCGTCTTGGACGGTTGATTCACGGATCACGCATAAAACCGTGCTTTGCCAGAAACTCCGCCGTGATCTTGGAACCTTCCGGTCTGTCCTTATCACCTTGGAGCAGACGCTCCAGGTAGCGGGCGATGATGTCTACCTCCAGGTTGACGCGCCGGCCCACCTGAAACCCGCCCAAAGTCGTTTGCTCGAGCGTATGCGGCACGATATTAACCTCGAACTCCGAGCCGCGAACCGCATTGACCGTGAGACTGACCCCATCGACGCAGACCGACCCCTTCTCGGCAATATACCTCGTGGTGTTCTGCGGTGCGCGAATGCGAAAAGCGACAGAACGACCTGCCCCGCGCCGGTCCACGACCACACCGAGGCCGTCGACATGACCCGTGACCAGGTGCCCGCCCAGTGGCGTCGCGAGCGTTAACGCCTTCTCCAGATTGACCTTATCGCCCGGCCGGAGCGTGGAGAATGCGGTGCGGATAAGGGTTTCTGCCGACACATCAGTGCTGAAGCACTCGCCACTCAAATCGCGCACGGTAAGACACACACCGTTCACGCACACGCTATCACCACGCCTGATGCCGTCAAGCTCGAGCGTTCCAGCACCTAACCGCAGCCGGCGATCATCCGCATGTGTCTCAAGCGACGTGACCGTGCCTACTGCCTGAATAATGCCCGTAAACATTTCAATTACTCGTGAGGGGTGATGAGTAAGGAGTGGGCAATTCCAAGACTTTCTCCATCAAACCAAACGCCTCACGCCTCACGCCTCACTTTCGCAATAAACCGCCAGTCGCGGCCGACGGCGCGCACGTCTTTGATCTCAAGCTCAATGCGATCTTGCAAGCGTTCCAGGCCCGGTAGCCTGAACATCCCGCGCGCCTCATCGCCCATCAAGGTCGGCGCGAGGTAAATCAAAAGCTCATCAACCAATCCCGCCTGTAGCAGGCTCCCGCACAGCGTCGCACCACTCTCCAACAGGACTTCGTTGACCTCCCGCACGCCCAGATGTCTCATCAGTTCGTGTAGGTCGACGGAGCCGTTTTCGCCAGACAGGCACACGACCTCCGCCCCGGCCTGTTGCAAGCGCTGCGCACGCTCGCCGTCGTTACTGGCGGTGATGATCACGACGGCACCATCTTGCACCAACAGCTTCGCCGTCGGAGGCGTTCTGAGATGCGTATCCACCACCACGCGCAATGGCTGACGGCCGACCTGGAGGTCACGGACAGTAAGCGCCGGGTCGTCGGCCAGCACGGTCCCGATTCCGCTCAGGATCGCCGAGCTGCGCGCACGCCATCGCTGCACGTCGGCGCGCGCGGCCTCGCCGCTAATCCACTGGCTCTCACCACTGCGCATCGCCGTGCGCCCGTCCAGGCTGGCTGCGAGCTTCGCGCGCACAAACGGGCGGCGGCGGCGCATGCGACTCACGAACCCTGGGTTCAGGGTCTCGGCCTGCTCACGCAACTGCCCGACTTCGACCCTCAGGCCGGCGCTTTTCAGTGCGGCCAGACCTCCTCCATTAACCTCGGGGTTCGGATCTTCCATTGCGACGACCACGCGTCCCACCTGTGCCTGGACCAGGAGATCCGTGCACGGGGACGTGCGCCCCTGATGACAACATGGCTCGAGCGTGACAAAAACGCTGGCCGCGTGCGCCCGCTCCCCGGCTTCCCGCAATGCGTGCACCTCGGCATGGGGCTCTCCGGCGCGCTCGTGCCACCCTTCCCCGACGATTTCGTCATTCTTAACCACCACGCAACCGACGCGCGGATTGGGGTCGGTCGAATAAAGGCCGCGCCGCGCCAGGCACAAGGCACGCGCCATGTGCGCCTCATTACGGCCCACATCAGTCATCCTTATCGCCGCTGTCCGGGAGGAGCTTAAGCTGCCTACGGCGCACCTCGGGGCTGGGCTCATTCTGCAGGCGCTCCACCTCCTCGCTGAAGGCGTTCAAGTCTTCAAAGCTACGATACACCGAGGCAAATCGTACATAGGCGACCGCGTCGAGCTCCTTGAGCTCCTCCATCATCCATTCCCCGACAACCCGGGAGCTCACCTCGCGCTCGCCGCTGGCAAGCAGCTTGTGGCGAATACGGCCAATCACATGCTCGACCGCCTCTGACTCGACGGGGCGCTTTTCCAGTGCCCGGCTCATGCCACTGCGCAGCTTCTCCTCGCGAAACGGCTCCCGCCGCCCGTCGGACTTGATAATCTTCGGCAAACGCAGCTCGGCGCGCTCATAGGTCGTAAAACGCTCGTGACAGGAGTTACATTCGCGACGGCGGCGCACAGAATCGCCCTCATCGGCCAAGCGCGAATCTACTACGCGGGTATCCTCAGCAGAACAGAAAGGGCATCGCATCGAGTCGTGAACCTTGAGTCGTGATACCTGAATCCTAAATCGTACAACGTGAATCGTAAACGCAAAGGCCGCAAATCAGCGCTCGCGGCTTACTACCCCCGACTCACGAATACACGGGAAAGCTGCGACAAAGCTCGAGAACATCGCGCTTGACCGTCGCGCGCACGGACACGTCATCCAGATTGTCCAGGATATCGCAGATCCACCCGGCAAGCCGGCTGCTCTCCCCTACCCCGAAGCCGCGCGTGGTGATCGCCGGTGTTCCGACACGTATACCGCTCGTCACAAACGGTTTCTGCGGATCATTGGGGACGGCGTTTTTGTTTACGGTAATGTTGGCCTCCCCGAGCGCCGCTTCCGCGTCCTTGCCGGTAATGCGCTTGCCGATCAGGTCCACCAGAAACAGGTGGTTATCCGTTCCACCAGAGACGATTTTGTAGCCGCGTTCCATTATCGCGGCCGCCATGGCGCGTGCATTGTCCAGGACCTGCTGCTGGTACGCCTTGAACTCCGGCTGCAACGCCTCCAGGAAGGCAACCGCCTTGGCCGCGATTACATGCATCAGCGGGCCGCCCTGGGTGCCTGGAAAGACCATCGAATGCAGTTTCTTTTCGATCTCGGGATTGCGCTTGGCGAGAATCAAGCCTCCCCGCGGACCGCGCAGCGTTTTGTGGGTAGTAGACGTGGTGATATCGGCGATCGGCACCGGATTGGGATACAGGCCGGCCGCAACCAGGCCGGCGACATGAGCCATATCGACCAAGAGATAGGCCCCCACCCGATCGGCGATATCGCGGCAACGCTGCCAGTCAACGATGCGCGAGTACGCGCTGAAGCCACCGATGATCATCTTCGGCTTGTGCTCCACAGCCAGTCGTTCCAGCTGATCATAGTCAATCTCTTGCGTGTCGGGGTTCAATCCGTACTGGATGGCGTTATACAGTCTGCCGGAAAAATTGACCTTGGCCCCGTGCGTCAAATGACCGCCGTCGGCAAGGCTCATCCCGAGAATGGTTTCTCCGGGCTGCAGCAGCGCCATGTAGGCCGCGACGTTCGCCTGGGAACCCGAATGGGGCTGGACATTCGCGTAGTCGGCACCGAAAAGCTGCCTGGCGCGGTCGATGGCAAGTTGCTCGGCGATGTCCACAAATTGGCAGCCGCCGTAGTAACGCCGCCCAGGGTAACCCTCGGCATACTTGTTGGTAAGCACCGAGCCCTGGGCTGCCAGCACGCGGGGACTGGTGAAGTTTTCAGATGCAATGAGCTCGATTTGCTGCTCCTGGCGGAGTTGCTCACTGTCGATCGCCGCAGCCAACTCATCGTCGAACTCGGCGATGATCATGTCTTTGCTAAACATCGGAGGCAGTGGTCCCGGTCGGTTAACTGGTGCAATGCGCCCGTGCCGCGGCGGGCGCGGGGTACGCAAACGCGGCGTAGGATAAACGATTTCGCTCGGGATTGCCTGCTCGATGCGCCCCCCGGTCTCGCGCCCTTTTCTCGGGCGCCAGGCAGCCGGTGGGCGCCGCGGGCTTTGTAGGAGATACTCGCGAATTCGTCGCGCGAGGCAGCCGTTGGCCACGCTACGGTTTTATGACCATGCACGCCGCTAATACGCCCGTAGAAGCGCACCAGCGGCCAGGAACGGGGTTATTCGACGGGCGCTCTAGCTTCTGTCAAATATGCGCTCGAGGTGCTCGAGATCGTTCACCACGCGCCAGTCCGTGGCGCCGGCGCTGGTCACCCGTTTCTGCCACCACTCGAGGCGGCCCATGTAACGGCGCGGGTCGACGTTGTCGGTGCGCAGCTTAGTCACGTTGAGCGCCACGAAGCGGATGCCGCTTAGCTCGATCGGAAAATCCCGAACCGTGCTCTTGCCAAGCTCTTCCTGCATGTCGGAGAAGATCAGGACGGTCTTCCGGCCCGGATTGGCCTCATTCAGGAATTGCGCGGCCTGGATAATGCCGCCGGTGATGTCGGTGTAAGCGCTGCCGCGCTTCATAGATTTGGCGAACTTGTCGATCTTGTCCCGGAACGCGCGCTTTTGGTGATTGGCACGCACCGGGTCGCTGGTGAAGGTCGCCTTGGCAATGATGTCTTTTTCACTGAAGCTGCGGCTGCTGACCTTGGCGACCGCCAGCACATCGCCGGGGTTCATCGTGCCCAGGAGATAATTGATCACGGTGAGTGCCTTGTCCAGTTCCCCGGCATAAGTGCCCGATGTGTCGATCAGCATGTACACGCCGTGGGTCCGGTCTTTCGGCGGCCCGCCGCTCGAGCATGACGCCAGCAGCGCCAGCCCCAGCGTTACAACAAGTGCCGTAGATAGCATACGTTTCATGACTAGATGTCCTCCGTCGTTTGGCGCCGCATCAAGCGCGTGCTCTACCCTTTGCGGGAAAAGAAGTGATCTCGCCGGAACGCACAAATTCCACGTTTTCCTGCCCCCCGCGCACGGATCTGATAAATCGCTCGATCAACAGCGGCACGAATATCAGCACATCGTAGATGTTGACCAGCAGGTTACCGAGGTGCTTGACGATATTACCCACCACCCGCAGTGCAAACGCCAGGGCGCGAATGGCTAGTACGATCGCCACACCCACAATCGTACGCGCAGAGTTGATAAAGTACTCCAGCGGTATCGCCACGAAGACCAGCGCGAACGGCAGAATAAAACCGAGAATCATCTGCCCGACGGTAGGGATCTTGTCGACCAGCCCCGACTCTGCCGCGGCCGCCTCCGCCCCGGCGAGACCGCGTGTGAGCTCGATGCCGGCGGCTACAATCACATCACGCAGCACGGCGAGTGCGACCTCGACGAATGCAAGTGTGAGCAGGATCGAAAACGCGACCCACATGAATCGCCGGCGCATCTTGTCAGGCAAGTTATTGATACGAGGAAACAAGTGCGTGATACGCAACGATTCCATCAGGAACAACCCCATGCTTGCCTCGACGAAGATGATCACCAACGCGGCGATATCCGACGCCCGCAAGTTGTCAGTGATGTAGTCATTGGCGACCATCGCCGACATCGGCAGGGCGATCAGCTTATAATTGACGAAGGCACCACCGAACGCAATCGCCAGCACCACAGCTGCAATTACGAACTGTGTCGACGCCGAGGAGGTCAATGCGTGCTCGGCATTCTCCGAGTTCGCAGTGATCTGCTCGTACTTCTCCATCTGCGCGTCGATTCTCGATGCGCTTTCCTGCAGGCCCGTCAGGTTGCGGTCCACCTGGGTAAGGGTCTGGTTAAGCGAGCGCCAGAACGGCATAAACCCTTTCAGAATCTTGTGCCGCTCCTCATAGGCCTTGCGGTACTCGACAATGGCCCTTTCCTGAATTTTCTCGATGGAATGGCCGATGTCACCGAGAATCTTCTGCACCAATCCGTCGGCGGTGGGCGCGATCTTGGCAACGGCGGCCACTGCTTTGGTCCATTCCGGGGGCGTCGGCGGTACCTCGCCGCATTTCTGGTAGTCTTCCTCGATGCGCGTAATCTCGCCCATGAGCTTGCGTTGCAGCACCGGATAATCATGGAGGTCGCGCTGAACCACCGTCGTCACACGGTCGAACTCTCGCTCAATCCCCTGCGTGATCTCCTCTTTGCCGTGGGACAGCAGTACCATCTTGTTGCGAGAGCGCAGCACCTCCGCTGTCGACATCAGCCAGCGTGCGCCCAGGCGCAACGGGCCGCTGATGGCGCGGGTCATGGAGCGAATAATCCCATGCAGAGGCCGTCGCGCCGGGTAGAGAAAGAGCAACGCGCCAATGTAAAGCAGCAGGACAGACAACGCCGCGTTGCCTGGCCAGATCATCCACCAATCACCAGTCATACTTACCCCCAAGGTTAAGGAAATCCCGTTCTTGTCGGCGTTAAGTATAGACGACGCGTGCGCCCCGGTTTTGCCGGGTCTCGGCCCGACCGACAAAGTAACGAATTTGGAGGATCAGTGGTCGGCGCGCCTGCAGAATATGGCCCGAAGTGTGCTATGCGGGCGCAGACTGCCCGCTCAGCCTTGCGGCAGTAAGTCCGCCAGAGCGGGATCAGGGCTGAGTCGGCTCGGCGCCTTCCTTCTTTACCGGCAGCAAGTCTTCCCGTGAGATGCCGAGCGCCAGCACGGTCGGCGTGGCGACATAGATAGAGGAGTAGGTTCCGACGACGATTCCCACGATCAAGGCTGTGGAGAATCCGCGCATTATCTCGCCACCGAGGAAAAACAAGGCCAGCACCGTCAGCATCGTGGTGCCGGAGGTGATGATGGTGCGCGAGAGAGTCTGGTTGATAGACGCATTCATCGTGTCCACCACGCTTGCCTTGCGCATCCGCCGGAAGTTCTCACGGATCCGATCAAAAACGACGATCGTGTCGTTGAGGGAGTAGCCAAGCACGGCGAGGATGGCCGCCAGCACGGACAACGAGAACTCCATCTGTGTAATGGAGAAGAATCCGAAGGTGATCAGGACATCGTGCGCCACGGCAACGATCGAGCCGACGGCAAAGCGCCATTCAAACCGGAACAGCACATAGACCAGAATGGCGATGAGGGTGTAGATCAGCGCCAGCCCCCCTTTCTCCACAAGCTCCTCGCCGACCTGCGGGCCGACGAACTCGACGCGCCGCACCTGCATCTGACAGTCTACGATGGACCTATTGGGGCCTGAGGAACATCTTTGCGCCTTGCCCGGCTGACTCTCCACACCGATTTCGTTGCGCGCCTTTCGCAGGACCGACACTACCTCCTCACTGATGGCAGCGCTTGCTTTGTCTTTTTTCAAGGGTATGCGCACCATCACGTCACGCGCCGTGCCAAAATGCTGGACCACCGCATCGGGAAAGCCGCCTTGCGCCAGCTCCTGCCGCACGTCGGAGACCTCTACTGGGTCCACGTAGCTCAGCTCGACCAGGGTGCCGCCGGTAAAATCCAGACCGAGGTTCAGGCCGCGCGTGAACAGGACCACGAAGGTGCCGATGATAAACAATGCCGATAGAGCCATCGGCAGCTTGCGGGTGCCGATAAAATCAATCTTTGTCTGTGTGAGAAAGCTCAAGCCTCTGTACTCCTAGACAGGCAACGTGCGCAAACGTCGCCCGCCGAATATGAGATTGGCCAGCGCCCGTGAACCGAGGATGGCGGTAAACATGGACGACAGGATACCGATGCTCAACGTAATGGCGAATCCTTTGATCGGCCCGGTGCCAAAATTAAAGAGCATTACCGCAGCTATCAAGGTCGTGATGTTGGCGTCAGCAATGGTGCCCAAGGCCTTCGCATAGCCTGCGTGGATGCTCGCCTGCGGCGTATTGCCGGCGCGCAGCTCCTCGCGGATACGCTCAAAGATCAGCACGTTCGCATCGACTGCCATACCGACGGTCAACAGGATTCCGGCCACGCCGGGGAGCGTTAGTGTGGCCTGAAACAACGATAAGATGGCCACGATCAGCACCAGGTTAAACGCCAGTGCCAGATCGGCGATGGCCCCGAAGGCGCGGTAGTAAACCACCATGAATATCAACACCGCAACAAAACCGACCGCAATGGCCTGGAAGCCTTGCCGGATGTTGTCCTGCCCGAGGCTGGGACCGATGGTGCGCTCTTCGACGATTTCGATTGGTGCCGCCAGTGCGCCGGCGCGCAATAACAATGCAAGCTCGTTGGCCTCCTCGACAGTAAACGCGCCCTCGATCTGGAAGCGTTTCCCGAGCTGCGACCTGATCACAGGCGCAGTAATAACCTCCTCGAATTGTCGCTTGACCCGCACTGGCTCACCGTTTTCATTCAGCACGGGTTGGCCGTCCTTGTCGCGTTTGATCGCCGAACGTATTTCGACATAGACCACACCCATACGCTTGCCTACGTTTTTTCCGGTCACCCGCTGATTGATGGCGGCCCCGCGAGCGTCCAGGGTGATGGAAACAATGGGCTCGTTGGTGCGACTGTCGAAGTTGGGGGAGGCATCGATGATATTATCGCCGGAGTAGATCAATCGTTTCTTCAACAGGATACGGCCACCCTCGCGGGTTCGATAGAGCCTGGATCCTGGCGGCACCCGACCGGCGACGGCGCTGGTCACGTCATGCTCTTCGTCCACCATCCGGATTTCCAGGGTTGCGGTGCGCCCCAGTATGCGCTTGGCCTCCGCGGTGTCCTGCACACCCGGTAACTGCACGACGATGCGCGAGGTACCCTGTTGCTGGATGATCGGCTCGGCGACACCGAGCTCGTTGACACGATTGCGCAGCGAGGTCATGTTCTGCTCGAGCGCCGCTTCATTCCGCTGGCGAAGCGTTTCCTCCTTTAGCTTCGCGATCATCACAGGCCCATCGGCACGGTCTACGTCGGTGAGCTCAAGCTCCGGCAGCTCGCCAACAATGCTCGCGCGCGCCTTATCGCGGTCGGCCACGCTGCGGAAGCTCATTTCCAGACCGCCCTGGTCCCGGCGCCTTACGGTCAGATAACGCACACGGGTTTCGCGCAAGACTCTTTTCAACTCCCCAACCAGGCGCTCCTCCTCTTTCTTTATTACCGCATCCATATCCATTTGCATCAGAAAATGAACGCCGCCGCGCAGGTCCAGCCCCAGGTACATAGGCTTGGCACCGAGTGCGCCCAAGAAGTCTGGAGTTACGGGCAATAAGTTAAGCGCGACTGTATACGTGTCCCCAAGTTGCTTATGCACCAGATCCCACGCCTTGAGCTGGGTGTCGGTATCGGAAAAACGAATCTTTGCGCCCTGCTCGTCGAGCTCGGTTGAGATAAAAGACACACCGGCTTTGTGCAGGCTTTCCTCGACCCGGGCAAGTGTTGCAACATCGACTCTTTGCCGCGGCGAGGAGATCTGAATAGCGGGATCTTCACCATAGAAATTGGGCAGCGCATAGGTCAACCCTCCCACCAAAACGACAAGGATCAACAAATTCTTCCACAGCGGATACTGATTCATAGGGACCGCGCCCCGCTTTCGCTTTTGCGAAACCAATCTTTCACAACAATCCGTACCTTTCCACTCAGAGCCCAGTCAATCACACGTGTCGGCGGTTGCGGCAAGTACGCCGCTTTCGCAACGACTACGATTGTGCGTGTATCCGGCGCCGGTGTTACGACGAGGTCGATTTGATCGTGCCTTTCGGCATGATTGCGGCAATGGAGCCCTTTTGCACTTTTATGGAGACACCTTCGGCGACCTCCAAGGTCAGGAACTGCTCGCCCACGTGCGTGACCCGTCCCAGTGTGCCACCATTTGTCACGACCTCGTCAGTCTTCGATAGCGCCGCAACCATGGACTTATGCTCCTTCGCGCGCTTTTGCTGCGGACGAATGGCCATAAAGTAAAAGATGGCGAAAAACAGCACCATCCAGAATAACAGGCCAAAGCCAGGCCCTCCCCCGGCGCCACCGGCATCCTGCGCCCAGGCTTCAGATAGCAATAGATTCATGACATTTCCTTTCAGACTTTCGATGACATTGTGTGGCTAATCGTAAGCAACGCGCCCTCAAACCAGCTGCGGCACGCTCTGGCCGCGCATACGATAAAACTTATCGACGAAATCATCCAGCCTTTTTCCGTCGATGGCGGCACGCAGGCCTCGCATCAGCTCCTGGTAGTATGAAAGATTGTGGATGGTTGCCAACCGTGCCCCTAGAATCTCGTTTTGGCTTTCCAGATGTCGCAAGTAGGCACGGCTGTAATTCTGGCACGTATAACACCGGCAGTGTGGGTCCGCCGGGCCTGTATCCATAGCGTAACGACGATTTCGAAGCTTGAGCACCCCGGCGTGTGTAAACAGCCAGCCGTTGCGCGCGTTGCGCGTGGGCAACACGCAGTCGAAGATGTCCATGCCGCGGCGCACCGCCTCGACCAGGTCCTCGGGGGTCCCGGCCCCCATGAGATAACGCGGTTTGTCCACCGGCATCCGGGATCCCAGGTGCGAGAGCACACCAAACATCTCCTCCTTGGGCTCGCCCACTGACAGACCGCCCACGGCATAGCCCTCGAAGCCAATCTGCAGGAGACCGGTCAGAGAGATATCCCGCAGATGATCGTACACACTACCCTGCACGATGCCGAAAAGGGCCCCCGCGTGTCCCTCGTGTACGCGCTTGCTTAGCTCCGCCCAGCGTAACGACAGCTCCATCGACTGGCGCGCCAGCGCTTCGTTGACCGGATAAGGCGTGCACTCGTCGAACACCATCAGCACGTCGGCACCGAGCTCATGCTGAATTTCTATGGCCTCCGTCGGGCCCAGGAAAACAGCCTCGCCGTCCACGGGCGAACGAAAATGCACGCCACGTTCGCTGATCTTGCGCAGCTTGCCCAGGCTCCACACCTGGAATCCGCCGGAGTCGGTCAACAATGGCCCATCCCAGCTCATGAATCGGTGCAACCCGCCATGCGCGCGGATAACGTCCATCCCTGGGCGCAGCATCAGATGAAATGTATTGCCCAGAATCATCTCGCTACCCACGCTACGCAGCTCCTCGGGGGTCATCGCCTTGACCGTGCCGTAGGTGCCAACGGGTATGAACGCGGGTGTGTCAACCGTACCGCGGGCAAAGCTCATGCGTCCGCGCCGCGCGCTTTGGTCTGTGTTCAGGAGTCGGAATCTCATAAATTCAGTTTCAAGTGGCAACTAAATACTGCCCAGTCTCCCCCGTCATTTCTCGCTCATCGCTTGTTACTTGGCACTTGCTACGTGCGACTTGTTACTGGTTTCTTGCGGTGTTACAAACATCGCGTCACCATAACTGAAAAAACGATAGCAATGCTCCACGGCATGGCGGTAGGCCCTTAGGACGTGGTTGGTGCCGGCGAATGCACAGACGAGCATTAAGAGGCTGGACCTGGGCAAATGAAAATTCGTCACCATCGCATCGACTATCTGAAACCGATACCCAGGATAGATGAATAGATCGCTCTCGCCGGCAAACCGATCGATCGGGCCTCGTTGTGCCGCCGTTTCAAGTACACGGACTACGGTCGTGCCCACCGCTATGATACGGCCACCGCGAGCCCTGGCCGCGCCGATGCGTGTTGTGACGTGTTCGTCGATCTCAACATACTCGCTGTGCATACGGTGATCACGAACGTCATGCGTGCGCACGGGCTGGAACGTTCCCGCACCGACGTGCAACGTCACGAACGCGGTCTCCACCCCGGCCGGTCTCAGTCGGGCGAACATGGCATCATCGAAATGCAAACCCGCGGTGGGCGCCGCCACGGCACCCGGGACCTCAGCGTAGATCGTCTGATAACGCGTGCGGTCAACGGCAGCGTCCGGCCGGGTGATGTACGGCGGCAAGGGTACATGCCCGATGCGCTCCAGGACACTCGTCACCGGCTCCGCAGAGTCCAGTCGAAGCTCGTAAAAACTACCCCGACGCGCGATAACGCATGCCGTCACGTCCTCTTCCAACAGCACCCGCCCACCCGCTTGCAGCGGCTTGCTCACCCGCACCTGCGCCAGCACTCGATGGGCATCGAGAATACGTTCGATCAATACCTCCATGCGCCCCCCGCTTTCCTTACGCCCGAAGAGCCGGGCCGGGAGTACGCGCGTATTATTGAACACCAGCAGATCATCGGGACCCAAGACGTTCGCCAGGTCAATAAAACGCAGATCTCGGATCTCGCCCGTCTGACCGTTTAGCGCCAGCAAGCGACTGGCGGAGCGCGGCTCAGCCGGATACTGCGCAATCAGGGCCTCCGGCAGATCGTAATCGAAGTCTGCGGTTCGCATCGAGTGGGAAAGTTACCAAGAGCCGGTAGCAGATTTCTCTTTGATAGCCGTTGTGTCGCTTGCGGCGAAGAATTGTTTATACTACCCGCCCGCCGCCGGGATGGCGGAACTGGTAGACGCGCTGGACTCAAAATCCAGTGAGGGCAACCTCATGAGAGTTCGAGTCTCTCTCCCGGCACCAGAATTTCATACCAATTTTACTGAGCGCACATGTGTTTGCACTTCGATATGTATGCTCTTGGCCTGTGCAGGATGCCCGTGTGCAACCTGTCTGCCTGCGACGCACAGGCAGGCGCGGAGGGAATGCCGGAGGCGCCAAGACCCGGATACAACACATGTTGGCGACCTCTGCGTGCTCTGCGCCTCAGCGTTCTCTCGATCGCCTGTTCCCGACGCGATCTACCTCGGCAACCGCTCCTGCAGTCGTCTGTCCCTGGAGTCGTGCGCTTCGCGCTCCGTGGTGGAATATTGGGGTTAGGCTCCGCTTAGTATCACCGCTAACAGAACGACCTCCGATCACCGATCTTGAAAACTGTGCTCCGGCCCGGGAAAGGTCCCGTCACGTACTGCCGCAATGAAGGCCTTGACCGCGCCCTTTATGCTGTCGCTCTCGCGCATGAAATTCTTGGAAAACTTCGGGCTTGGCCGCGGATAGATACCGAGAATATCTTGCAGCACCAGCACCTGGCCGTCGCAGCTAGGCCCGGCCCCGATCCCGATCGTCGGGATCGCGAGCTCGGCGCTAATGCTCTTGGCAAGACCGAGCGGTATCGCCTCGAGCACCAGTAAGCCCGCACCCGCATCCTGCACGGCACGTGCCTCACTGCGCAGGCGTTCGGCCGACTCCGTATCACGTCCCTGGACCTTGTAACCCCCCAGCTGATGCACCGCCTGCGGCGTCAGGCCAACGTGCCCACAAACGGGGACCCCGCGTTCGGTGAGGAATCGCACGGTATCGACAATCTCAGTTCCGCCTTCGATCTTCACCATATGCGCGCGTCCCTCTTGCATTAGGCGCCCCGCATTGACCAGTGCTTGCTCGCGGTTGACGTGATAGGTCATGAATGGCATGTCCACCACGATCAGGGCGCGCTGGCATCCGCGCGCGACACAAGCGCTATGATAGATCATGTCGTTAAGCGTCACCGGTAAGGTGTTGTCGTGGCCCTGCAACACCATACCCAGCGAGTCTCCGACGATGATGACCTCAATCCCCGCCCGATCAAGCAGATTTGCAAAACTATAATCGTATGCCGTCAGGGAAGTGATCTTATCACCTGCGTTTTTCATCGCGACCAAGGATACGATCGTTACAGGCTTCATCGTCAGGTCGCCAGTGGATTAAAGAAATGTCGTCCGCTGCAATGCTTGCGGATATGTTCTACGAGAACCGTAAAATCCTTGTCGTTATCAACGAAGTTTATCTCGGCAGCATTGACAACAAGAAGAGGTCCTGCCGTGTAATGATAGAAAAACTGCGTATAAGCATCGACCACGTCTTGCAGATAGGCCCTGTCGATCAGATGCTCGTATCCTAAATCACGTTTTCGGATTCGCTCCATTAGTACGTCGACAGGTGCCTGCAGGTAGATCACCTGGTCGGGAACGGGAAGATCGAGGCGCAGCTGTGCATAAACCTGCTCGTACAGCCTGAGTTCGTCATCGGCAAGATTAGCCCGCGCGAACAGCGTATCTTTCTCAAGCATGAAGTCCGCGACGTAACCCGGTCGAAACATATCGCTTTGCTTCAGTGCCTGTATCTGGCGCGCGCGCTGGAACAAAAAGAATAACTGCGTCGGCAACGCAAAGCGTGCCCGTGCTTGATAGAATCGCTCGAGGAAAGGATTTTCTTCCGGTCGCTCCAGCACCGGCTCGGTGCCGAAGGCGTCCGCCAGCCGGCGGGCCAGACTAGTCTTGCCCACGCCGATGGCGCCTTCTATCGCCAGGTATCTGGGAGCTTCGCTCTTCAATGCTTTCAGCAGCCTAAGATTTAATCAACGTGGCGCACCCAGCGCCGGGGCGGTGTGCTATGGATTGTCAGCTGATGCTGCCGGCTCGAGTCTCTGGACACGTTGCCCGCAACACGCTCCCAGGAGCTCCGTGACGCCACCATGACCAGGAATGACAAGGTCCGGATCGAGTTCGGCCAAAGGATACAGGACGAACGCGCGTTCGTGGAGCCTTGGATGAGGCAAGGTAAGCTCCGGCGTGGCGATGACCTGATGATCGATCATCAAAAGGTCGAGGTCCAGGGTACGTGGGCCTCCGGGCTCTCCGTCACGCACACGTCCGTGTCGTGCCTCGATATCAAGCAGGCGTTTCATCAATGCGTTGGCGTCCAACTCCGTCTTGATGCGACACACGGCATTGATAAAGTCCGGCTGGTCAACCACGGCGCCCATCGGCGCCGTGCGGTAAAGCGAAGAGCAGCGCTCCACCCGGGTCTGCGGTAATTGCCCCAACGCCGTCATGCCTGCTTGAACCTTGGCCACGGGGTCACCGCGGTTACTGCCCAACGCAACGTAGGCGCGCCGAATCACTCGTGGCGCGCGCTCCTTCATGGTTGGCTCTTCTGGCGGCGCCTGCGCTTACGTTTGTGTGCGGGCGCAAGCTGATTAATCATCGCGCGGCGCCCTGCCTCGTCGACTTCCTGAATCTGGGTCCACCACTCACCGAGCTCGGGGCGCTCCTCGCCGGCTTCGACCCGCAACAACAGGAAATCGTAGGCGGCGCGAAAACGTCGGTGCTCCAGGAAACGAAGGGCCTGCTTGCCGCTGCGGCGCTCAAACCTCGATTGCAGCGCCCAGATGTCTCGCGCCATCACACTGAAACGCCTTGGTAGCGCGACGCGCTGCGCCTGCGCGGCAAGCACGTCATTCGCCGCAAGCTGAAAAGCGACATATCGCTTATGGCCGTGCGCAGTCCGGCTTTCGAGCTGGCGGCGCACCGGCTCCCACAGCATCGCCGCAAACAGGAATGCCGGTGTCACCGGCTTTCCTTGCTGCACACGCGCATCGGTGTTAGCCAGGGCGCGCGGTACGAGCGTTAACGGGTAGCCTTGCTCCTCAGCGCTCAGCGCTTCTTCGGTGAGGGGGAAAATGTACTTGAATAGGTCATATGTTCGCAAAAGCTCGTAGGTCTCCAACCCGTAACCGCCGTGGAACAGCTTGATGAGTTCCTCGAACATGCGCGCGGGCGGGACGTCAAGCAGCAAGTAACCGAGTTCGCGAATGGGCGCGGCGCTTGCCGGTTCGATCTTGAACCCCAGCTTCGCCGCGAAACGAACAGCTCGCAGCAAGCGCACAGGGTCTTCGCGATAGCGCGTTTCCGGATCCCCAATAACCCGCAGGACCCCCTGCTTCAGATCCTGGACGCCGTTGACATAATCGACGACCGAAAAGTCGCGGACATCGTAGTAGAGCGCGTTGACCGTAAAATCCCGCCGCAGCGCGTCCTCTTCCTGGGTCCCGAAAACATTGTCCTGCAGGATCCGGCCCTCGGCGGTGCGCCCTTCGCGCGCGTCCGCCTCTCTGGGGATGGCACGAAACGTCGCCACCTCGATGATTTCGCGCCCGAAGCGGACGTGCGCCAGGCGAAACCGCCGCCCGATCAGGCGCGCGTTACGGAAAAGCTTGCGCACTTCCTCTGGGCGCGCGTCCGTTACCACATCGAAATCCTTGGGCTCGCGCCCGAGCAGCAAGTCACGCACACAACCGCCGACCAGATAGGCGACGAAACCGGTCTCTTTTAGCATATTGAGGACCTTCAGTGCGTTGCGATGAATCTGCGCACGGGAGATGGGATGTGCGGAACAAGGGATGCTGAGGGGGGCGGTCACTCCATCCCCGGTGCGAACCGCCGATAACCCAGTCGTTTTGTTGTTCAAATTGTACCCATCCGTATAATAGCTTTCTTCGCGTATGCTCGGTGCATGTTCGCGCGCACCTGCTCCCTTCGTCTAGTGGCCTAGGACGCCGGCCTCTCACGCCGGTAACAGGGGTTCGAGTCCCCTAGGGAGCGCCCACCCGCCTTGTATTTACGCCAGTCTTGAAATATTGGCAAGCCGGCCGCAGATTCTTTTTCGCCGGCGCGTTTGCCGCGACGTTAAAAAGCCCCAAATGAGCACATCACCACACATTGCGGATGTTACCCTAAATGATTTCTCCAAGCGGGTGCTGGAGAAGTCGCGCGAGGTTCCGGTGCTGGTGGATTTCTGGGCGGGGTGGTGCGGGCCATGCCGGATGCTCACGCCGGTGCTAACACGGCTGGCCGAGGCCTACGCCGGCAAGTTTTTCCTCGCCAAGGTCGACACCGACGTCGAGCGCGAGCTCGCCACGCAATACGCCATTCGCAGTCTCCCTACCGTAAAGGTCTTCCGCAATGGCGAAGGCTTGACCGAGTTCATGGGGGCCCAGCCCGAGAGTGCCATCCGGCGTTTCATCGATCCCTACATTGCGCGTGACGCCGATGCGGTTGTGGACAAGGCGCTAGCCGCCCACCGTAGCGGACACGACGACGAGGCGGTGGGTCTTCTGCGCCGTGCCGTAGATGCCGATCCCGCTGACGATCGTGCCAAGCTCGTGCTGGCAAGTATCTATGTCGAGCAATCCCGGCTGAATGAGGCACAAGCGGTACACGGCATGCTGTCTGCGAAGGCCAAGACCGAAGCTGAGGCGCTGGCATTGGCCGGGCGCATCCGGTTCGCCCGTATCGTCGCCACCGCGCCACCGGCCGACGAGCTGGAAAAAATGATTGCGGCGGATCCCGACGATTGCAAGGCGCGCAGCCAGCGCAGCGCCCGCCAGGTGCTGGCCAACGATTATGAGTCGGCGCTGAGTAATCTGCTCGAGATTGTTAAGCGCACCCGGCGGTTCCACGACGATGCCGGGCGCCAGTATATGCTGGCCGTTTTCGACCTGCTGGGCGGGAAAGGCGAGCTGGTCAGCAAGTACCGCCGCCTGTTGTCCTCGGCATTAAATTAAACACCCCAGCAAGATCCGCCGCACCGCGGGAAGATAGGGTGCTACTTGGCGCCGTCGAACTTGAGCAACTCGGCGGTACGTGTGAATCCGTGCCTCAATGCGATCGCCATGGCGGTGTTACCCTTGCGGTCACGGGCGTTTATATCAGCACCGCAGTCCACCAGGATCTTGGCAAGATCTGAGTAACCCTTGTGTGCGGCTGCCATCAACGGCGTCGTGCCGTCGCGCGTTTTGGCGTTAACATTGACACCCGTCTTCACTAATGATTGCGCGACCGACAGCTGACCCTTGGCAACAGCGTTAAACAGGGCCACGGCACCGTACCGACTTGTTGTGGTCTTCTGTTTCACGATGCCCGTGGGCATCTTGAAAAATCGGCTAGCGAGCGACACGATCACCATTGCGATCAACGCGAAGGTCATGATGTTTCGGTTAATACCGAACTCGGCAGCGATGCCTGCAGGCAGGTTGGAACCGATCGCCAGAATGGCGACCACCAGGACCAGGGTGAACTTCAGATAACGAACAAGGGCGATAGCTACCAGCGCCACCAGGCCGCCGAGCAAAATACGACGGTCAATGCCCCAGCTCTCCGCTAGCTCTCGAGAGAGATTGGCTCCGAAGCTCATCAGCGCCACGCCGACGACCATCCCCCAATCCGTGATCGACTTCATCTTCATCATGTGCTCAACTCAATAATAGCGGCATTACGTCAAATTTAAATAAATAATAGTCACCCACACCTAGCTGTCAGCCCTGGCAGATGCTGGGGCGCCAAGGGGCCCCGTGAGCACGCAGGCGACACACCCGGGCAGCGGCTATATCGTATGAGCAGGTGAATAGCCATGCAGTTTGTGCCTCGGCAGCGGCCCGGGCGCTCACCCGGTGCGCGGTTCGATTGATAGGCTTGTCGAGCAAGAATTGTGCCAAATTGGCTATAGTGAGGGGTAAGTGAGCCATTTGCCGGATTCGATTCGTGAATGACGCGGGCACATCCGATGGCCGTCCCCGGGGCCGCCGGCGCCATGGCCGGCAGCGGCCGCGCACGGGCGGTCAGACGCAACTAGGGGATCACGACGAGCGCGATGCGCTCAAGGCGCGTATCGCCCGTGTGGAGGCACAGCTGGCCTGGCTGGCGGGTGGGCCGCCGGCGTGGCCCCGTAGGGCGCCGCGGCCGCTCCACCCTGTAGTGCCGCTGGCGTTGGGCGTAGCCGTGCTCGCCTTGGGTTACCTGGGCCTGGGCCTGCCGCAGCACTACTACCAACCGCTGTTCGCCGGATTGGCGCTCGCGCTGGCCTATCACCGCGGACTGTGGATGCTGCCGCCCGGTCACTGGCGCTGGCCACAAGCGCTGGTCAATTTCCTCATACTGACCCTGTTCTTCAAGCTGTTGATCGGAGGCGGCACGCGCTACCCGCTGGACTGGCTGCGGGTACCGGCGATCAAGAAGGTCGCACCAGACCAGCAAACGCCCTGGTACGACCAGCTCATTCCAGATTTCGACATCGCGTGGGAAAGCATTCCGGCGGTGACCGACCTCAGTTTCGACGTAACCATGGTTCAGACCTTTCTGTTGCTTGCCACGTTGGCGGGGGCCGTGTTTCGCTTCCAGCCGTTCGCGTCCCTGACGGCCGTGCTCCTGATGCTGGTGTCGCTACCCACCTTCATCGCTTTCAATTGGGAGTGGGTGGTCCTGTTCCTGGTGCTGGGTGGGATATCGCTGTACTTGCAATCCGCGCATTTTACGCCGCGACCGCAGCATCGAATCGAATAATTGGCCTGCTGGGCGCACCCCCTCCGCGGCAATCCGGGTTCACAGCCGGAGTACGGAAACAGCGACCCTATGCCGCTCTAACCTGCTTGCTGATCGCCAAAGAATTGGCGTCTGGTCGCCAGCACGCACATTCACAAATACACCTTAATCCACCCGGTTTCACAGCGGATCGTACTCGAAGCCGCAAGCGTAGCTGCGCTCTCCCCAAGCGGGGTCGGCGGTCGCGCGGACGAGTTCGCGCAAGGCGTACACATCGCCCACATACACCATCGCCGCAACATCGTGCAGCACGGGGTCCGTTTCACAAGATGCTTCCGCCTGGGCAATGAGCGCCTTCACGTCATCGGCCAAGCCCGCAGGCGATTCGAAACAGTTCATCTGACACCCCCACTGAATCAGGCGGCTCGTCAAAAGACGGCGAACACGTCCCACGCATGGTGTCGCAAGGAGCGTGCCAGCACCTCGAATACTGACTTATCTAATTGATTTAAATAAGTAATATTTCAGATCGTGGCCAGAGTCGCCGCTTAATTCTGACCCGCTGGGGTGACGCTCGACGGGTATCGCGGCACCTGCAATTTCCCCGACACAAGTGGGCCGCACATTTGCTCCCGGCAAAATTGTCAAGCGCAGCAGGCGGGACGCAGCGCAGGAAGACGAGCCCCGATCCTGCAAGTGGAGCACGATTGCGTCGCACCGCAGAGTTTCACGGCATGACACAACGCAGGAGCGGTACAGGCCGCTGCCCCTAACAGAGCTAAATAATGGAAAGGCACTAACGCGCGAAGAATGTCCGGGACTTCCGGTTTTTATTTTAACCTTGCGGCGTCTTTGCGCCGTTGCGTTAAGCGTTTCTTTTCAGGGATTTCTCTGCGATCTTTGTGGTGAGCTCGTGCAGTTTCCACACTCGCAGAATACTGAAAAAGTCGGTCCATGACTTTTTGACTCGCCACATCCTTGTGGCTTGCGCCTGCGGCGTCGCTTCGCGGTCCCATCGCGCTCCCGGCGCAATTGGTCAGCTCGCAAAGCAATAAGTGCAATTTTTGCTTTGCTCCATTTTTCAAACACTTGCGTGTTCGAAAAATGTGCGATACCTCCTTGCACCGCTCTAACAGGCTGCTGAAAACGGTTTTTCAACAGCCGGTTAGGCGAGATAGGCCCTAAGGCGTCGTACGCCTTCCTGCAGATTTGCCAGCGTAGTGGCATACGAGAAACGTATGTAGCACTCCGGTTGGTTGACGCCAAAGTCCAGCCCGGGGGTGACGGCCACGCCGGAGCGCTCGAGCAAATCCAGCGCGAACTGCTGACTGTCGGTGGTAAAACGAGTGCAATCGGCGTAGAAATAGAATGCCCCCTGCGGCGTAACCGGTATATCGAAGCCCAGGTCGCGCAATGCCGGCAACAGATAATCTCGACGTTCCCGGAAGATCTGCACGCGCCGGCGCAGCTCCTTCTCGACCTGCGGCTTGAACGCCGCCAACGCCCCATACTGCGACGGCGTGCCGGTAGCGATAAAGATATTCTGCGCCAACTTGTCGATAGCGCTGCTGTACACCTCCGGTGTCACCAGCCATCCCACCCGCCAGCCGGTCATGCCGTAGTACTTGGAGAAGCTGTTGACGACAAACACATCCTGCGAATGGGCTAACACCGTTTTCGCCTCTACACCGTAGGTCAGCCCGCCGTATATTTCATCCACAATGAGGCGGCCGCCAAGCTCACGAACGGCGGCGACAATCTCAGCCATGTGCTCCTCGGACACCAGCGTCCCCGTGGGATTCGAAGGAGACGAGAGCAGCACTGCGACTGTTCGCGCCGTCCAATGCTTGCGCACCAGCGCCGCGTCGAGCTGATATTCGGTGCGGGCATCGACCAGAATCGCTCTCGCTTCCCCTTCGAACAAGCTGACAAAATGCCGGTTGCAGGGGTAACCAGGATCCGTCATCAGCACCTGGTCCCCGGGATTCAGCAGTGCCGCGAAGATCAGCTGCAGCGCACCGGAAGCACCGGGGGTGACCACCACCCGCCCTGCGGCAGGTCGCGCGCCCGGTGGGTAACTCCCCGCGATGCGTTCGCGCAGCTCGGGCAGGCCCAGCGCCGGCAAGTAATGGGTATGCCCGGCTTCGATGGCACGCACCGCGGCGCGTACGATACCGCTCGCGGTGGGAAAGTCCGGTTCGCCGATTTCCATGTGAATGATGGATCGGCCCTGGCGCTCCAGCTCATGCGCGCGTGCGAGCACGGCCATGACGTGGAAAGGCTGAATCTTATCGAGGCGTGCCGCCAGAGGAGTCTTCATGCGTCGCGCGGATCAACGCGGCCAGATAAAAACGAGCCGCGGCGGGCAATCATATCAGGAATTGCCCGGGCGACCCCACTCAGCGCTCCGTCGCGCCTGTGCCCAGCAGCCGCAATTTCGATCAGACCGCGCTCATCGCTCGAGGCCGCCCGCGGCCCGCCACGGCAGTGGCCATCGACACCAAACAGGGGGCGCGGCCACTCGCCACGCGCGTCGCTCTCGCCCGGCAAGCGGGTGCCGCAGGCTCGGGCGGACCATTGCACTCGCAGGCCGTGATATACCGGGGAAACAGCTGTCAAATCCAGCAGCCACAGCCACTTTTGGCTTGTCCTTGCGCCAGTTTGGGCTTTCTGGTATAGATTCGCGCTTATTTTTTCAGGGCCAGTTTACCTGCATCATCAACACACGGAGTCGATGCATGCCAGCCAAGAGAAAAAGTGCACAAGCTGTCGCCCCTAAGTTGCATGGCGGCGCGAAGCCCTATGGGCGCAAGAAGGGTGAGAAATACATGAACAAGAAGCAGCTGACGCACTTCCGCAGCCTGCTTTTGGCATGGAAACAGGAGCTGCTCAATGAGCGCTCGCGTACGGTCACCCAGATGCGCGATGAGCCTACACTTCACCCCGACCCCAATGATCGTGCAAGTCGTGAAACGGACATCACCCTGGAGCTGCGCAGTCGCGACCGCGAGAGCAAGCTGATCACGAAAATCGACGAGGCGCTCGAAAGAATAGAAGCAGGTGACTACGGCTATTGCGACGTTTGTGGCGTTGAGATCGGCATAGAGCGTCTGGAGGCCAGACCGACCGCCGAGCTGTGCATCGATTGCAAGACCCTTGATGAAATCCGTGAAAAGCAGATGGCCTGAGCCCCGGGCGGCACCACAGAAAACCTGCAATGACAATGAACAGGGGACGGTCGTCCCCTTTTCTTTTGCGGGAGGATCGTGTTGTACAGCGTAGTGATCCGCAATGCGCGCATCGCCTTTCCAGATGGTTCCATCTCCGAAAGCGATCTCGGCTGTGAGCGGGGCATCATTGCGCGCATCGATCGTGCCATAACCACGCAAGCACACGAATCGATTGATGCCGCCGGCATGCTGTTGCTGCCTGGTGTAATCGACCCGCAGGTTCATTTCCGCGAACCGGGCGCTACGCACAAGGAAGACCTGGCATCCGGGTCACGCGCCGCCGTCAGGGGCGGGGTCACAAGCTTCCTCGATATGCCGAACACCAATCCGCCTACCGTCGACCAGACCGCGTTGAACGACAAGATCGCCAGGGCACAACACAGCTGCGTTGCCAATTACGCGTTCTTCATTGGCGCCACACCGGACAACCTAGCCGCGCTCAACTCCGTAGACCCCGTGTGCGGCATCAAGATCTTCATGGGGGCGAGCACCGGCTCGCTGTTGGTACAAGACGCCAACGACCTTGAGCGAATCTTCGCCCACGGTGATCGACTCATCGCCGTTCACGCCGAAAGCGAGGCCCGCATTAACGAAAGGCGCGCCCAGTATGCGGATCGCAGTGATCCCGCTGTGCACTCCGAGATCCGCGACAACCAGTGTGCCCTGGTCGCAACCCGGCTCGCGCTTGATCTATCAACGAAGTATCGCCGCCGCCTGCACATCCTTCATCTGTCCACCCGCGAGGAAGTCGAGTTACTGCGCCGGCATAAGCCACCGTGGGTGACAGCGGAGGTCATCCCCAATCACCTGCTCCTCAACGTTCAGGACTATGAGCGGCTAGGGACACTGGTGCAGATGAACCCGCCGATCCGACAAGCGGAGGACAATGCCGCGCTGTGGGACGCCTTGCACGACGGCACAATTGATTTCATTGCCACTGACCACGCGCCCCACACCCTGGAAGAAAAACGCCAACCGTATCCACAGAGCCCGTCCGGCATGCCGGGCGTTGAGACCTCGTTACCCTTGATGTTGACTCAAATGGCGGCCGGACATTGTACACTGGCTGAGATCCAGAAGTGGATGTGCTATGGCCCGGCCAAGGCCTACGGCATACCGAACAAAGGTAAGATTGCAGAGGGCTGGGACGCGGACCTTACCCTAGTCGACATCTTTGAAAAGCGGCGCGTTCGTGACGAAGAGATGTTCACAAAGGTCAAGTGGAGCCCGTACGAGGGCTCGATGCTCACCGGCTGGCCTGCATACACCCTCGTTGGCGGCCATGTCGCGTTCGATCGCGGCCGCATTCGCGAAGAAGCCCGCGGACAAGTGCTGGAGTTCGTAGCTTGAATCATGGGTACTCGAGCCGGTGACGTACGTGGACACGCATAACGTGAGGCAGGCCTCACGCTCGGGGTGCTGATCATTGATGGACCTCGCGCTGCTTCTGAAGGCCCTGCTGCTGGGCGCCGTTGAAGGATTGACCGAGTTTTTACCGGTGTCTTCAACCGGGCACTTGATAATCGCCGGCGATGCACTCGACTTCACTGACGACCGCGCCAAGACTTTTCATATCTTTATTCAGCTCGGCGCCATTCTGGCCGTGGTGTGGCATTACCGCAGCGAGCTGCGGGGCCTCACAAGCGACCTTTCACGCGAGCCGGCGAGGCGTTTCTGGTTAAACCTTCTGGTGGCCTTCACCCCGGCGGCGATTGTCGGACTTGCCCTGCACGAGCAGATCAAGACCTACCTCTTCAACCCCACGACCGTGGCGGCAGCACTCATTGTCGGCGGGATCTTAATCATCCTCATCGAATATACCCCGAGACAGGAGCGCGTGCGCAAGCTCGAGGACCTACACCCGCTCGATGCACTCAAGATTGGATTTGCACAAATTACCTCGCTTTTCCCCGGCGTATCGCGGGCAGGCGCCACGATCATGGGAGGCCTGTTGACCGGGCTTTCTCGCACCTGCGCAACCGAGTTTTCTTTTTTTCTGGCGATACCCATCATGTTCGCCGCGACCCTGTTCGAGCTTTTCCAGAATCGCCACATCCTGCAGCCCGACGACCTGGCCATATTCGCTGTGGGCTTTGTGACCGCTTTTATCGCGGCACTGATCGTGGTCAGAGTATTTCTCGCCTATGTGTCACGGCATAACTTTGTAATATTCGGCTATTACCGTATTGCATTTGGATCGTTGGTCTTGGTCTATTTCTAGCTGAAAACCGGGCCCGAGGTACTACCGTGCGGCGCGGAACGACCTGAATCCCGGGTTAAGGGATAAGGTGTGCGGGGACTTACAGTCCGCAAGCCCAAGAAAATTCGAATTTGAATGGCTCGAGAGGCTAATATACCTTAAATAATGAGATGACCATGAATCACGGGGTGATGCCAAAAACGCAGGTACACGTCAAGTACTGAGTTGAACACGACCCATGTCAAGAGACGCTATTACTTCCGCTGCTGAAAAACCCCGCGTGCTGGTGGTCGACGACTCGCGCCTCATGCGCAAGGCCATCCACAAGTTTATCCAAGGCGAATTCGAGGCAACCGAAGCCGAGGATGGGGAAAAAGGCTGGGAAATGCTCGTCGGCGATGACCAGATTCAGGTCGTTATCGCCGATGTGCTCATGCCTCGCCTGGACGGCTATGCGCTAATATGCCGGATCCGCGCCGCCGATGAGGCCCGCATTCGCGATGTCCCCGTCATCGTCATCACGGGGGCCGAGGACGATGAAACCCGCGAACGCGCATTCGCCTGTGGCGCCAATGAGTTTATCACCAAGCCCATTGACGGTGCGCGGCTTCTCGAGTGCACCCGCGTCCAGGCCAGGCTCGATCAGACGAGCCGCAAACTGGCGCACGCGACGGAGGCCCTTGACGAACAGGCAAGCATCGATCCGCTGACCCAACTTAATAGCCGCCGCCTGTTCGTGCAGCGTGGGGGCGAGGAGATCGCCACTGCCGGAAAACGGGGCACCGAGCTTTCACTGGTTAGGCTGGACATCGACAATTTTCGCGCCATATATGGCGAGCACGGCGACGACAGCGGTGATCGCCTGCTCCTGTGGGTGGCTAATATTATTATCGCGCAGACCCGAGATGGCGATATTCTTGCCCGCGTCGGCGGCGGGGAGTTTGCAATCATCACGCCGCGCGCCGGGCGCCTGGAGGCGGCCGTGCTCTGCGAGCGGCTGCGCAGCGCCATAAACCACGAGCCGTTCAAACATAATGACATCAGCGTCCCTGTGACGGCCAGCCTCGGGGTCGTCACCCTGGGGCGCGACCCGGGTGATACCGTGGAGGAGCTTCTTGATCTGTCCGATCAGCGGGTGACCGCGGCCGGGGCGGCCGGGGGCAATCGGCTCAGCGTGGAGGAAATGACCGAGAGCGCGGATGGGGATACGGTCGTTGTGGCGCAACCCGATATCAACACAGCCTTGGAGATGCTGCGCCACGGTGATACCGGAAAGCTTGACCCCTACCTGCCCGAGCTCGCCCTTAAAGTGCTGCCGTTGATCGAGACGTGCAACGACAAGCTTGAGCTTGAATTTGACCTTGAGCTAAACAGTCTGAAGGAAAAGCTTTTGCAGTTAAAATAAGAACAGATTTCAAATTGCCAGTAGCAAGTACGTGTCGCCCCGTGACGTTCCTTGCCACTTGCTACTTGCCACGCCTTAGCGCTACGAATTTACTACCAGAGTCGATAAGTCGCACCGAGAAGTATGACTTTTTCGAAAGGTACGCCCTTTGAGCCCGCATGGTGGTGCCGTGGAGCGCACGCACAAACGCTCTGGTCGTCTGTGTTTCGATGGAGGCCTCATATCGAACTTCAGCGCGAGCGCCTCGAGCTCGCAGACGGCGACTTTATAGATTTGGACTGGACCTGTAATGCGGACAGTCCCGTTGTTATTGTCCTACATGGGCTGGAAGGCTCCTCCCGTTCGCCTTACGTACGTGGCCTGCTCAAGGTGCTCCAGCAACAAGGATTTCGCGGAGTTGTCATGCACTTTCGTGGTTGCAGCGGCGCCCCCAATCGCTTGGCACGTGGCTATCACTCCGGGGACACGGGTGATCTCGCAAACCTCGTGACAACACTGCGCCGACGCGAACCACACACTCCTTTGACGGCCGTCGGCTACTCGCTTGGCGGAAATGTGCTGCTTAAGTGGCTGGGCGAGACCGGCACCGCGGCACAGCTGCAAGCGGCCGTTGCGGTATCGGTCCCGTTTCTGCTGGGGGACGCAGCCGATCGCATTGCGCAGGGGTTCTCGCGCGTGTACCAATGGAAGCTGCTCGCCAGCATGCGGCGTGCGATTCGGCGCAAGCTCGCCCTCATGCCGATGAACCTCGGGACATCCGATCTTTCCTCGCTGCATAATTTCCGGCTTTTCGACGAACATGTCACGGCGCCGTTGCACGGCTTCAGGAACGCCGAGCATTACTATGCCTGCGCCAGCTCCCGGCGTTATTTAAAACACATCACCGTCGACACGCTCGTGTTGCACGCTCGCGACGATCCTTTCATGACCGAGGCTGTGATTCCATTGAACGAGGAGCTGTCACCTAACGTTGCGCTGGAACTTTATCGCAACGGTGGACACGTAGGATTCGTCAGCGGCCAGTGGCCCTGGCATGCGCACTACTGGCTGGAAGAACGCATATCGGCGTACTTGTTGGGTCACCTAGACCCGAAACAGCGGTCGTAAATCAGCGCCGCGACCGCGAGCTGGCACACAGGCGATGCCCGCCGAGGCTTACGCGTACCCGCGTGCGTGCTCACCCGAGACGGGTGTTTATCTTTTTATATCAATGACTTGATAGATTACACGCGCGCGCTCCCGTAGGCCAGCCGGGGCGACGCGGGAGCCCTCGGGGGCACCGGCTGGCCCCGCTGTTGCCGAGGGGGCAGTGATGGGGAGACGTTACGGCGATGCCGCCTGCTGCGCAACCGCCTTCATGCTGAGGCGGATGCGCCCTTGCTTGTCCACTTCCAAGACTTTGACCTTGACGTTGTCACCTTCTTTAAGTTTGTCGCTCACATTTTCCACTCGTTCATTCGAGATTTGCGAGATGTGAACGAGGCCGTCACGGCCCGGCAAAATCGTTACGAAGGCACCAAAATCCATCAGCTTCGCGACCCTTCCTTCGTACACCATACCCACCTCGACGTCCGCCGTTAATTGCTCGACACGCCGGCGTGCCTCCTGGGTTGCTGCATTATCAACAGATGCAATTTTCACCGTACCGTCATCGGAAATATCGATCGTTGCGTTAGTCTCTTCGCAGATGGCGCGAATCGTCGTACCGCCTTTGCCGATAACGTCACGAATCCGGTCTGGATTGATCTTGAATGTGATAATTCGGGGAGCATAGTCAGATAACTCCGCGCGCGGCTCGGCAATAACCTGATTCATGGCATCGAGAATATGAAATCGCCCCTCCTTCGCCTGCTCAAGAGCAGCCTGCATGATTTCCTTGGTGATCTCCTCAATCTTGATATCCATTTGTAGCGCCGTGACACCCTCAGAAGTGCCGGCCACCTTGAAGTCCATATCGCCCAGATGATCCTCGTCACCGATTATGTCGGTCAGTACCGCAAACCGTTTCCCTTCCTTGATCAGGCCCATCGCAACACCTGCGACGGGCGCCTTGATCTTGACCCCGGCGTCCATGAGCGAAAGACTTGCACCACAAACTGTGGCCATTGAGCTGGAACCGTTCGACTCCGTTATCTCGGAAACCACGCGCACCACGTAAGGGTACTCGTCCATATCCGGCAGTACAGCGGCGATACTTCGTCTCGCTAACCGGCCATGACCGATCTCCCGTCTCTTAGGTGAACCCACGCGCCCCGTCTCCCCGACGCTGTATGGCGGGAAATTATAGTGCAGCATAAACGGATCCTTGCGCTCCCCTTCCAGCGCATCGATGATCTGTGCATCACGCCCGGTACCAAGCGTCGTAGTTACCAATGCTTGCGTCTCCCCGCGCGTAAACAACGCAGATCCATGCGTTCGTGGCAGTACGCCGACCCGTATGGTGATGGGTCGTACCGTGCGAGTACCGCGACCATCAATGCGTGACTCTCCCTCAAGAATTCTCCCGCGCACCACATCGCGCTCGATGCCCTTGATAGCTTTCTTAATCTCCGCCAACTCCTCCTCACCGGCATCCACTGATGCCACGCTCGAGACAATATGCTCGCGCACTTGAGCGAGCTTATCTTGACGTGAAACCTTGTCCGCAATTCCATAGGCACTCGTAATTTCCGTTACACCCGATTTCTGGACTGGCTCCAATAACGATGCATTTTTTTCCGGCGCTTGCCAGTCCCACGGTTTCGCCCCGGCCTCACGTGTGAACTCATTGATCGCCTCGATAACCGGCTGCATTTGCGCGTGGCCAAACATCACTGCCTCCAACATGGTCTCTTCGGGCAGTATCTTGGCTTCCGATTCAACCATCAG
>VRUB01000019.1 GCA_019456345.1 Nitrospira sp. | reverse complement strand
AGCCTCCTACCAGCTGGTTGGCCTTCTCTACCGCCGCTTTGTAGAGGTAGAGCGCCGAATAGCCGCCGTCGGACTCGAAGCTCGGGTACTCCTTCCAGCGCTTGTGATAGCGCTCAACAAACGTCTTGTTGATGGGCCAGCGGTCACCCGGCGGGAACGTGAAGTAGTAGTTGGCATGGGCCCCGGCGAGGACGCCCTCGGGGTGGTCCTTTCCGACCGCGTGCGGGAACCCGCCGAAAGCCAACGTCGTGGCGACCTTCATCTTGTCGAACAACCCGAAACGCAGCGCCTGCTTGTAGAACGCGACGTAGTCTCCTCCCCACAGACCGACGATCAGCAGGTCGGGCTTGGCGGCAAGAAGCTTGGTGATATGAGGCGTGAAGTCGGTGGAGAACAGCTTCGGCCAGGCCTCAGCGATAACCTCGGTCCCCGGTACGAGGCGCTCCATGGCCAGAGAGAAGTGCTCGTGGACGTTGCGGCCGTAACTGTAGTCCGGCTGGATGGAGGCGATCTTACGCACGTCCGGCCACGCCGCCGCCGCGCCGACCGCTGCCGTCACGCCATCTGCCGACTGAATGTTGGTCACCCGGAAGATGTACTTGGGGTTGGGGACCGCCTTGTCGAATAGGAAGTCCGTGCATCCGTCGTTGAACAGCGTCAGTATCCCGAGTTCTTCGGCCACCGGGCCCAGCGCCGGGGTGTTGCCGCTGGAGATGACGCCGGTGAAGAGATCAATATTCTCCGACAGTTTCATGCGTCGGAGCTCTTTGACATTGGCGTCGGTGCCGGCCGCCTCATCGGCGGTGATGGTCTCGATCTTGCGCTTGCCCAGCAGTCCGCCTTCGGCGTTAATCTCCTCAGCCGCGAGGAAATGTCCTCTCAATCCCGGTCCGCCCAGAGTCTCGGCCGGGCCTGTTTGAAACGTAATGTGGCCGGCCTTGAGTGGTTTGTTAGGGATGCGTCCCTTGGGTTTCATCGCGGCGCGAGCCGCACGGGGACCCGCGAAATAACCTGTTGCCCCGACGCCGGCGGCGCCCAGGCCAGCGGCGCCCACCGTCACGCCCATTTGTTTCAGAAATTTCCGACGACTTACTTGCTTGTCCATAACACCCTCCTTCACTTGTGGATGGAATAGATTGCCTCGTTGCGCGGAGGTAGAGCCTCCTGTTCTTGTCGGAGGCAGAGCCTCTGTTCTTTAGCGACTTGGCACAAATCAATATACTCTTATTCGATAAAACAACAAAACTAAATAAATGCGAATCCGACCCAAGTCCGCGCATCGCATCAGCCTCACGTGTCCTCGTGCAGCCTGCCTAAAATTGGCACGAAATCGAGCATACGGCCAGCGCCCGCGGCCCCGCCCGCTAGGGGCCGGGCGCTTTCGGGGTCCGGTAGGCGCACCAGTGTCATATCGATAGGACTGCCAGGCTGGGCGGGCGTGTGCCGAATTCCGGAACGAGCCGCCCCGTCCAGTCGTCTCGCATTTTGGGTGCGTTTGGATCGGCACAAGCGGGCTAGGCTTGTTCGCCCAAATACACGACAATGCGCGGGTAACATAGCGTGATCATGGCTTCACGGGGCACAATGGGTTGCTGTCACTACTACGAATTTGTCGAAGGCAATGAATCGGTGTTCGCGGTAGATCCTAACGCGATCCGATTCGGGCCTGGGGTTTTACGGGAGATCGGGCATGACGCACAGCAACTCGGTCTCAAGCGCGTCGCGCTGTTCACGGACCGAACGGTCAGAGAGCTTGAGCCAGTCGCTGTCGTGACCCAGGCACCGCATGCAGCCGGCGTTGACGTGGTGTTGTATGACGAGGTCCACGTTGAGCTCACGGACCAATCTTTTATGGCTGCCACCCGCTTTGCCTCGGAGGGGAAGTTTGACGGATTTGTGTCCGTCGGCGGCGGATCGGTTATCGACACGTGCAAGGCGGCCGACCTGTACTCGAGCTATCCGGCCGGCGAGGAGCATAGCGTATGAAAATTAAAGCCGCTGTATTGCATGAGATGGGGCTCCCACAGCCCTATGCCCAAAGCCAGCCTTTGCATATCGAGCAAGTGGAGCTTGACCCACCCGGTGAAGGCGAGGTGCTGGTCGAGGTCAAGGCTGCCGGGCTCTGCCATTCTGATCTATCAGTGATCAACGGCGATCGGCCACGGCCCACCCCGATGGCCCTGGGTCATGAGGCCGCAGGTGTGGTTACTGAGCTCGGTCGCGGTGTGAGCGATCTTAAGGCGGGCGACCATGTGGTTATGGTCTTTGTGCCGAGCTGCGGTCATTGCCTGCCTTGCGCGCAGGGGCGACCGGCCTTGTGTGAACCGGGAGCGCAGACCAATATCGCGGGCACCCTGCCATCAGGGGCGCGGCGGCTGCACCGAAACAATCAGGACCTGCATCATCACATGGGTGTATCAGCGTTTTCGGATCATGCCGTGGTTTCACGGCGCTCACTCATCAAAGTGGACGTGGAACTGCCTTTGGCGGAAGCGGCACTATTCGGCTGTGCTGTCATTACGGGTGTGGGAGCCGTCGTCAACACCGCAAAGGTGCAGCCTGGCAGCACCGTAGCGGTGGTCGGTCTTGGGGGCGTCGGGCTGAACGCACTGCTGGGGGCTGGCGTCGCCAGCGCGCAGCGCATCGTGGCTATCGATATCCTTAAGGACAAGCTCGACCTTGCACGGCAACTGGGCGCCACAGATACCTTCAACGCCGGTGATGCGGATTGTGCGGACCAGGTGCGCGAGGCGACAGCAGGTGGCGTGGACTACGCGTTCGAGATGGCGGGCTCGGTGCAGGCAATGGAGCTCGCCTACCGTATCACCCGGCGGGGAGGCACCACCGTGAGCGCGGGCCTGTCACATCCTGATAAGAAATTCGCATTCCAGCACGTCAATCTTGTCGTGGAGGAACGCACCATTCTCGGCAGCTATGTCGGGAGCTGTATACCCGCGCGGGACATCCCGCGCTTTGTTTCCCTGTATAAACAAGGACGTTTGCCCGTCAACCGGCTGCTAAGTGATAGCATCGGGTTCGACGGTCTCAATGCGGCCTTCGATAGACTTGCGTCAGGACACACGGTTCGCCAAATTCTTACGCCAGGGACTGTGTGAAAGCAGAAAGCTCTAGGTGATCTTAGCGGCCCTGGGTGTACTCGGGATCATCAATACTGATTTGCCTGCAAAGTTCTTTTGGCATTGAGCGCATGATGGCTGCATAATGCTTCTGATTATTTGCATAATGGGTCGACTGCTGCCGGCATTGTATGAAAACATGTCAGGGCGCAGAAGACAGACGCCGGGCCTTATGCAACGAGTATGTTGGAGGGCTTAACTGTGAATTTGGATACCGCGACCGTGAATCTGAACAACATTTCCTTATTTCACGAACACTGTTACATCGACGGCGCCTGGGTAGAGGCCACGGGCGGCGGTACGATTGAAGTGAACAATCCCGCTGACGGCAGCATCTTGGGAACCGTGCCGGCCATGGGTAAAGATGACACGCGTCGAGCCATTGCCGCCGCGGATGCTGCGTGGCCGGCGTGGCGTGCCATGACCGGCAAGGAGCGCGCCGTTATTATGCGCAAATGGTTCGACCTGATGATGCAGAACCAGGAGGATCTGGCGGTACTGATGACCCGCGAGCAAGGCAAGCCGCTTGCGGAATCGCGCGGCGAGATCGCCTATGCTGCCTCGTTCATCGAGTGGTTCGCCGAAGAGGCGAAGCGCGTGTACGGGGATGTTATTCCGCATCCCTTGCACGGCAAGCGTATTATTGTGTTGAAGCAACCGATCGGGGTAGTGGCTTCCATTACTCCGTGGAACTTTCCCGCCGCCATGATCACACGCAAGTGCGGCCCGGCGCTGGCCGCCGGCTGCACGGTTGTGTGCAAGCCGGCATCGCAGACGCCCTACACTGCGCTGGCGCTGGCCGAGCTCGCGGCGCGCGCGGGAATCCCTAAAGGCGTATTTAATGTGATTACCGGTCCAGCGTCGGAGATCGGCGCCGAGCTTACGAGCAACCCGACGGTGCGAAAGCTCGGATTTACCGGCTCTACCGAGGTCGGCAAGCAGCTGATGGCGCAGTGCGCCGGCACGGTGAAGAAAGTCTCGTTCGAGCTTGGCGGTAACGCCCCTTTTATCGTGTTCGACGATGCAGATCTCGAGGCGGCCGTGGCCGGCGCCATGGCCTCGAAGTACCGCAACACCGGCCAGACGTGTGTGTGCGCTAACCGTTTTTTGGTGCAAGACGGCGTCTACGACGCGTTTGCGCAGCGACTGGCCGATGCCGTGGGCAAGCTCAAAGTCGGCAGCGGCCTCACAGAGGGCGTGCAGCAGGGCCCGCTCATCGACATGCGAGCGCTCGAGAAGGTGGAGTTTCACATTGCCGACGCCACGCAGAAGGGCGCGCGGGTCGTCGCCGGTGGCTCGCGCCACGCCTTGGGTGGTACCTTCTTCGAGCCTACGGTGCTGGCGAACGTCACTGCAGATATGGCCGTCGCCAACGAGGAGACCTTCGGTCCGGTAGCCCCGTTATTTCGTTTCCGCGACGAAGGCGAAGCTATTGAGATGGCCAACGATACGGCTTTCGGGCTCGCTGCCTACTTCTACAGCCGCGACGTCGGTCGTGTGTGGCGCGTAGCTGAAGCGCTGGAGCACGGCATCATCGGCATCAACGAAGGCATCATTTCGAACGAGGTCGCCCCTTTCGGCGGGATGAAAGAGTCAGGCATCGGGCGCGAGGGCTCGAAGTACGGCATGGACGAGTTCTTGGAGATCAAGTACCTGTGTATGGGAGGTATCGGAAAATAACTGCACTGGTTCAGCACAGAGAGCACAGAGCCCACAGAGAGGTTCTTATGTCATTTTCCCTGTCACTGCAGTGTTCTCCGTGACGTGACTTAGCCCCAGCAACGCAGCATTTAATTCACCACAGGGATCACAGAGCACACGGAGAGGATTGATGTTCTTGTTTCTGTGATCTCTGTGTGCTCCGTGGTGAGATCAAGACAATAACCAGGTGCGGACGACGGCGATCTGATCGTCAGACATCAGCGCGGGCGCATGACCAACACCGGGGAATTCGACAACCTCGACTTGCGGTCCCCGCTTTTGCATCTCGGCAGCGGTTTCCGCGAGCAGCAAGTCCGAATCGCCTCCCCGCAGCACCAACACTGGGCCCTGCACTTTATCCCACACTGACCACAGGTTCACATCCGCTTGCGGCCCTGAGGTGAAAGGCACGGCAATTCCCGGATCGTAGTGCAACGCATAGCTGCCATCCTCGATCTGGCGCGCACTGTGGCGCGCGAGATGATTCCATTGCGCGGCCGTAAGCGCTCCGAACCCGGCGTGGACCTCGCGCAGATAAGACGCAACGTCTGCCAGGGCGTCAAATCTCGGGTCGCTGCCCATGTACACCGCGATGCGCTCCAGCGCCGTTTTCGG
This sequence comes from Nitrospira sp., assembly GCA_019456345.1. Classification (GTDB taxonomy): domain Bacteria; phylum Pseudomonadota; class Gammaproteobacteria; order Acidiferrobacterales; family SPGG2; genus VRUB01. The sequence goes on along the minus strand of VRUB01000019.1, from coordinate 22,918 downwards.
AACAAAGGGGCCGATGTCGTTGAGCACCAGCCGCCGAATGGGTGTATTCGGCTGCGCGGCGAGCAGCAGACCGATGAGGCCGCCCATCGAGGTCCCGATCCAGTCGACCTGTGCCGCGTCCAGCCGCGCCATAAGTGCGGCCATGTCCGCGCAGTACGTGGGGTAGCCGTAGTCCTGCTTGGCTTCCATCCAGTCGCTGTACCCGCGGCCTACCACGTCCGGACAGACAACGCGGGAATACTGCGTCAACGCACGAGCCAGGAAATCGAAGTCGCGGCCATTGCGCGTGAGGCCGTGCGCGCAAACGATCACCCGCTCGCTGTCCGGATCCCCCCACTCGGTGAAGGCGATTCGGTGAAAGGCGTGGGGACCAAGACTCAGGAAGCTACCGATGCGCATGATTATCGGGAAGTTGCAAGTAGCAAGTGACAAGTAACACCATACAAAAATATGCACGGCAAAAAAACTTGCTACTTTAAACTTGCCACTTGTTACTGTTAAAAAAAACCCGGCAACCTTATGCAGGTTACCGGGCTGGTTTTCGATTGCTCACAAATACGGCTTACTTGTAATCGTAAGTACCGCCCTTCCACTCGTACCAGACATAGCCCGGGGCGGTGACGTCACCCTTCTTATCGAACCCGATCTTGCCGAGCACGGTGTCGAACTTGGTACTGCGCAGTGCACCGATCACCTTGGTGGTGTCCGTGCTACGGGCCTTCTCTACCGCCTGTACCCAGGCCTGGATCGCGCCATAGGTGTAAAGCGTGTAGCCTTCGGGCTCATAACCGGTGTCACGAAACTCCTTTACTATCTTTAATGCAACCGGATTCTTGCGCGGATCGGGGCTGAAGGTCATCAGCGTTCCCTCACCGGCCTTACCCGTGATCTTCCAGAACTCGTCAGTCACCAACGCGTCACCGGAAACGAGCTGGACGTTGTAACGCTGATCGTCCGCCTGACGAATCATGAGCCCGGCCTCGGTGTGATAGCCGCCGACGTAGAACACGTCAATTTTCTTGCTCTTCATCTTCGAAACCAACGCCGAGTAGTCCTTCTCACCCGCCGTATAGGCTTCGTACATGGCCTCCTTGTAGCCACGCTTGTTCAACTGCTTCTTGGTCTCATCCGCCAGACCCTTACCGTAGGCGGTCTTGTCGTGAAGTATGGCGATGTTTTTATTGCCGTACTTGGCAGCAAGAAAATTACCGGCAACGATACCCTGCTGATCATCACGGCCGCACACGCGAAATACGTTGGGACCGCCTTCCTCGGTCAGCTTCGGGTTGGTCGATGCCGGGGAGATCTGCAATATGTTCTCCTCTTCGTATACCTTGGACGCCGGAATCGAGGAGCCCGAGCAAAAGTGGCCGGCGACGAATACCACGCCCTGGCTGGCAAACTTGTTGGCGACCGCCACGGCCTGCTTCGGGTCGCACGCGTCGTCCCCGACGGTAAGCTTGAGCTTCTGGCCGAGGACGCCACCGGCGGCGTTGATGTCCTTGACCGCCATTTCGGCGCCACGCCGCATCTGCTCCCCGAACGAGGCGTATTGGCCCGTCATCGGACCGGCGGTGGAAATGAGAATCTCGGCCATCGCACTCGTCGCCCCGAATAGGGCCAACGCGGCTACTGCGAGAAACAGTGTTTTTAAGGTTTTCATGATCCATGCCTCCTAATTAACTGCTTGATTGCAAAAACGTTTAGTAATTTCGCTACTCGTCAAGCCTTGCTCACAAGCGGGCGCGTAATGTAGCACAAGTGGCGAGCGCGGAAAACGCACGTTGCGACGCCAAACCCTGCGCTTACGCTCCCGGCCCCTTCTGCCTCCAGGCGAACAGCCCCGCACGTTCGTAAAGCCACGGGTATTGGCTGACCATCATTCGCGCCTGATTCAAGCGGTAGGCAACTAGCGAGATTCCGACCAGCACGGCCGTATCAATCAAGTAGCCGCTCAGTGACAGCAGCTCACCGTCGAATAGGGCGAAGGTGAGAAAGCGGTCAGCGAATCCGAGCATGAGAATGTAACCAACAACGTGCCACATGGGTTTCCAGGTGGAGGCCAGCGCCTGGCCGGTCATATAGGCGGCGAAGCCCATGACCACCACCGTCAGCCCTATGAATACGCCTACTGTTGTGCCCACGATTGACTCCATAGCTACTAATCTATCCCCGTATCCATGCCCATTTTTCTGCTTTTGAGAAGTAACATGCAATGAGTGACAAGTAGCACGTAGCAAGTAGCAAGGAGATGACCCAAGCGATTGGACTTGTAACTTGTACCTTGAAACTTGCCACTGTCTTTTAATGTCCCCCTTCCAGGTAGGCGGCCCGGATCTCTTCGTTCGCGAGAAGCTCTTGGCCGGTTCCCGACATGACGATCTGACCATTTGCCATCACGTAGCCGCGGTGCGCGAGGCGTAGCGCGTGGTAGGCATTTTGCTCAACCAGGAATACCGTCACGTCTTGTTGCTCGTTGATTTCCTTGATCACGCGGAAGATTTGCTTCACCAGCATCGGCGCCAGGCCGAGCGAGGGCTCGTCCAGCAGCAGCAGACGCGGCCGGCTCATGAGCGCCCGCCCGATGGCGAGCATTTGCTGCTCACCGCCCGAGAGCGTGCCCCCGCGTTGATGGCGCCGCTCCTTGAGGATGGGATACAGCGTAAACACGCGCTCGACATCGTCTTCGAAATGAACCGGATCTGTCATGGACGCACCCATCTGCAGGTTCTCCATCACCGTCATATATGGAAATATGCGCCGGCCCTCCGGCGCCTGGGCGATGCCACGCCGGACGATCTGATAGGTCGGTAATCGACTGATGTCGGCACCATCAAAGGTGATCTGACCGGCGGCCGCTTGCGGTTTTCCGCAGATGGTCATCAGCAACGTCGACTTGCCGGCGCCGTTGGCACCGATCAGGGCGACAATCTCCCCTGCATGCACCTCGATATCCACGCCTCGCAGCGCCTCGATGTTGCCGTAAAAGGTGTGGATTCCGGATACCTTAAGCATGGGCGTGGCTAGTTTTTCTTGATGTCGCGGGCTACCTTGGGAGGCAGCTCCGCGTCCTCTTCTTCACCGAGGTAGGCGCGAATCACGGCGGGATCGTTGCGCACGGATTCAGGGGTGCCGTCTGAAATCTTGCGGCCGTAGTCGAGCACCACAATGTGATCGGAAATCCCCATCACTACGCTCATGTCATGCTCGATGAGGAGCATACCGATCTTGTGCTCATCGCGGATGAACAGCAGTAACTCATTGAGCAGCGCGGATTCACGCGCGTTAAGACCGGCAGCCGGCTCGTCCAGGCACAACAGTACGGGCTTGATGCACATGGCACGCGCGATCTCGAGTCGGCGCTGATCCCCATAGGGCAGGTTTCCCGCCTCCCATTCTGCGCGCGCAGTCAACCCCATGCGATCGAGCCAGTAGCGCGAGAACTCGACGGCCTTTCTCTCCGCGCGCTTGTAGTGTTGCAGGCCCAGCAGACCAGTTACCGTGTAGCCGGAAGCCCGCATCAGCTCGTTGTGCTGGGCGATAATAAGGTTTTCCAATACCGACATTGCCGGGAACAGGCGGATGTTCTGAAAGGTGCGTGCGACTCCGGCCTGCTGGGGGATATGAAACTCCTCCATACGTTCAAGCTGATAGTCGCCCTTATGCGGGTGGTGCAGCGTGAGCTGCCCCACGCTCGGCTTGTAAAACCCCGTCAAGCAGTTGAACATGGTGGTCTTGCCGGCGCCGTTGGGGCCGATAATGGCAGTGATCTCTCTGTCGTTGGCGCGAAACGAGACGTCATCGACCGCCACCAGGCCGCCGAATCGCATGCTCAAGTGCTCGACCGTAAGCAGTGAGGTGTCGTGGTGGTCGCTGGTTGCCCGGTTATTCATCAGTTGTGACCCGTCGGAGTCTTTTCGTCGGACAAATGGATGGTGGGTTCACGATGCGCGAGCAGCCCGCGTGGGCGCCAGATCATGATAGTCACCATCGTGGCCCCGAAGGCCAGCATGCGGAATTGCTGCAACTCACGGAAGAACTCTGGCAGGCCGATAAGCAGAATGGCCGCGAACACCACGCCGATCTGGCTGCCCATACCCCCCAATACCACGATCGCCAGAATGATTGCCGACTCAATGAAGGTAAAGCTCTCCGGGCTGATGAAGCCCTGCCGGGTGGCGAAGAAGGAGCCACCGAAGCCGCCGAACATGGCGCCGATGGCAAAGGCCGTAAGCTTGGTGTTGCGCGGATTGATTCCCAAGCTGCGACATGCTGTCTCATCCTCGCGCAACGCTTCCCAGGCACGGCTTACCGGCAATTTGCGGAGGCGCAGGGTGAAAGCGTTGGTCGCGAGCGCCAGCAGCAGGATCACGTAATAGAGAAAGATAATACGGTCGATCGGTGAGTAGCTGAGCCCGAAGAAACTATGGAACGTCTCGGTCCCCTCGGGCGGGTTGCGTACAAAAGGCAGACCAAAAAAGCTCGGCCGCGGGATGCCCGAGATCCCGTCCGGCCCATTGGTAAAGTCGTACCAGTTGAGCAATATGATGCGAACCATCTCACCGAAGCCCAGCGTGACGATGGCGAGGTAATCGCCGCGTAGCCTCAGCACCGGAAAGCCAAGCAGGATCCCGGCAAAGGCGGCCATGATTCCGGCGAACGGCAGACATATCCAGAACCCAAGGTCGAAGTGTGTTGCCAGCAACGCGTAGCTGTACGCACCCACGGCATAAAACGCGACATAACCGAGGTCCAGCAACCCGGCAAGGCCGACAACGACGTTGAGACCCCAACCCAGCATGATGTAGGTCATGACCAGAATACCGATGTCGAGCAAGCGGCGATCGGCGATGGGCAAGAACGGCAGAATAATCGCGAACCCCAGCAGTAACGGACCGACCAGGCGGGCCGCACGCTGGACAGGTGCAGCCACCACGCGATCCATCTTCTTTTCGCGCTCCTCGGCGCTTTGCTCCCTCGGTTCGTGGCGAAATGTCCAAGCCGCGCGTCCCGCAAGTATGGCGGCGAAAATCGCGAGCAACCAGTTGACGATGATATCTCCGAACGGCAAGAAGCGTCTGAGCCCGATCTCGGGAGCGAAGAGCTGGTCCCAGAGCAAGAGTGCGAACAGCGCGAGCGCGAACGGCAACGCGGTCACAAGGACCGGGAACGGGCGGCCCTCTCGCAAGAGGATCAGTCCGAGGCGGCCGAAGAATGCAATCACGGTGACTATGGCCACGGCGCCAAAGCGCGTGACGACGGTGATTCCGCCAGGAACATCTTCGGTCTTGAAGCCGACCAGGCTGATCGACAGCGCGAACACGATAGCGGCGACGGCGCCCGCCTCCTTGAGCACATAGGCGGGGTCAAGCGGGCGGAGCGCGGTGGCAGCGTCCGAGGCAACGGCCATGCGTTCAGACCTTCTCTATGTCGGGCTTGCCCAGCAGGCCGGTGGGCCGGAATATCAACACCAGTATCATGATCGAAAATACGGCCACGTCCTTATACTCCACGGTAAAGTAGGCTGACCAGAATGCCTCGATGAGGCCGATCAACAATCCGCCTAACATGGCACCCGGTAATGAGCCGATCCCTCCCAGCACCGCCGCGGTGAAGGCCTTGATGCCGGCGAGAAACCCGATGTAGAAGTCGATCACGCCGTAGTTCAGCAGAAACATGAGCCCGGCAACCGATGCCAGCGCAGCGCCCATCACGAAGGTCAGCGAGATCGTGCGGTCCACGTCGATCCCAACCAGTGCCGCCATCCCGAGATCTTGCTCACAGGCGCGTTGTGCGCGCCCCAGCGCGGTGCGATTAATCAACGCAGTGAACCCAAGCATCAGGCATATCGTCAGCACGATGATAAAGATCTGCAGATAACTGAGGTTTACGGAGAAATCGCTTTCGGACAGGAAACGGAAGCCGCCGCTGATAACGGGTTGTAACGGCTTTATGCGGGCGCCCTGCAGCAGCTGCACGTAGTTTTGCAGAAAGATCGACATGCCGATGGCGGTAATTAGCGCCGCTAACCGCGGGGAGCCACGTAGGGGCCGATAGGCCACACGTTCCAGTGCCCACCCGTAGACCGCGGTAAGCAGCATGGTCGTTACCAGTATCAGCACCAGTGCGAGCGGTACCCATCCCATGCCGAGGAGCCCCAGCACCAGGAAGGTGATGATTGAGATAAAAGCGCTGATCATGAAGATCTCGCCGTGGGCGAAGTTGATCATGCCGATGATGCCATACACCATTGTGTAGCCGATGGCGATCAGGCCATAGATCATCCCGAGGGTCAGGCCGTTAATGAGTTGCTGCAGAAAATATCCCATGACTCACGATTCAGCGGATAACAGCGTCAACGCGATCAATGCAGCGCCTGCGATTCCGATTGCCGTGACACGGCAGCACTACGATGCGGGCATGAAGCGCCACCTACTGCGATGGCAACTGCGGTGATCGGCTTTCGAATATGCGTCGCTTCGGCTCATTTTTTTTAGCAGGGCCTAGCTTACACAGTTTCAACCATCAGCAGAACCGTTGGGCTGCAACGAGGATGCGACGGCGGTCTAGCAGCGTGCAGCGGTTGTAGTATACGCGCCGGTACTTGTTGCATCGCACCGCAGGCGCTGAAGACGGGACAGGCGCGCCATGACGAAACGGGGGCGGGCAGTCAGGGGCAGGGATGCAGCACCCGGCGCGGGTATGGAGTACGCGGGCCGCGCGCCGGTGGCTCATCGCAGCGTTCGCGGCGGCAGCGCCTCAGGCAGCCGATGCCGATTCCGTGCTTTTCGGCGTCTCGCCCCGAAGCAGCTTGTGGACCTCGCTTACGGCGACGGAGAGCATGGCGAAGTCCATGGTGTCGTTGGATTTCAGATCCGACATCAGCTCCATGAAAAAATCGACGATCGCCTGATTATTCTCGATCCAACTGTCAACGAGGGCCTTGGCGCGAACAGTGCCGCTGGCGTGGCGCAACACCTCCGCAGTGAGATTACGTTGCTGGATGTGCAGGTCGTTGCGCAAGCCTGATTGGGCCAACGCGTGCCAGTGATTCCACACCTTCAGGGTAGCGATCTGTTCGCGCAGCCACTGCAGCTCAAGCCGGGCGCCCAGCGCGAAGTACAAGATTGCCACGAACGGCATGTCGCGCTTGGCTACCTTGGCCACCTCGACAATATCCAATGCCGAGGACAATGCAAACAGCCCCGCGACCCGTGTGGCCAAAGGTTGCGGTACGCCGTCAGAGGCAATATCCTTCGTTCGCTGTTTGAGCGCCAGGCGATTCTCGGCGGCCAAGGGCGTGGGGAAGCTGTCCGCCAGTTCGCCTACCCCGGTCTGGAAGTAAGCAACGGTGGATGCGATATCCAGCGGCGGGCGGCGATTGCGCAGCAGCCACAATGTGGCGCGCTCGATGAGCCCCCCGACGTCGGTCAACATCGCCAGCTGTAATTGGGCCGCAACCTGGTTGTCGAGCGACTCGATCTGCGTCCACAGCTCATGGATGGCGAAGATCTCGTGTGCCGCGGTGTAGGCGCGCGCAATGTCCGGCGCGCTGGCTCCGGTCTCCTGGCGCATGCGGAACGCAAACGTCGGTCCGACCCGATTGACCATGTTGTTGGTGATGTGGGTGGCGATGATCTCGCGGCGCAGACGATGCTTGTTCATTGCCGCGCCGAAGCGTTCTCCCAGGCGCTTGGGGAAATGACGCGGGAGCTCGCGCGAGAGGTATGGATCCTCGGGCACGTCCGAGGACAACAGCTCTTCATAGAGCGTCATCTTGCTATAAGCCAGTAACACGGCAATCTCGGGCGTGCTCAGGCCCTGCTGTGCCGCCAGCCGGTCAGCGATCGCCTTGGTAGTGGGCAAAAACTCGCCGGCGCGGTCGAGCGTTCCTTGGCGTTCCAGCCGGCGAATGAAGCGGGCTTGTTCCGCCAGTAATGTGGGCGCCTGTAACTTAGTGATGCTAACAGCCTGGGTCTGGCCGTAGTTGTCCCCGAGCACGAGCCCCGCGACTTCATTGGTCATAGCGGCAAGCAACTGATTGCGCTGCTTGCGGGTCATGTCGCCGTTTTTGACGATCTCGTTCAGCAGTACCTTGATATTAACCTCGTGGTCCGAGCAGTCGACACCGGCGGAGTTATCGATGAAATCCGTATAAATCTTCCCACCTTTGCGCGCGTACTCGATGCGCCCGAGCTGAGTCAGACCGAGATTTCCGCCTTCGGCCACGATGCGGCAGCTCAAGTCTCGGCCGTTTACGCGCACGGGGTCATTAGCGCGATCCTTGGCGTCCATGTGGGTTTCCGACTCGGCCTTCACGTAGGTGCCGATACCGCCGTTCCACAGCAGATCGACCGGCGCCTTGAGCATGGCCTTGATCAGCTTGTTCGGAGTCATACGCTCGACATTGACGCGCAGCAGAAGCTGCACTTCGGCAGACAGCGGAATCGATTTGGCGCTGCGCGCAAAAACCCCGCCACCTTTGGAGATCAGCTCCTGGTTGTAATCCAACCAGCTCGAGCGCGGTCGCTTGAACAAGCGCTCGCGTTCGTGGAAGGAGGCCTCCGTATCGGGATCAGGGTCGAGGAAAATATGCAGGTGATTAAAGGCGCCGACCAGTTTGATATGCCGCGAGAGCAACATGCCATTGCCAAAGACATCGCCGGACATATCGCCGATACCGACAACGGTGAAGTCTGTCGTCTGCGGGTCAGTACCGAGCTCCCGGAAATGGCGTTTCACCGACTCCCAGGCGCCGCGTGCGGTAATGCCCATCTTCTTGTGGTCGTAGCCGACGGAACCACCCGAGGCAAACGCATCGCCCAGCCAGAAATCGTACTCGTCGGCGATGCCGTTGGCGATATCAGAGAAGGTCGCGGTCCCTTTGTCGGCGGCCACCACCAGGTACGGATCATCGTCGTCGTAACGCACGACGCACGTCGGCGGAACCACGGCGTCGCCTTGCAAGTTGTCAGTGATATCCAGCATGCCGCGGATAAGCATGCTGTAGCAGGCCACTACTTCCTGCGTCAGCGCCTCGCGGTCATTGCCCGCGGGCGGGCGTTTGAGGACGAACCCGCCCTTGGAGCCCACTGGCACGATGACCGCATTCTTGACCATCTGTGCCTTCATGAGCCCGAGTACCTCGGTGCGAAAGTCCTCACGGCGGTCGGACCAGCGCAGACCCCCGCGCGCCACCTTGCCCCCGCGCAGATGCACTCCCTCCATGCGCGGCGAGAACACAAAAATCTCGAACATTGGTCGCGGGGAAGGCATTTCGCTGATCTGCGACGGATCGATCTTGAACGACAGGTACGGCTTAGGCTCGCCGTCGGTGCCACTTTGGAAATAATTTGTACGCACGGTGGACTGGATCACGTTGAGAAAGCTGCGCAGAATACGGTCTTCGTCCAGGCTCGCGACAGCGTCCACCTGCTCCTGGATTTGCTTGACCAGGGCGGCTGTGCGTTGCTCGGCGTTGCTGGTGCGCCGCGGATCGAAGCGTGCGTGAAATAGATCAACCAGCATGCGCGTAATCCGCGGATTTTTCGCCAGCGTCTCGATCATGTATGCACGGCTGAACGGTATCCTGATTTGCAGCATGTATTTGTAGTACGCTCGCAGCATCACGGTGTCGCGCCAGTTCAGGCCGGCTCCCAACACCAGCCGGTTGAAGCCATCGTTTTCCACCGTGCCGCGCCAGATGCGGGTGAATGCATTCTGGAATGTTTCACCGACTTGCGCCGGATCAATCTCCAGTCCATGGGCATGCACCATGTTGAACTCGTGGATCCACAAGGGCTCGCCGTCGCGCGGCCGGATCTCATACGGATGTTCAGCAATGACCTTGAGGCCCATGTTCTCTATCACCGGCAGCGCATCCGACGGCGGAATGGCTTGGCCGCTGGAAAACAGCTTCATCCGCATGCCGCCTTCCGTTTCCACTATGGGCCGATAGAAGGATATTCCGAGATTGTCGGTGCCACGCACCGACTCCATATGCTCGACATCGATGGCGGCGGTACCAGCCTCGAAGTCCTCACGATACCCGCCGGGGAAAGCATCGCTGTAGATGTTGTAGAGCGTGGTGCCCCGTTCTTCGCCGTAGCGTTCGATCAAGGCATCTCGCAGGTTATCCTGCCATGATCGGGCGGCCTCGATAATCTGGGCTTCGATATCCTTCAGGTCACAATCAATGCGGGTGGCCGGATCCGTGTAAATGACGAAGTGAAGCCTGGCCAGTACGGATTCCGAGAACAACGCGTCGAACTCCACGCCGGTACCGTGAAATGTGTCCATCAGGATGTGCTGTATGCGCAGCCGAAGCTCGCGGCTGTAACGCTCACGCGGTATGTACACCAGGCAGGAGTAAAATCGACCGTAGGTGTCGTGCCGCACGAACAATCGTATGCGCTGGCGTTCCTGCAGCTCCAGGATCCCCATCGCCATGACGAGCAGCTCGTCCTCGGAGATCTGAAACAACTCGTCGCGCGGATAGTTCTCGATAATGTTCTGTAATGCCTTGCCACCGTGACTGTTCGACGGCAGCCCCGAGCGCTCTATGATGCGCTTGGATTTGTGGCGCAACAGCGGTATCTCGCGGGTAGTGCGGTTGTAAGCTGCGGAGGTGAACAGCCCGAGAATGCAGCGCTCGCCATTTATTTTCCCCTTGGTGTCGAAGCGCTTGACGCCGATGAAGTCCATGTAGGCAGGCCGATGAATAGTGGCGCGCGAGTTCGCCTTGGTCACGACCAGCAGCTGCTGGGAGCGGCTGTACTCACCAATCTCGCTTGGTAGCACGGAAATTTGAGCCGTGTCGGTTTCTTTTCCGTTTTTGCGCAAGATTCCCAGTTCGCTATTCGCTGCAAGCCGTAGCTCCGTTCCGGTTTTCGACGGCGCCAAGTCATACTCGCAGTAGCCGAGAAAAGTGAAGTGGCCGGCCTCGATCCAGCGGAAAAATGCCTGTGCCTCGGTGACCTCGTCTGCCTCCAGCGCCGGTGGCTTTTTCTCCAGATCATCTATGATGTCGCGTACCCGCTGCAGCATCGATTGCCAATCGGCGCAAGCCCGCTGCACATCCTGGAGCACCCGTTCGATCTCGCCTGCCAGCTCGCCCAGGGGGCTTGCTTGCGTCTGGCGGTCTACCTGGAGTTGCATGAAGGACTCCGGGGTCCCCTCGTCGCGCGTGCCGGACGGAAATACATCCAGCAGCTTGCCATTGGCACCGCGACGGACTTTGACAACGGGATGGATGGTCAAATGGATAGTCAAGCCATGGCGATTGAGCGCCATGGAAACCGAGTCCACCAGGAAGGGCATATCGTCCGTGACGATCTGTACGATGGTGTGCGTGGACTGCCAGCCGTGTTTTTCGAACTGCGGGTTATAGACATGCACTTTGGCTTTGCCAGGCGCGCGCTGCCGCGCGAGTTGCCAATGGGCCAACGCGGCCCCGCGCAGGTCGAGAATATTCTGCTTGATCAGGTCCTCGGGTGAAACCCACCGATAGTACTGGCGCAAGAAGGTTTCGATCTGCTTCGCCTGGCTCTTGGGTATCGTGTCTTGGGACTCCGACACGAGTCGGTCGATAAGCTCTGCATTTCTCATCTTTCGCTGAACGGGCATCGATTCTCCCATCTTCCGGCCAGATATGTACCGGTGGCTGCGGGCGACCACGGCATTGCAGGAAACTGTGAGGAATAAATTAATTATGCGTTGTAGAAAGGAAAAGATCTACTGGCGGCGCAATCTCGCCGGCCAAATGTGCGTTCGCACGCTACGGTGTGCCCGCGGCCCGGTCGGGTGGCGCGTATGCAAAATGGCGAGCGCACGGCCGCCCTCAGGGACGTTCTGGACTCTGTCTTGCCCCGGTGCGGCGCTCTGAGGCGGTCATGCCGCCCTCACGGGCATACGGATTCCTGGGCCGGGGGCTGCGATCGCGCGAGCACTATGGCAATATCTGAGGACTCTTGCGGCCAGGCCGTTTCCAGTGACCCGGAACCTGAGTCATCGCTAGTAAGGTAGACAGCCCATGGCGTCGCACGTCGAACAGGTTTACAAGGAGCTTGCAGACGAGCATGAAAGCATCATGCGGCTGGTGGATCGGATCCAGCAGCATGGCACGGTGCTACACTTGGTTCCGCTGCTCGAAGAGCTTCACACCGTCTTGATATTGTGCAAAGCCTGCACGAGCACGAGCGCAAGGAGCACCAGCTTGCGGAAAAGATATTGCGCCAATGATACGTGCTCGGCGCACGGCGGTCGGACGGGAGCAACGTAGTGGCGGCACCTCTGTGGACCCCCTCTGAAGGGCGCATTGCGAACTCCAATCTGACCGCCTTCATGAACCGGGTGTGCTCGCAGCGGGCGGTAAGCATTCCGGATTATGGCGCGCTGTATCAATGGTCGATTGATGAGCCGCAGAAATTCTGGAAATCGGTATGGGACTTCGGTGGAATTATTGCCCAGCGCCGGGGGCGGGTCGTGCTGCGCAACGGCGACAAAATGCCCGGCGCGCAGTGGTTTCCCGAGGCGCGCCTGAATTTCGCCCAGAACCTCTTGCGCCGCCATGATGACAGCGCAGCTATCATATTCTGGAGCGAGGACCGCATCAGGCGCGTTCTGAGTCACCGCGAGCTTGTCGAGCAGGTCGCACGGCTGGCGCAGGCCATGCGCGCGGCCGGCGTAAGCCGGGGCGATCGCGTGGCGGCGTACCTGCCAAACATGCCCGAGACCGTGATCGCGATGTTGGCGACAGCCGCTGTCGGCGCCGTATGGTCGTCCTGCTCCCCCGATTTTGGCGCCCAAGGGGTGCTGGATCGCTTCGGACAGATCGAACCGAAGATTCTGCTCGGCGCCGACGGCTACTACTACAACGGGAAGACGCACGATTCGTTGGTAAAGCTGCGAGCGATCGTCGACGGGTTGCCATCGCTGGTGCAGACCGTCGTGGTGCCGTATGTCTCAGCCGAGCCGTTGCTGTCAGGCATCCGCCGCAGCGTGTACTTGCGGGACTTTGTCGCCGGCCACGAGACAAGCGAGATCGAGTTCGAGTCGCTGCCGTTTGATCACCCGCTTTACATTATGTACTCATCCGGCACCACCGGGGTTCCGAAATGTATCGTCCACGGCGCCGGCGGCACGCTGATCCAACACCTCAAGGAACACTTGCTTCATGTCGACCTGAAGCCAGGGGATCGCCTGTTTTATTTCACCACCTGCGGCTGGATGATGTGGAACTGGCTCGTCTCGGGACTCGCTGCAGAGGCAACCTTGTTACTTTACGACGGTTCACCATTTTACCCCGACGGTAATGTGCTGTTCGACTTCGCGGACGAGGCCGGTATGACTGTCTTCGGCACTTCCGCCAAATTCATTGACGCCGTGAGCAAGGCCGGCCTTGAGCCGATGAAGACCCACAAGTTGACATCGTTGCGCGCGGTACTCTCCACCGGCTCGCCGCTGGTACCCGAGAGTTTCGATTTTGTCTATCAGAAGATCAAGCGCGATATTTGCCTGTCCTCAATCTCGGGAGGCACCGACATTGTCTCCTGTTTTGCCCTGGGCAATCCCATCCTGCCGGTGTGGCGCGGGGAGCTGCAGTGCCGTGGCCTGGGGATGCGGGTCGAGGTCTTCGACGAACAGGGTCGGCCGGTTACAGGGCAAAAAGGCGAGCTTGTCTGTACTGCAGCATTTCCGTCGATGCCGGTGGATTTCTGGAACGATCCTGAGCAGAAGAAATATCATGCGGCCTACTTCGAACGTTTTCCCGGTATCTGGTGTCATGGTGACTACGTGGAGCTCACTGAACACGATGGAATTATTATTTACGGACGTTCCGATGCTGTGCTGAACCCGGGCGGGGTGCGCATTGGAACGGCGGAAGTCTATCGACAGGCGGAACAGATCGAGGAGGTCGAGGAGAGCCTCGTGATTGGCCAGCAATGGCATGGCGACGTGCGCGTCGTGCTGTTCGTGCGCCTGCGCGATGGCCTGTCACTGGATGTTGCGCTAGTCAAGAAAATAAAAGATCGGATTCGTCATCACACGACCCCGCGCCACGTACCCGCGAAAGTTATCCAGGTGGCCGACATACCGCGAACCAAGAGCGGCAAGATTGTGGAACTTGCCGTACGCAATGTGGTGCACGGTGAGCCGGTGCGGAATAAGGAGGCGTTGGCCAACCCGGAGGCGCTGGAGCTGTTCAAGGATCTTGCGGAGCTGGCGTAAGAAAGGTAGCTACTGGCTACGGTCGAATATTTATGCCCCGTGGCAACAGTAACCGAGCGATGCACAACCAAGACATGACATTTCGCAAGCTGCTGCAGCCGATGGCGCCGGAGGAGTTCTTCGAGCACGCCTACGGCAAGCTCGCAGTGCACATTCCCGGTCACGCAGACAAGCTCGCCCACATGTTCTCCTGGGACGAGCTTAACCGGCTGTTTAACCAGCCGTCGCTGTGGTCGGACCGGACGATCAAAATGGTTCTGAGCGGACGTGATCTCAAACCCGAGGAGTTCTGCACGCCGGGCCGCACGCGCGAGGGCACGCAGGCGATGTTGCCGGATCCGGAACGTGTTGCGCGTTATCTGCAGCAGGGCGCTACACTCGTGCTCGACCTGGTGGAGCGATTATCACCGGGGATCGCGGCTTTGGCCGCCTCGCTGGAGACGGTTCTCGGCCATGTGGCGGTGTGCAATGTCTATTGCTCGTGGAAAGCACACCAGGGGTTTACGTCGCATTTCGACACGACCGACGTGTTTGCTTTGCATATTGCCGGAAAAAAGACCTGGCACTTGTATGAAGGCCGATACCTTGATCCGATTGAGGGGTCCGGGTTTGATTACGCCAGTCTCCCACCCGAGGAGCATGAATCGGCAAAGGGCGAGCTGCTCAAGTCAGTGGAAATGACCCCGGGTGACGTGCTCTACATCCCCAGGGGCCAGTACCATGATGCGGTCGCGACCAGCGAGGCAAGCCTTCATTTAAGCTTCGGCCTGGTGCCCCATACCGGTCATGATTTCATAACTGTCCTGCTGCGATCGTTGTTCACCGACCCTCTGTTTCGCCAGGCCATGCCTCACTTCGATGACACGCAGGCCTACGATGCCCACCTGCGGCGGCTTGCTGAGCGTCTGTACGAGATCATCACGGACGCGGCAACCGCCAGGCAGTCGCGCCAGGAACAGCGCCGGCGCGTATTGCGTGACTCCTTAACGCGTTTCGCGTTACCGCAGCGCGATCCCGTGTCGTTATACCGGGTGCGCTGGGTGGGCGCCACGCTGCAGCCGCGTGGCGACGGCTCGCTGTTGACCACCGCATCGGGCGAATACGCTTTGTCCGGTAACGAGACAAAGATCGTCGAGTGGATCCTGAGTCGCGATTTCTTCGATGCGAACACTCTCGGGCAGGCATTCGACACTACACGACCTGCTGACGTGTCGATACTTACAGACAAGCTGATCGCGGCGGACCTGATTGAGGTCGTTTAGCTTGAACATTTGACCGCAAAGCGCGAAGCGCATACCGCCAGCGATGATGGGGGCAGAATCGCGTCGGGAACTGGCGATCGAGAGAGCGCAGAGCCATCATTTAGAACAAACACCCAACGCTAAGACGCTAAGCCGCAAAGAACGCCCAAGATTGCCCTATTTTTTACTTTAGCCCGTCTGCGTCTTTCCATCGTTAGGTCCGCAAACGGTACATCCTTGTACCGCTCGTGGCGCCTCTGCGTTGGACTTTTCTGCGGGCTTTTCTCTGCGATCTCTATGGTGAGTTCGTGCAATATCCGAGTTCTTCTTCAGAACTCCGCCCACATCTTCAACAGGTTGTTTTGGATACACACCAGCTCTGCGTACGTTTCGTTGACCCCATCGGTTGCCTTAATACGGTTCGACAGCGCAATCACACTGGCCAGCAAATTGCGCTGATGGGGTGCGCGGATGATTGACTGTATCCACGTGATTGCCGCGTAGCGTGCGCCGTCGGTCACTGGGGTGACATGGTGCAGCACGTCAGAGGGATAGCACACGAGCGTGCCTTTCTTCGGCTTTATTTGGCGGACCTCGCCCGAGGGGTACTCGAGCGTCAGTTCACCCCCTACGTACTCGTCTGGGTCGTTGAGAAAAACGGTTACGGCGAGATCGGTGCGAATTTCGGGTTTCCCCATGAAGGCGGAGTCGCCGTGGCGCTCATAGAAGCCGCCGTCCGTATACTTGTTAAACTGTGGGATTTTGGCCTTGTGCGGGAGCGCCTTACCCCTCAGCTCCGCATTGGTCAGTATCGCCTCGAGCACGAGCTTGCCGTATTGTGCCACGATCGGGTTATCCTGCTCTTTCAGCTCCAGGTTTCTCTTGACCAACGCGGCGTACTCGGCATCGTCGGTCTCGCCCGCACGCCACTCGAGACTATTAAGGTCGGCAACAATCTGGTCGGCGATGGTTTCCGGTAAGACACTCGGTATGGTGATAATCATCTGCGCTTCCGTCGTTCAATGCTGTGGTAGAACTCGGCAACCGGTGCGTGGGTCGACGGGAAACCGGTGTAGACGCCATGCTCTTCTGACAAAACACCCCACCCCTGCCGTGCCTCAGGCGCTGCAGAGGGGTTAGGCTTTCTGCAGGGGATCGGGCAGTATAGCGGTTCGTCGGCACTAACGACGGCACCTGACGGGGCGCAGGCAAAATGCCAGATAGCCTCAACCCAGCCGCGTGATCCAGGCATTGAAAGGCGCCACGATGCGTTCACGCTTACCCAGGTACGGTAAGACCTCGTGCATCAGATGGGACGGAAATATCACCAACTGGCCTTCCTGGTGGGTCAGGTACACCGGTGTAGTGCTGAAATCGGGCATGAGATGCTCGTTGCCCGGATCGGCGTGCATGAACACCGCGCCGCGAGGATCGTAGAGTTTGACCACGCCACTCTCGGGCCGGCCTTCCACCTCCTCGCCGGCACGCACACAGTAAATTCCCGACCAGCTCGCCTTGGGATGGTAGTGGATGGACTGATAGCCCCCGTAACGCGTAATGTGAAACCAGGCATGGTAGTGAAACTGGAACTTGGCCATCTGCTCTGCTGTGTAAGCGTTGAGCGTGGCCACCAGGTCAAGCAGGATCTCGTGGACTTGGCGCGCCAGGTTTTGCACCGGTGGATCCGGCCAGTTGTAAAGGTCAAAGGTGCTCTCGAATACGTCGCCGATCTGCGTCGGAATGCGCACCGGACTGCGATGTTTATCGCCTTCTTTTTCCTTGCGCAGAAAAAGCTCTGCCAACTCCCGATTCAAGCTCTCCGTGTCCTTTAGCCAGACCATGGCCAGTGGCGTGGCGAACACCTTGGTAATCACCGCATCGGTGTTACTCACCTTGGTTCCTCAGAATCCGGGCAACGGCGCGCGCATGTACCAGTAGCGCCGCCTGCGCCGCAATGGCCGCGCTTGGCGGGGCCGGGCGTGGTGGGACACGGTCGATACAGCATTCCGCCGTGGGTACTCAATGGTGCAGGATCTGACTGAGAAACAACTTGGTGCGGTCGTGCTGCGGATTCTTAAAGAACTCGTGCGGCTCGTTTTGTTCGATAATCTCACCGAAGTCCATGAAGATGACGCGGTGCGCGACGGCGGTGGCGAAGCCCATCTCGTGGGTCACCACCAGCATCGTCATGCCACTTTCCGCCAGCTCGACCATGACTTCCAGCACTTCCTTGATCATCTCCGGATCGAGCGCGGATGTCGGCTCGTCGAACAGCATGATGCGCGGGTTCATGCACAGCGATCGCGCAATAGCAACACGTTGCTGTTGGCCGCCGGATAGCTGACCCGGATATTTGTTGGCCTGCTCAGGGATTCGCACGCGCTCGAGATACTTCATGGCGGCTTCGTCGGCCTTCGCCTTCGGTGTTCTGCGGACCCAGATGGGCGCCAGCGCGCAGTTCTCCAGTGCCGTGAGGTGAGGAAAAAGGTTGAAGTGCTGAAACACCATGCCCACTTCCGACCGGATCTTCTCGATGTTCTTGAGGTCATGCGTTAACTCCGTGCCGTCAACGACGATCGAGCCTTGCTGGTGCTCCTCGAGCCGGTTGATACAGCGAATCAAGGTCGACTTGCCCGATCCCGACGGTCCGCAGATCACGATACGCTCTCCGCGACGCACTTTGAGGTTGATGTTTTTCAGTACATGGAATTCGCCGAACCATTTGTGCATGTCGGTGATGGAAATGGCCATCTCGGAAGAGTCCATCGCCGATGCGACTTTCCGGCGGCTGTCCGTTTGGTTTTCCGTTGCCATGGGGGTGGCTCCTGTGATTTTCGTGTGCGTCTAGGACTAATGACCGGTATGGAGCTTGCGTTCGAGATAAAGCGAGTAGCGTGACATGCTGAAGCAGCAGATAAAGAAGAATATCGCCACGAACAGATACACCTCCCGCGCCAGCCCGGCCCACTCCGCATCCGCCAGCGCAGCCCGGCCGATGCCGAGGGGATCCAGCATGCCGATGATCAGCACCAGCGTGGTGTCCTTGAACAAGCCGATGAAGGTGTTGACGATGCCCGGAATCGAGATCTTCAACGCCTGCGGCAGAATGATCAGCCGGTGCGCCTTCCAGTAGGTGAGCCCCAGCGCGTCGGCCGCCTCGTGTTGCCCTATTGGAATGCCCTGCAGCCCGCCGCGCACGACTTCGGCGATGTAGGCAGCGGAGAAGATCGTCACCATGATCAACACGCGCATCAGCAGGGCGAACGAAGTGCCCGGCGGCAGAAAGTAATTCAACATCGTCGATGCCACGAACAGCAATACAATCAGCGGTACTCCTCTGATGAACTCGATAAAGAGCACACACAAAAGTCGCAGCACCGGCATGTCCGATTGACGCCCCAGCGCCAGCAGAATACCGATGGGCAGCGAGAACGATATGCCGGTAACGCCGATAACCACGGCCAGCATGATACCGCCGAACTGATCGGTGTCGACCGGCGTCAGCCCAAATCCGCCAACCAACAGCCAACCGGCAATGAACGGAAACGCCACAACGTACCAGAACCAGTGCCTGCGGCCCGGAAGCTTGTCGTAGAGCACCGGCAGAATGGCGAATATCAACAGCACAAACGAGAGTTGTACCCGCCAGCGCTCAGCCTGGGGATAGAAACCGTAGATAAAGAGTTGCAGCCGCGACTTGACGAATGCCCAGCACGCCGCGCCTTCCGGCACCTCCATTTGGGCCCAGCAATCCACGCGATTCTCGGCGGTCCAGACTGATTTCACAAGCGCCCATTCCACCACCGGGGGGATGATGGACATCAGCACGTAGACCGCCACCAACGTCAGGACAATATTGAACGGCGAAGAGAACAGGTTTATCCGCGCCCAGCCGATGGGGCCGGTGGTCCTCACCGGCGGCGGCAAGTCGGGGTGAGTGCCCGGTACGTAGTCCTGTGGTGTGCTCGATTCCGTCATAAGCAATGAAGGTTGCGTTCCATTAGGAGCAGCCACGCTGCTCCCTGCGCCTACCTCTCTTTTAGTTTCATCTTGCGGTTAAACCAATTCATGAACGCCGAGACCGTGAGCGAGATCACGAGATAGACGCCCATCACGATGATCATGGTCTCCATTTCCTTACCGGTCTGCATCAGCGAGATGCCGCCGATGGTGGCGACGACGTCCATATAGCCGATGGCGATGGCCAGCGATGAGTTCTTGGTGATGTTCAGGTACTGGCTGGTCAGCGGCGGTATGATCACGCGCAGGGCCTGTGGGACAATCACCAGTTGCAGCGTGCGGTTCGGCCGCAGGCCGACCGCATAAGATGCCTCGGTCTGGCCGTGACTAACGGCGAGAATGCCGGCGCGCACGATCTCGGCGATAAAGCATGAGGTGTAGTACGACAAAGCAAGCCACAAGGCCAGGAACTCGGGCTTCAGCGCCAGACCGCCCTGGAAGTTGAACCCCTTGAGCTGCGGTATATCCCAGGACAGGGGCGCGCCCATGACCACAAATGCGAGCAGTGGCGCTCCGACGATGATCGCCGTGCAGATCGAGAATACAGGATAGATCTTGCCGGTCGTGTCCTGCACCTGCTTGGCCCAGCGCCGAAACACGATGGCGGCGATGATTGCGATGATGAAAACAATACCAACGACGCCCGCTCCGTCCTGGAATACGGGCGCAGGGACGAAGAAGCCACGATTGGTAACGAAAAAATCCGCCCCGATGTCGATAGCTTGCCTCGGCGGCGGCAGGGTGGTGACGATGATCCCGTGGACTAACAGAATGTGCAACAGCACGGGGATGTTGCGCACGAAGTCGATGAACACATAAACTATACGGCTGATCAGCCAGTTGCTGGACAGCCGCATGATCCCCATGATGAAACCCATCACTGAGGCCAGCAAGACCCCGCAAACGGCCACCAGCAGGGTGTTGAGTATTCCCACCACCGCCGCGCGCAAATGCGTGTGGCGCGAGGTGTATTCGATGAACGGGGAGAAGGAGATGTCGTAGGCGGCGGGCGCACCCAGAAAATTAAAGTTGAATTCCTTGCCGATCGCCTCGAGGTTGATGGCGATATTGCGCAGGACCAGCACAGCCAGGGCGAGCACCACCGCCAGGGTGATGATCTGGATGATGACCGAGCGCGCCTCTTGGTTGTCCCACAGGCGTGCAATCAGGTTGCGATCATCGGTGGTGCGCGCCCCGGCCAGAGTCGTCATCGAAAGACATCCACAGGAAACACGCTGGCGCGCCGCAGCGCGCCAGCGTTAATCTCAACCGTTGTTAGCAACGCTCGCTATCAACGGAACGGCGGCGAGTACTGCAGGCCACCGTTGGTCCACAACGCGTTCAGGCCCCGCTCGAGACCGATGGGCGTATCCTTGCCGATATTACGCTCGAAGATCTCGCCGTAGTTACCGACGGCTCTGATGATATTGTAGGCCCATTTCTTGTCGAGACCGAGCTCGGCCCCCTGGTTGCCTTCCTTGCCCAGCATACGCATGATTTCAGGGTTCTTCGACGTCCTTCGCATCTTCCTGACGTTTGCCTGAGTGATGCCTAGTTCCTCAGCGGTTATAATGGCGTTCAATACCCAGGTCACGATGTCGGACCATTGGTCGTCGCCGTGACGGGTGGCGGGGCCCAGCGGCTCTTTGGATATGATCTCGGGCAAAATCACGTGATTCTCCGGATCGGTGAAGGTAGAGCGCGTGGCGGCGAGACCGGAGGCGTCAGTCGTGTACACGTCGCAGCGGCCGGCAAGGTAGTTCTGCCGCGCTTCGTCGTTGGTCTCGATTGTCACCGCTTCGTACTTCATGCCATTGGAGTGGAAGAAGTCAGCAAGGTTGAGCTCGGTGGTTGTACCGGTCTGGATGCAGATCGAAGCGCCGCCCAGGTCTTTGGCGCTCTTCACGCCGAGCTTCTTGGGCACCATAAAGCCCTGGCCGTCATAATAGTTGACACCGTGGAAGCGCAGTTTCACGCCGACGTCACGCGAGAACGTGAGCGTGGTGTTGCGCCACAGTACGTCGCCTTCGCCCGAGTTCAGCTTGGTGAAACGCGTCTTGCCGGTGGCCGTCACGGCCTTGATTTTCTTCGGATCGCCTAGGACTGCCGCCGCGGTGGCGCGGCAGAAGTCGATGTCGAAGCCCTTCCAGTTACCGTCTTTGTCCGGAAAAGCAAAGCCGGGGATACCGGTGCTGACTACGCAGTTCAATACGCCACGTTTCTTAACGTCTTCCAGCGTGCCCGCCTGCGCCGCGTTGGCGATGGCCAGCGCGAACGCGACAGCACAAAGGGTCACAGTAGTTTTTAGTTTCATCGGAACCTCCATCTCTAGAATCGTGGTCGGGAATATAGCTCTGTCGGCACGGGAACGACCACCCCCCCCGAGCCCGTCGTAAGAATAACCCCAACCCAGCGCCTTGACAACGCCCTAAAGAACCTGGCCTTTGAGTCTCTGGGTCTGTGAGACCAGATCTTGGCGACCTTCGATCTCGAAGGTTTGACTGGCGAGATCGAAGTAATCGTGTGCACGTGCCTTGTTGTCGTTGGAGACATACAAAAGCGCTAAAACATCGGGAATACGGCGATACATCGCCCGTTTCGACACGTTACGCAGCGATCTACCGGCCTGCAGTCGCAGCTTCCAAGCGCGTAGCTGCTCGCCTTGCGAGCGATAGTAGTGGTAAAGCCGGCGGTAGTCCTGGGCGCGCGCGATTTGTTCGACGTTTGCCCTGAATTCCTCGAAGCGGCGGTCGATTTCTTGCTCGATGCCGAACAAACGCCTATCTTCCACGCCCGCCCGCTTGAGATTCGTCACTACCGATCGGGCGTTTGCCACCTGTCCCGAGGCGGCGTAGAGTCGCGCCGCTTCCATGGCCGTCTGTTCGGCCTCATAGGAGTCACCGACTTCCATGTACACCCGCACCAGTGAGTTATAAGCACTGGCCGCGGCACCGAAGCGATTGATGGACAGGTTCTCGTCGATGACGAGTCTCAAGTTCTCTTCCGCGGTGTAGTATTGGCCATGGGAAAGCTGCCATCGCGCCAGCAACAGTCGATCGTAAGCCTGGCCGGCCGTGCGCGCCCGCTGGCGCACCTTCAGGTGCATACGCCCGAGGTGCATGTGCACCTGGGCAGCGCCGACCGCGTCACCGACTTGCTTATACACGTCGAGCGCCTCCATCAGGTAAACCTCGGCAGAATCAAAGTCCTGCTCTTCGATGGAGAGCTGGCCCAGCAGTGACAACACCCGGCCGAGTTGCGCGTCGTCCGCTGTTTCGACGGCATGCGCCGCCTCCTGTAGCAGTTGGTCGTTAACAATGCGGAACTCCTTTTGTCGCAGGGGCTCCGTTAGCTCTCCGCTGATCTCTCTGATATCGAGCGCGGCGCGCGCCAGCAGCTCTTGCTCCGGCCCGCCGTCGTAGACCAGC
>VRUB01000151.1 GCA_019456345.1 Nitrospira sp. | reverse complement strand
AAGATCGTGGCGTCGGCAAAATTCAATCAGGGTTTCGCGACAGTCGAGTACATGGCTGCCAGTTATCTCGATATGGCCTATCACACATTGGATTCGATCGAGGCGGTTGAGCCACGGCGTTTCGAGAAAATAGCCATGGCCGATATCGATCTGATCGAGGAAATCGTTCCCAGATACCGGAGCACTTACTTCGCCCACATCTTCGCGGGCGGTTATTCCGCAGGCTATTACAGCTACATCTGGTCTGAGGTCCTTGACGCCGACGCGTTTCAGGCCTTCAAGGAAACCAGTCTGTTCGATCCGGCGACCGCCGCCAGACTCCGTGAACATGTCCTGAGCAAAGGCAACACACGTCCCGGCATGGAGCTGTACATTAACTTCCGTGGCCGAGCACCATTGATTGAACCGCTTCTCGAGCGCCGCGGGCTGAATTGATTGTCTCGTCGCCCCGACGGCCGATGTTAGATCATTCGGCTATAATCCGTACACAAATTGAACAACGCGGGGGAACAAATGAATTCGATTCGAATTACTTTTTTTGCAATCGGTGTAGCGACGCTTTCTTTAACGGCCTGTTCACCACAGGCCCCTGACGAGCGTGCTACCGTCGAGACACCGCCGAACCCAAAGGCTGAACTTATTGCCCGGGCCGGCGCACCGTTATTCGATGGCATGGGCAGCCATCATCATGAGATTACGACGGCCGATCCTGGCGCACAGCGTTATTTCGACCAGGGTCTGATCATTGATTTTGCGTTCAATCACGCAGAGTCCGTGCGCTCGTTCCGTGCGGCGCAGACTCTCGATCCGAACTGCGCCATGTGCTACTGGGGCGAGGCACTGGCATTGGGGCCGAACATCAACGTCACGAGCAACGGCAAAGTCGTGATGTCAGAGGAGGATCGCGGCACCGCATTTGCTGCGGTTCAGAAAGCGCTGGTGTTGAAAGAAGGTGTTAGCCAACAGGAGCGTGATTACATCGACGCACTCGCGGTGCGATATAACGGAGACCCGTCAACCCCGCGAGAGCCGCTTGATCTGGCCTATGTCGATGCGATGCGCAAGGTGCATCACAAGTATCCCGAGGACGACGATGCGGCATCGCTTTTTGCCGAATCAATGATGAACACGATGCCGTGGGATTACTGGCTTGATCCGGAGAACCCGAAGCCGTTGACTGAGGAAGTACTGACCGCCCTGGAAACGGTGCTGGAGCGTTCGCCCTCACACCCGCTCGCCAACCACTTATATATTCACGCCGTCGAAGCTTCCGCAAACCCTGATCGCGCGGAATTGCCGGCCGATACCCTCGCCGACCTTGTCCCTGGTGCAGGACATCTCGTTCACATGCCTGCCCACATTTATTGGCGCGTGGGCCGCTATCACGATGCCTCCGAGGCGAACGTTAAGGCAGCAGCCGTGGATGAAGCATACATCGAGCAGTGTAACGCCCAGGGCTTTTACCCGGCGGCATACTACCCGCACAACATTCATTTCCTGTGGGCCGCCTCCAGCATGGAGGGGCGAAGTAAAGTCGCAATTGAAGCCGCGCGCAAAGTTGCGGCGAACGTTCAGCTCGAGATGATCGATCAGTTCCCGGGCGTGGAGTTCTTCAATACGATTCCCCTGCTCGCCCTGACGCAGTTTGGCCGCTGGGACGAGGTGCTTGCGGAACCGCAGCCACCAGAACACCTCGAATTTTCGAATGGCATTTGGCATTACGTACGCGCGACCGCTTATGCGAGAAAAAACGACCTCGACGCGGCACGCACCGAACGTGACAAACTCGTCTTGTTACGCGATGCGACCGATGTGCACTTCCTGGACACGATCTACTATCCTGCCACCAAGCTGCTTAAGATCGCTGACGAACTCGTGCTCGGCGAAATCGCGATGGCCGAAGGAAACGCCAACGAAGCGACAACGCATTTCGGGATAGCCGTAGCAACACAAGACGAGCTGCCGTATACGGAGCCGCCGTTCTGGTACTACCCGACCCGTCACTCTCTCGGAAAAGCGCTTCTCGCTGCCGGTAAAGCAGCGGAGGCTGAAGCCGTATATCGGAGAGATCTGGAAG
Source organism: Nitrospira sp. (assembly GCA_019456345.1). Classification (GTDB taxonomy): domain Bacteria; phylum Pseudomonadota; class Gammaproteobacteria; order Acidiferrobacterales; family SPGG2; genus VRUB01. The sequence goes on along the minus strand of VRUB01000151.1, from coordinate 2,883 downwards.
ACTATCCGCGCAACGGCTGGTCGATGTTCGGGCTAATTGAAAGCCTCAAGGCACAGGACAAGGACGCGACCGATGTGACGGACCGGTTCGCGCTGGTCTGGTCGGAGGCGGATGTCACGCTGACGTCGTCGACGTTCTAGGTAATTCTGATCGGCGATAAAATGATACCAACACACTCAGCGTTTTCGGCCGGAATAATGTAGCTACGAGTTCCACTTACGAGTGGCAAACTACGAGCAATCTCGCCGCATCTATATATAAGTGTGATTTGCGCTAACGTCATTGGCCGCATTCAATACTCAGAGACCGCTTAGAACCAGTGAAGCCCTGGAACCTTAGATTGGTTCAGGTCTCCGACGTCCACTTTACGCCCAAAAGCAGACATTGGGCTGATACGATATCGAAGGGCCGCTAACGACCCAAAGCAGACATTGGAAATACGCCACCGACCCGTAATATCTTGCACCGACAAACGTAAAACTCAGTCCATCAGCACATCATCAGAACGAAATCAGACCGTCCTCAGGTTACGAACGTGTGATAGCGCGATCCTTCGCAGTAGCTCGCAAAACTACAAAAGGATTGGCGTAATGGACAACAAGACAATTTGGACACACATAAACAATCTGGTGCTAACGGGTCTGTTGCTGGCTATGGTGGCATGCGGTGATGGTGGCGGGGACGGGCCAGGTCCGGAAGAGCCAGACCTGTTCAATGTAGGCGACTACCTAATGACGCAATGCACCGTTTATTACGACATGTTTCAAGGGTGGAGTGAGTGCCGCACCGCTGAGGAATGGTCCCTACGACCAAATCAGCCTGTGTTCACGGCTCTAAACGATTGTTTAATTGCCAAGGGTCATGAGCAAGACAATGATCCGACGGTTTGGGATGACACCCAGGAAGATCGTGATCGAGGGTGGGCTTTACTGGTTATATGCTCGCCTGTGGTTGCAGGATGAAAATCAAAGAGACGAACCGTGACCTACTCAATCCTGATACTGTCGATAACCAAAAATTTCAGACTGGCGGCCGTTTTGAGCCCTTCGCGGCATCGTTCATGAGGCCAGTGAGAGGATGAGTCTCCCTTGAAACTCATCCCTCGTAAGCGCTTGGACATCGGCGTCGCGGACCTCCTCGCGGGCCTTGCCTTGTGCGGGGAGGCGCGGGACGGGGCGAGCGCGGCCGCAGCCGCGGAAGCGGTCTTTGGAGGAGCGTCGAGGGAGGCCTGCATGGCCTGCTTCTCGGTGCGGAGCGCCTTTGACCTCGCGCTACAAGCGATGGAGCTGAAGCCGGGTGATGAAGTGCTCATGTCGGCCTTCAATATCCCGCACATGGCCGAGCTTGTACGCCTACGCGGTGCGCTTCCGGTGCCTGTCGACCTCGATCCAGAGACGATGGCGCCGCGCTGGGCTCAGCTGCAGGCCGCGATCACTCCGCGGACACGAGCCATCGTCGTAGCCCATCTCTTCGGGGCGCGATTCGACGTCAGTCGGGGGGTCGCCCTGGCGAGCGAGCGCGGTCTATTCTTCGTCGAGGATGCCGCGCAAGCTTTCGCCCACGACGATTGGCGAGGGCATCCGGACGCCGACATCAGTCTTTTCAGCTTTGGGGCCCTCAAAACTGCAACCGCGCTTGGAAGCGGCGTCGCTATAGTGCGCGAGCCCGAGTTGCTCGCGCGCATGCGTCGACTTAACGCCGACTATCCGCAGCGCACGAACCTCAGCTTCGCGAGAAAGCTTCTCAAATACCTCGTATTGCGAGTCCTCGCCGTGCCTCGTGTGTATGGAGCGGCCGCCGCAATGAGCACCACCCTCCGGATGGATTTCGACGCGACCATCAACGCGGTGACCCGCAGTTTTCGGGGCAGTGACCTCCGGGCCTCGTTGCGCTGGCGACCAGCGCCGGCTCAATTAGGGCTGATGCGACGGCGCCTCGAGAGGCCCGGCGGTTCGCGTGTGCTTGCGCGTACACTCGCCGGGGCACGCGTTGGGCGAGCATTGCCTGCGTCGCTGACCTTGCTGGGTGGCGAGGGCGACAAACATGCGCACTGGTTGTTTCCCGTACTCTGCGAGCAACCGGAGCAACTCATCTCGCACCTGCGGCGCGCGGGCTTTGACGCCACACGAGGCGGCACCATCCTCTCCCCGATACGCAATGGAGAGAGGGTCGCGTCTCAAGTGGAGGACATCTTCAAACGAATCGTCTACCTGCCCGTGGACGGGCACCTCTCGCAGGGTGAACTCACGGACCTCATGGCCCAACTCGATGCATTTGCGTTCTCCGTCGAGGCAGACACACTGGGAACCCAGGCCTTGCTGGCTTGGTCCCCCGCTCGAAACGGGTCGGCGGCGGGGTAGGGCTGCACGTGATGAAACGATCGTCTGCCATGGAACGACTCGAGCGGTTCCTCCAGCCAGCGGTGAGCGGGGCCCTGTTCCTGCCGGTGAAGTGGTACCTGAAGTGGAAGCTCGACCTGAATTACGAGGGGATGGAGAACATCCCACGCAAGGGTCCGTGCCTGATCGCGGCGAAACAGAACTTCAACTACGACGGTTTCCTCATCGGCATCAATCTCTGGAGCCAGCGCATGACGGCTCGATACGTGATGCGTGATCTCTACCTTCCCCCCGTCATCCGTGAGATCGGTGTGTTCATGATGGGCTGCCTCGGCGCGCGGAGAATCCTGCGCAAGCGAGAAGTCCTGAAAGGAAAAGGGTCGGCGGAGCGGCGGAAGTTGTTGCGGGAAGCGAGAAAACGGATCATCGGTGAGTCGAGCTACCTCGCGGTCGAGGCAGAGCGATCGGGCCACTTGTTCTTCTTCCCGGAGGGAACGCGTGCACCGCGAAAGATGCAGCCGTTTCGTCGAGAGATTTTCGAGAG
>VRUB01000150.1 GCA_019456345.1 Nitrospira sp. | reverse complement strand
TCTGCTCGGCGCGCTGCCACAGGGTGCCTGCATGCAATGCGGCCTTTACCTGCTCGGCATCAGCACGTGCCTTGAGAACCGAAGCGAGCCTCGCCTGCGCCGCCTGACTGGCCTCAAGCGCCTTTTGGAAATACTCGGTAGCCAGAGTGAGCTCAGCGCGAACTGCACCTGTATCCTGGCTCGCGGTGAACTTCCGTTCGGCGTTGCGATAATGCTTGACCGCCCTGGCGTAACTCTTGGGTACAAAGACGTTTGCCTCTGCCCGCTGGGCCGCTTCGTAGGCGTCGTTGGCTGTCCGGAACAGGGATTCCTTGGTTAGCTCACTTGCGGATGTGCCCGCAAGTACAAAGAGGAGCCCTATGGCTACCAAAACCGTACCCGTTATCGCGCCCGCTTGCATGATTTACCCCCAGGCAGTGTCATTCCACGGTTGTCGATCACCATGCTGCGTGCGCCATAATAAACAAGCGGCCCTGGTCCTGAAGCCTCAGCCGACGGACGGCGACGCTACGCCGGTCGAGCGGCACACCAAGCACTTTGTGTGGCTACCGCTTGATCGCTGTCACCGCCACACGCATGGTGGCCAAGCTTACCAATAAATAGCACACGCAATTCGGGGCTTCGGGATCGAGCCTACGGGGTCATGGCACTGTGGGGTCCCATAGGGTTTTCATTCCACTGGCGGCTCGTATCCCCAGCGCTCGATGAAAGCGGCCCAGTGAGTCTGCACAAGCCGCGTGGTTTCAGTATCGAATCGATAACGGTTTTTGCGATAGCCGCGAACGCCGGTCACATACGCCTCGAAACGAGGCCGCGCTTGCTCAAACCCGGGAAGGTCGAGGGTGCGGTAAATCCTTTCGGTCTCGCCGAGCGGGTTGTTCTCAAGGTCTTCGAAACGGACCTCCACGAAACGCGAGGCAGGCAGCTTCGCGGCGTCTGCCAGCAGCGTGTTCATCAAGCGCGGGTAGCTCTGCAGAATGACCTCGTCGACGGGTGCCTCGTTATAGCTCTGCAGGGCAAGCTCGTGCAACAGCGTGTTGAAGAAGTGCCGTGTCGACGGAAACACGACATAGGGGTTGCGGTAGAGGTGGATGAACCTGGCGTCAGGCCAGATTTCGATGAGTCTCGCGATTTGACCCGTGTAGGCAGGATTCTTAATAAGCAGCCGCTTGCCGCCCTGATATAGGGACACCTTTTCCAGGAACTGGATGTGCCGGCGCCGCCACTGTGCTATTTCCCTGGGCCGGCAGCCGTCAAAAAACATGCCGCGATAGAAATGATGACGGAAGCGCTGCGGAAAGTAGAGGCCATGGTAATAGGACAGCGGCGTCATGTTCGCCAACGCGATGGAGTCCTCTTGCGGCGAATCCACGTTGACGGGAATGCGGTCGACGTAGCGCTCGGGCGGCAGGGCCCGTGCGAGCAGCGGTTCCAGTGCCCGCACTATGCCCAGCAGATCCCACGGCAAAGCGGCCGCAAGCGGTGATATGTAGCCGAACTCCTCCGCCTGGCTTAGCACGTTATGCAGATGCGTGGTGCCACTGCGCAAATGCCCGACGATGAAGATGGGTGCTTTCATCGGGGCGCGGCGACGTCGCGTCATCGCCACCATGAGCCGCTCCACGGTGGTAAACGGCCAGCGCACAAGGGCGACCGCCAACGCAATGGCTGCCCGCGGAAGGTGGCGTGGTGCGACCGCGCCGTTCGTCGCGAACAACCGCAAGAGCGTAGCGAGGTTGGCTCCGCACAGCGGATGGAACAGACCGGGGCGATCAGACATGCTCGACGATCGCGAACGTCGCTAAGCGCCCGAGAACGCGTCGAGTCAACCGGCGCCGGCCTTCATCCGGATGGCCTGGCGGGCCAGGGTCTTGCCGAAATTCCACACCGAGCCCGGTACCCGATGCGCATCGGCGATGACCTCTTTCACGGCATTAACGATCCATCGACGGTCGTCATCGTTCAACGTAAGCGGTGGCAGGAACTTCACGACGTGCATGGCATGACCCGCGACCTGCGAGACGATGCGATGGCGGGTCAACAGCGGGATGGTGATCATCTGGCAAAACAATCCCTTGTTCGCTGCTTCCAGGATCTTCCAAGACGCCCTGAGCGATGGGCTCTTGGGTTCGCCAAATTCCAATGCGATCATCATCCCAAGACCGCGCACGTCTTTCAGCAGCTCGTACTGCTGGACGAGCGGCGCAAGGTCGGCGACGATTTGCCCACCCACGCGCGCCGCATTTTCTACAAGGCGATCCTCTTCGATCACCTCTAGCGTCGCCAGCCCGGCGGCCATGGCCAGGTTGTTCTTGCCGAAGGTCGAGCCGTGAATCACCGCTCGATCCATACGATCGAACACCTTGTCGAAGATCCACTTCCGGCCGGCCACCGCCCCCACCGGCACGAACCCCCCGGAAAGCGATTTCGCCATGCACAGCAGATCGGGCTCCACCTGCCAATGTTCCACCGCCCAGAAGCGGCCGGTGCGCCCCAGCCCTGTCTGTATCTCATCGGCGATCAACAGTGTGCCGTGGCGGCGGCACAGCGCCGCGACTTCGGGCAGATACCCATCATCGGGAAGCCACACCCCATGGCCCTGGATGGGCTCGACGATGAAGGCTGCCACATCCTTAGCGGCGAGTGCGCGCTCAAGCGCGGCCAGGTCGCCGAATGGGACGTGCTCGAAGTCGGGTACGAACGGCCCGAAACCTTCACGAAAGTATTGATCGCCCATCGCCGAGAGCGAGCCCATAGTAAGTCCGTGATAACCACGTTCGCAGTAAAGAATCTTCGAACGGCGAGTTGCGCAGCGGCTGAGCTTGATCGCCGCCTCCACGGCCTCACTACCGGAGTTGGCAAAGAAGATACGCTCCAGGCCGTCGGGCACGAGGGCCACCAGACGCTCGGCAAGCAGACCCGCGAGCACCGAGACATCCAGCTGCACCAGGTTCGGCAGCTTGGCACTGAGTACGTCCTGCAGAACCTGGATCACCTTCGGGTGATTGCGGCCCAAGGCGAAGACACCGAAGCCACTCAACAGGTCCAAGTAGCGCTCGCCTTTGTCGTCAAAAAGGTATGGACCCTCGGCCCGCACATAGTGACGGTCAAACCCGATGGTCTTGAGCATCCTGACCATCTGAGGGTTCACGTAGCGCTCGTGGAGTGCGAATTTCTCGCTGCGTCGCTGATCAATCAGTTCGCTGATTTTCATGGTTCGGTCGGAAGCATTTAGTATTAGTAGTAGATGAAGTTTTAGTTATTATCGGACCCATGCTTGCTTGCGCGCATCGCGCCGCAAAACTCGTTCAGAAACCCTCTGTAAACAATGCCAGACCCCCGAATGGCTGCGGCCACATAATCATATCTGTTAAATGCCCTCGGCGGCCTGTCGCCGAAAGAGTAAATAGGTGAGATAGCTGCAGTACAACGTCGCGAGTGCGATGGGGAGTGCGGTCGTCTTGAGAATCTCCGGCGTCTTCGCATAGTAGTGAATCAACACCAACAGCGTGCCCTGGACGCCCACTGTGCCGACCACCGGGCATATCACTTTCCATACAGATTTTCCGCAGCGATCGAATAGGAAGGCAACGGACAATGAAATGTAGAAGGTCAGGAAAAAAGCCGCGATCGCTTGCGTGAGTGCCGCTACGGTACCTGTCGAAAGGCTATGCTCGTAATTCGCATAGAGCGCCCACGTGCCCCATAGGATTGCTGCCCCCACAGCCGGGATCAGACCGGGCAATCGCCCCTTGCTCTCGACCATGCCCTTCACTCTTAGACTGCCAGCCTCCAAGTCAAAGCGCCTCTTGAATAAGAAAAGACCGTTGAATCCACAAGAAACCAACTATATCAAATCACGGACCAAAGCCAATATTGCTGATCTATATCAACTTATTCCTTCCAACTGGGGGACGTCGTGCCGCTGTGGGTCATGCACTCCAATTCTCCCCGACAGGCCCGTGGGCACACAGGCATGCCTCAGGACTGGGGGATAGCGCGAGCGACTACCAGCTGTTGCGGAGCTCTCGCAGCTTGACGAACACCGTCTTGGAATCCGGGTCGTCGGGAAGGTCCGGGAACGCCTCGCGCAGCCGCGCAATTACGGCGGGGCTGTGCAGGCGGAAAAAGGTATTGATCTCCTTCTCGAGCCCGAGCGTGGACACCAGCGCCTGGTCGGGGTCTTGATCCTGGACATCCTGCAGTAAGGCGGCAGCCTTCTCGTTGTCGGGCTCGCGGTCGAGCGTGAAGCTCAGGTTGTTGGTGATGTAATCGTGGCCCGGATACACCAGCGTCTCATCCGGCAGCTTGGCCAGCTGGCTGGCGAAGGTGTGGTAGAGGTGTTCCGGGTGGCCGCCACCATGGCAATTTCCGGCGCCGGCGTTGAACAAGGTATCACCACAAAACAATGCCGGTGTGTCGGTATGTGAGAGCAAACACACATGGCTCATGGTGTGACCGGGGGTATCGAGGGTCTCGAGCTCCACGGTTTTGCCTACCTTGATAACGTCTCCGGCTTTGAGCCCGCGGTCTACTCCTGGAATTCGGCTGCCGGCGTTCTCATGCGCCAGTAACTTGGCGCCCGTCGCCGCGACCACGGCACGGTTACCGCCCGTGTGATCGCCGTGCTCGTGCGTGTTCACGATCTGGGTGATCTCCCACCCGTGCTTCTTGGCAGCCGCGAGACATTTCTTGTGATCCAGCGGATCAATTGCAAGCGCCTCGCCTGTTTTCGGGCAAACGAGCAGGTAGTTAAAGTTGCGATAGGCGTTGGCGGTCCAAACTTGTTCGACAATCATGGCGATCTCTGCGGTTTGTGTTTGGGCGCCATTCTAGCGTGGAGCAGAAATCCACGCTAGGCACGGCATTATATGGTCAGCGGGTAAGTCGCCTACCGGCGAAATATATTAACCGGGTCTCGTCCCCGCAGACGAGCAACTTTGGTTTCGGCCAAAGTTCCCAAAG
>VRUB01000149.1 GCA_019456345.1 Nitrospira sp. | reverse complement strand
CTTTTGTCCCAGCCGTCGAGACCGGGCCCTAATATCCCAATACCTTTAACATAGATCTTGACCGTCACTCGGTCGTCCCCAAAACGATACTGCAGTTGGTACCACCAAAGCCAAAGGAATTGCTGATTACGCACCTTATCGGCCGCTTCTGGGTATCGAGCACGATTTGGCTCTTGAACGCAGTATCGAGCTCTCGCGTATTAAGGCTGCGCGGTATGAATCCATACTTAATACACAAGACACTGATGACGGCTTCAGTAATCCCGGCGGCCCCAAGAGTATGACCGGTCCAACCTTTGGTGGAACTGCACGGCACACTCGCTCCAAAAACATCGTAAATCGCCCGATCCTCGGTCCAGTCATTAGCCGGTGTTGCCGTCCCATGGAGGTTTACGTAGTCGATATCCCTAGCCCTCAGACCCGCGCAACTCAAAGCCCGTTCCATGGCGAGCCGGGCGCCCAGTCCCTCTGGATGCGGCGACGACATGTGGTGGGCATCGCTACTTTCGCCGTATCCGAGCAGCGCGACGGGTCCTGGCCCCTTTCCGTCATATGTCGGTTCCAACAAAACGAAGCCAGCCGCTTCGCCGATGGAAAGGCCATCGCGCTCCCGGTCTGCCGGGCGGCAAGGCTGGCTCGAGACCAGCTCAAGGGAGGAGAAGCCATACAACGTGTTTAGGCAAAGACTATCTACTCCACCTACCACGGCCGCGTCGCAGAACCCCGCTCTAATGAAACGGTAGGCGACCGCGAATACCTTGGCGCTGGAGGAGCAAGCCGTGGAGATCGCCAGCACGGGACCCTGTAGCTGCAGAAAGCCCTGCACGAAGCTCGCGCCCGAAAACATGTTGCCGGTTTGGCCGTAGTGAAACGTACAAGGCAGCGCTTCTGTTTCCGGGTCCCGATTTCGATACGCTAACTCCGTCTCCAGAATACCCGAGGTGCTCGTGCCTATGAAAACGCCGATGCGCCGAGTCCCGTATCGTTCACGCGCCTGTATGACCGTGTCCTCGAATCCGTCCTGCTGCAGCGCGAGCTTGGCGAGACGGTTATTGCGGCAATCGTATTGCCCGAATCGGTCGCCTAATGGCTCCGACTCCAATCCGGCAACCCGGCCAATGTAGGTATCTAGCTTCGCGTTTTCGAAATCACACGGCCGAAGACCGGACTCCTCCCGCAGCAATGCGCCGTAAGTAGCGCTCACTCCCCGGCCAAGCGCACTGGCCGCTGAAAAACCGGTGATATACAGAGGTGACATGGCCATGAGTTAATGCGTCGAGAAATTCGCTGTTGCGTCAGTAGGCCCTGCACTGGTGGATGAGGTCGAAATAGTGGGATCCCGGCAGAGTGTTGCGGACAGGACCAGGCATAAGATTGCTCCCGTAGCCGTGGTGGTACCGATTGCGTTCAACACGGGTGTCTCGGAAACGGCAAGGACGCCGAATACCAACATCGTAGTAGCAGCACACACCGCCAAAGCGCGTGCAGTCCGTTCCCGCTCAGCGCGCTCTTGGTACACGCGGTTGAAGAAAAGGCCATAATCCAAGCCGATCCCTGCTACCAGTAGCAGCGCTACGAGGTGAAAAAGCGATAGTCGCTGGTCAAACACCAGCAACAGCATGACAACACCTATAACACCAGCCGCTACCGACAATAACACACGCAATACTACCCTCAAAGAGGGTAATCCCAAGACCAATACCAGCACAATGGCAGCGGCACCCCAGACTAGTAGCATGAGCGCTTCGTCACGATAGCGGTTTATGAGTTGATTGGAGGACACCTTCAAATCCAGGTAGTGTACCTGGGAGTCATTCAGACGTGACACCCACTGCGCTAGTGTTGTCTCGTTAATCACCCCTCGCAGCGGCAGCAGCGCCACCCATTGAGTGCCCTGTCGAAATAGCAACGAACTCAGCCGCACGCCCAACGCGGTCCCTTGAAAATCGGCAGGCCCCAACGGAGCACTGGTTCGTGCCGTGACAACGTCAGCGACGAAAGGTTCGAACAGGCCCTTCCGAAACGGTAGATCTCGTGTGGCTTCGCGCAAGGTCCGTCGCAAGCTGGCCTCCGTCGGTAACGCCGCCTGTCGCTGTCGCTGCAGGGCTTTGCTTGGCATATATCGCGACGGAGCATCAAAGCCGGTCAGAGCACGTCGCTCCACAAATTCGTTCAACGTGTAGGCCAGCCGTTCGCTGCGCTGGAGCGTGTCTTCTGCGCTGTCGCCGAAGACAATGAACAACTTGCGCACGTCAGGGGCACCCAACTCGGCGCGCAGCGCCCGATCGAGGGCCTTGTGCCGAGCTGATATGGGACTGAGGTTGGCAATGTCGGTCTCCCACGGTGAGTGGTCCAGGAACACGAAATAAATTGTGCCAACAACAATGAACACTGCAGACAACCACCACAGTCGGCGAAGTTGATCCACTACCCTAATGATTGAAAGCCTACGCTGCGGCGGTTCCTCCGTCCTTGCACTTGACGATAGGACCGGGAGCACCCAGCGTGTGACCATTGCTGCGCTGATCAGGCCCACAATCGCCAGCAATCCCAGTTGGGACAGCCCGGTGAAGCCGGAAAACAGCATGGCCGTGTAGCCGATGGCCGTGGTCAAAACGCTCAGCCGCAACGTGGGCCAGATGCGGGTCATCGTGCTATCCGCCGCCTCGCCCGCCTTTCGGTGTGAGAACAGGTGGATCGGATAGTCCACGGCCACACCGATGACGGTGGCCCCGAATGCCAGGGTGATGCTATGAATGGAACCGAAGACCAGGCTCACGCCGGCGACTCCCATCAGAACTCCTGTTAGCAATGGTAAGCCGGTAAGCAATAGCGTTCGTGCGGAGCGGTAAACTGCCAGCAGGAGCACCGCTACTAGCCCGATGGCTAGGGTAGTCAATCGCCATACCTCGCCTCGGATCGAGTTACGGGCCGCCACCGCAAACACCGATGGACCGCTCAGCACGAGCCTCACTGCCTCGGTTTCTGCGGACTCGGCAAACGCTGTGTGAATGCGCGACAGTGTGACTGCTTGGGCCTGGAGATCGAAAACCGGTGCTCGTGTTTCCGCCAAAAGCAGGGCCCGTTTGCCGTCGGTTGAAAACCAAACACCATGTTTGCGTTGAGGTCGTCTTTCACCCGCCCACATCTGCGACACCGCCTGAAACTCGCCCGTCGGGTCTCTTGGCAACAGGTGTTTCTCGAACGCGCCTACGGTTGACAGCAGCGCACGCAGGCGTTCCTCTAGCGACTCGTGCAACGCCTTGGTCGCGAACCGCCCAGGTACGACATGAGCGCTTAGCAAGTAACGGTTTTGCAACAGGAGGTTCTGCTCTCGAGGCGACCACGGTATGTCGCCGTTGTTCACGTACGCGAACAACCTACTCGCCCGCAACCGGTCCACAAGTGCCGCGCTGGTGCGGGCCAGCGCGCGTGAAGGTGCTCCTTCCAAAGCGACGAGAATCAATCGAGACGCAGAACCTACCCGCAGCTGTGCCACCAGTAGGTTCTCGACAGGATCACTAGCGCGAGGCAGAAATAACGTCAGGTCCGTGACAACCCTGGTCTGAGCGGAAACGACCCACGTCGCCACGCCTAACAGCGCCAGCCAAAGTAGTATGGGCAGACGGCTGCGAAAGCCGGTCACAACAGATTTTCGCGAATGCTTATGCGGGAGCTGTCGCCTCCTACCTCCCGGATTTCGATTTGCGTTATGTCCGTGTCGCTGCCCTCGATATGAATCGACTCCACTATGCTGCTCATATCATCGTGCAGCGGCACGAGGACAAGGCGCCAGCGCTGACGCTCACCTGAGAAATGGGTGTCGTACAACATCTGAAGCGTCTCCAGATCACCGGCCAAGGTAGCCCTGAAGCCCTCGACGAACGCCCTGATCATCGGATGGTCCTGTAGCGAAAAGATGCGGGGACGCTTCTTGTGGCGTTCAATCAACACGGTTCCTTCGTCTACTACGTATCGCTCCTCAAACGGGGACTCCGTACGTTTTTCGACCCGCGAGGGTGCATCGTAGTACAGCATACCTCTGAGGACTATGGGCTTTTCCAACAGGCTGGAATACTTCACCTCTTCGAATCGCGCGCGCCCATGGGACACCTGGCCTCGCTCTTTCATCAGTTGTGCGAGACTCCAAGATTGGTCGTGCGTATCTGTCCCGGTGTCAGTACCGTAGGAGGGCGTGGATCCACCAGCTGCGAAACAGAGCAGCAGTGAGATTACGTGCCGACCCCAATTAGCGCTTCGCCATGGCCCAATAGTCATAGAAATTGAACCAATTGTACGGCGCGGATCGACAATAGTGCTCCAGGCGATCCACATAGCGCTGCGTCCAACGCTGTAGGTCCCCGGATCTGTCGGTCCGCGAGATCTTTATGCGGTCGGCCAACAACTCAGTATAGATTTCGTACCGGTTCCCGCCCCGATACAGCCCGAAACACAAAATGACCGGCACCCCTAAAGCCGCAGCCAAAAGCATAGGCCCGGCCGGAAAGTGGGTCGGCTGTCCCAGAAAGCTACAGCGCACGATCTTGTCATCTTGCGCAACCCGATCGCCGAGAATCCCCACGAGCTCCCCCTGATCAAGACATTCCTTCACTCGTAACATGCTGTCCGGGGTACCAATGGGAATAACGGAATTCGACAAAGCGGGGTTTAGGCTTGCTATGATTTCACTCACCTTTTGGGCATTCTCCTCGTACATGAGAATTTTAATCGGCAAATGCGCCATCGCAATTCCTAGCGTGCGCAACACCTCGAAACTACCAAGGTGAGATCCGAGTAGTATACAGCCCTCCCCCTTTTTGACTCGTTGCAAGATGACGTCGGCGCCATGTGCATCGATATCGAATATTTCATGGCGCCCACCCAATAGAAATACGCGGTCTAAAATGGTTGCGGCGAAACAATGGTAGTGACGGCACACCTCCATGATGCCTACGGCGCGCCCCAGGACCCGTTCCAAATACTGACGTGACGCGCGCCTGGCACGCCGGGAAAACACGATAAAATAGCCACAGATAGGGTA
>VRUB01000148.1 GCA_019456345.1 Nitrospira sp. | reverse complement strand
GGTCAATTCGACTTTCTGCTGCCGGCAGACGAACGCAATGCAATCGCCGATGAAACTCGGCGATTCATGACTGGTGGCAAAAACTGAGATGTCGAAACCAGGAAAACGCAGGATACCGCAACAAACAGTCGCGGCATTGGTCGTGTCAATACCGCTTTTCTTGCTCTCTGCGTGTGACCGGGCAGCTCCGCCCGAGGAACCACGTTTGCGCCCTGTACGTTTCATCCTGGTCAGTGACGATAGTGGGGCCCGCGAGCGCAGCTTTTCCGGCATATCGAAGTCAACCAGGGAATCGCGATTGAGTTTCAAGGTCTCCGGCACTGTCACGGACGTACCGGCGCAGGTCGGGCAACGATTGAATGCCGGCGATCTGATTGCCCGGCTCGATGCAGCCAGCTTTTCCCTGCAGGTACAGCAGGCGCAGGCGAGCCTCGTCGAGGCACAGGCAAATGAGCGTAATGCGATCGCAATTTATAATCGCACAAAAGGTCTTTATGCCAACGATAATGCGTCGCGAAATGATCTTGACGCAGCAAGGGCCCAGGCCGAATCGGTGCGGGCGCAGGTAAGATCCGCGACAAAGGCGCTGGAAATAGCCCGGCTCAATGAGTCCTATACGATATTGCGGGCAGATACAGATTGTTCGATTGCCTCGATTGACATCGAAGTCAATGAGAATGTGACGGCGGGGCGACAGGTGGCTGCCGTCAGTTGCGGCGACGAGTTTGAGGTTGAGATCGACGTACCTGAAAGCCTGATCGCAAGCATTGATGAATACATGCCCGTACAGATTATGTTTGGCGCAATTCCGGATACGGTATTTGCTGGCGAAGTGAGCGAGGTTGCCGTTGCGTCGGTTGGCAATACAGCAACATTTCCCGTCGTTGCCAAAATCGTCGAGAGTCATCCGTCGTTGCGCTCCGGCCTCGCTGCCGATGTCACTTTCCGATTCGACACGCTGGCCGCCAGCGGTAGTGTCGTGTTGCCCGTTGCAGCCGTGATCCGGGACCCGTCCGGGACCTTCGTCTATATAGCGGACCCGACTGAAGTCCCGGGGCAGGCCATTGTCAGCCGAAGGCCCGTAACGCTCGGCGAGCTCACACAATCCGGCATCGAAGTCGTGACTGGACTGTCGGCCGGCGATCGTGTCGTGATAGCCGGGATCTCGGTCATTCGCGACGGCCAGCGCGTTCTGATTCCCTGAGGCGTTGATGGTGATGGACAGCTAGTCATGGACCTGACGCGTGCGGCAATTGAAGGAAACCGAATAACGATTACGGTTGTTGCGCTGTTAATCATCGCCGGCGTCCTCGCTTTTCAGTCAATTCCCAAGGCGCAGGACCCAGGCTTCATCATCCGGACAGTCCTTATTACCACCCAGTTCCCCGGCGCCAGTCCTGAGCGCGTAGAACACCTCGTCACTGACAAGATCGAGAAGAAGGCGCAGGAAATGCCGGAGGTCGACAACATTATCAGTGAATCGAGGACAGGCATTTCGATTGTCTATGTCAATTTCAAGGAAAGCTACAAGATCATGCGGCCGATCTTCGATGACTTGCGCAGGAAGATCGATACCGTGGTCCCGGATCTGCCGCAAGGCAGTCGTGTACCCGAGATCAACGACGAGTTCGGCGATGTTTTTGGAAGTGTATATACGCTGACAGGCGATGGATTCACCTATGCCGAACTAAAAAACGTTGCGGATGAATTGCGTGACGTGCTGCTCAAGGAACCCGATATTGCGAAAGTCGATATTCACGGGGCGCAGCAGGAAGTTATTTTTGTCGAATACAACAACGCGAGGATGTCCGAGATTGGCCTTTCGCCGCAACAGTTGTCGGCATCGCTGGCCAGCGTGAACATACTCTCGTCCGGCGGCAACATTGTTAGTGGCCGGGAGCGAATCACGCTCGAACCAACCGGTAATTATGAATCTCTCGATGACCTGAAGCGCACCGTGCTCGAACTGCCGGGCGGGGCGCTCGTTTATCTCGAAGACATTGTCGATATCTATCGCGGCTACAAAGACCCGCCAAAGAGCATCGCCCGGGTCAACGGTCAGCCGGCGCTGGTGCTGGCCGTGTCCATGCGGGAGGGCGGCGATATCCTCAAGCTCGGCAAGCGACTGAAAGATCTGATGCCCGGGCTGATTGCGCGATATCCCTGGGGAATCAAGCTGGAGACGGTCTGGTTTCAGGCAGATCTGGTCGAAGCGAATATTAATGATTTTTCGAGAAGTCTATTACAAGCCATTGTAATAGTTATAGTAGTAGTCATCGGCTTCCTGGGGATCAGGACGGGCCTGGTCGTGGGTGCCCTGGTCCCGGCAACCATGATATCGACCTTCTTCGCAATGCAGGTCTTCGATATCACGGTAAATCGGATCTCGCTGGCTGCGCTGATCATCTCACTGGGTCTGCTGGTAGATAACGCGATCGTCATCGTGGAGTCTATTCTGGTCAAACGGGAGCGGGGGGCCAGCCCGATCGACGCAGCTGTCCAGGCCGGGCGTGAGCTCAGAACGCCGTTGCTCGTCTCATCACTGACAACCGCCGTCGCATTCATGCCGATTGCGATGGCCAAGTCGGCGGTCGGCGAATACACGTCCGATATTTTTTACGTCGTCAGCCTGGCGTTGCTGATTTCCTGGTTGCTCGCGATGACCTTCATCCCGATGCTGTCAACCGTCGCATTGCGCTGCGGCCCGGAGCCTGATGCAGCCGATCAGGCCTTCGACGGTCGTTGGTATCGCATGTACCGGCGCCTGTTGGGCATCTCATTACGGTATCCGTATCGTTTTATCGGTCTGGTTATGCTGTTTTTTACAATGGCAATTGTCGGCATGGGCACGGTCCGCCAGGAATTCATCGCGCCGTCCGAGGACCCGATATTTACTGCGAAGCTCGAGATGCCACTGGGCACTTCGATAGAAGCCAGTCAGCAGATTATCGCCGGCGTGGACGAGTTCGTTCGCAAGACGTATTACTCGCCGCAGACTGGCAAGCCGGTCGTTCGAAACTGGCTTACGTTCATTGGCGAGGGTGGTCCACGGTTTCAGTTGAGCCTCAATCCACCGAATCCGAATCCCGCAAATACATTCGTGATCGTCAACACGAGTTCGGGGGACAGGGTCGACGAAGTAATCAGCGGCATCGAAGCATATGTTCGTGAGACATATCCGGATCTCGCGGCGCAGGTCAAACGCCTGGAAAACGGACCGCCCGTTGACTACCCGATCATCGTTCGATTATCGGGCGAAAACATCGACACGCTCTACACCCTGGCCGACGAGGTCACGGCATTTCTCTACGACAACCCGGCCGTCAGGGATGTCAAGAACACGTGGGGCCTGCAGACCAAGAAACTCCTGGTCCGCGTCAACCAGGAACTTGCCAGGCGGTCGGGAGTAACGAGTGAGGATGTCGCTTACTCCCTCAAAGCCGGCTTGACCGGCATCGATCTGACTCAGTACCGCGAAGGCGACGAATTGATTCCCGTCATTTTGCGGACAGTCGCCGCCGATCGTCAGGACTTCCGCAAGCTTGACGGACTCAGCGTTTATTCGCAGGGAACCGGCCGGTTCGTACCACTGAAACAGGTTGCCGATGTCGAGCTGACCTTCGAATCCGGCGTTATCGAGCGCCGCGACCGCGAACGCACGCTGTCACTAAACATTCAGCTCACCACGGGCACGACCGCGACGGAAGTTGTCAGTACGCTGGTGCCGTGGCTTGAGCAGGCTCAGCTTAATTGGCCGCAAGGACACAAATTCGAGATCGGCGGTGAAACAGAAGAGTCAGGCGATGCCAACGCATCGATCGCGGCAGAGTTGCCGATCGCCGGCATGATTATCCTGCTATTGCTGGTCAGCCAGTTCAATTCCCTGCGCCGGCCATTCATCATTCTCACGACAATCCCGCTTGGCTTGATCGGTGTGACTTTCGGGCTGCTGGTCACAAATACACCGTTTGGGTTCTTCACCATCCTCGGGCTCATAGCCCTGTCCGGCATCATCATCAATAACGCGATTGTATTACTGGATCGTATCGCCATTGAAATTGAGGAATTTCACCGTAAGCCCGCGGAGGCGATATTCGAGGCGGCGCAACAACGTCTCAGACCGATCCTGCTCACCACAGCAACGACCGTGCTCGGCATGATGCCTTTATTGTGGGGTGGCACGGCGATGTTCGTGCCAATGGCGATCACGATCATGTTCGGGCTCGCGTTTGCCACGGCCCTGACACTGCTCGTCGTGCCGGTGCTGTATTCCTTGTTTTTCCGCATCTCCTTTGACCGCCCATAGCGCGGCGTTATGGCCACCTGACTGGTGATCTTTGATGATTATCGAAATCTTGTTTGCTGCAGCCTTAGTATCAGCTGCGATCGATCCGGTTCGACAGGATGTTGTCTGCGCGGAAGTCGGTTTCAGTCGATCTGTCGAGAATCGCGACTTTGAGGCGTTCATCGCCTATCTCGATCCGGAGGCACGATTTGTAACCGGACAGGTATCCCGTGGGCCTGAGGAGATAGGCCAGGCATGGGCCGGCTTCTTCGCACGGGACGGAGCGCAGATACGCTGGCGTCCTGCAATCGTAGAGGTAGTTGCCAACGGCACGATCGCAATCAGCCGCGGGCCCTATCGTGTGACGACAATTGGGGACAGGGGGGAACCCGAGCATGTTTGGGGAACGTTCAGCTCGACCTGGCGACTGAGCACGAACGGAGAATGGAAAGTTCTGTTCGATGCGGGGGGTGATCATGGCAAGACGCCGACAGCCGAGGAGATTGAAGTCCTTACTGCAGAGCCCGAATGCCCCTGATTCCCCACGGAATTTAACAGGGCGCATGACGATCTACGCAATCTAAATGCGCAGATCGAATTCGCACCACGGGTTTCGCTCAGAAATGCTGGCAGATTGGCAAAGGCCGATCCTGACAAAGACTAATCACTAAAGGTCAGACCTCATTTTTTTACGAATTGCTTGTAGTATATGACGAACACTTCAGAAACGGGGTCTGGCGCCTTTTTTATACCACCATGAATCTTCTCATGATCATTATCATTTTGTTTGCGATCATGGTCTCCGTGGGTATTTCT
>VRUB01000147.1 GCA_019456345.1 Nitrospira sp. | reverse complement strand
ATCGACCACGCCGATCTGGCGCAAGTTCTTTGCCTCGTCCGCGGCCAGAACCGTTTTCAGCGCCTCGGGACCCGTGGTTCCTTGCTCGATCAGACCCAATGCCTCGATCGCCAGGTAGGGATTGACCCAGGACTGGGTCGAGACCGCGCCGACGCCGGCCTTCACGTGGGGGCAGAGCCCGCCCACCGCCGGAACCGCGGTGCTGACCGCGACGCCAAGCATGCCGCGCCGCGGGCAGTGGCCGACGATCGAGAAGGTGGCCAGATGCAGGCCCATGGCGCCTCCCTCCTACTTCAGACTGAAAGGTGATCGGCAATGCGCGCGGCAGCGTTGTGCGCGTCGCTCTTGCCCGCGTCGTCGATCTCGCCGAGTTTGAGGACCGCCCAGCGGTCCGCCACGTTGAGCGCAAAGCGGACGTTCTGCTCGACCAGCAGCATGGCCACGCCGGTCCGCTCGCGCTGCACCGCCAGCGCCTCGGTGAGCTGCTCGATGATCGAGGGCTGCAGCCCTTCCGTGATCTCGTCGACCAGCATGAGCTTGGGGCGCGCCATCAATGCGCGCGCGATCAGCAGCATCTTCTGCTCGCCGCCGGACAGGGTCCCGGCGCGCTGGCCCAGACGCTCCTTGAGGAACGGAAACACCTGGGCGACCCGCGCCAACTCCTCCTCGAACCAGCTGGCCTCGGATTGTCCGAGGCGCAGGTTGTCACCCACGCTCAGGTCCTGAAAGATAGCCTGCTCCTGCGGTGTGTAGGCGATCGCCTGGCGCGCGATGCGATGCGGCGGATCGCGGGTGACGTCGTGCCCTCGCAAGGTGATCTTCCCCTCGCGCGCCGGCAGAAACCCCATCACGGTCTTGAGCAGTGTGCTCTTTCCCATGCCATTCTTGCCGAGAAGCGCGACTATCTCGCCTGGCGCCACGGTCATGCTGACGCCGCGAATGACAATCGCCTCGCCATAACCGCTGGTCAGGGCGCTGATCTCAAGTGTCGCTGCGCCGTCGCTCATTCCGGATCTCCTCGCCCGCCTTGCGCGCTGCCGGCGTAGATGTTCCGGATCAGTTCGGACCCGACCACTTCATCGACAGAACCGTCGAGCATTATCCGCCCCTGGTGCAGGACAATCACCCGCGAGCTGATCTTGCGAACGAAATCGAGATCGTGCTCGACCAGCAAGACACTCAAGCGTTCGCGCTCGGTTAGCGAGGTCAGGATGGTCCCGATACGCTCGCGTTCGACCCGGGTCAAGCCCGCGGTCGGCTCGTCGAGCAACACGATGCTCGGCTCGAGCGCCAGCACCATGGCCAATTCCAGGGCTTGCTTCTGACCGTGGGCGAGATGGCGGGCCTCGGTTGCCAAAGATTCTCCGAGGCCGGTTTCCTCGACGATGCGCAGCGCCGCTTCCGGAAGGTTGAGGATGGTGTCGCTGGCCCAGGTCGACGGTGGATCGAGGCGGTAGCGGGCGACCCTCAGGCACTCCCCGACCGTAAGCGTGGCAAAGACATTTGCGGCCTGAAACTTGCGCCCGATGCCCAGCGCAACGCAGCGGTCGGGCGCCCACCGGCCTAGGGGCTTGCCGTAAATCGTGATGTCACCGCCTGAGCGTTCGTAACCATCGGCGATGCAGCGGATCAGGGTCGTCTTGCCGGCGCCGTTCGGCCCCACCAGGCTGAGGAGTTCCCCTTTTTCGGCTTCGAAATCGATACCCTGAAGAACCTGCAGGCTGCCGAAGTGGCGATGGACTCCTCGGACGATTAGCGGCTTGTCCACGCTCTCTGCGATCTCTCGCTTCGGTGCCGCCGCCAATTTCGCCGGCTCCGCCGCACTGCGCTTACCCGGAACCAAGCGGCGCCACAGATTGGTCACGACCGGCATCAGGCCTTGAGGCAGCGCCACGATGACCACGACAAACAGAATGCCGACCAGGAGCTTCCAATAGAACGGGAAGCTCCCCGAGAGATAGGAACTCGTCACATCGATGAAGATTGCGCCGAGAACGGGGCCGATGAGCGTGCCGCGGCCGCCGAGCGCCACCCAGACGAGCAGCTCCGTGCCGAGCAGGAAGCCCGTAAGCTCGGGCGCGACCACATTGGTGAAGGCGGCGTAGCCGAAACCCGCGATTGCGCCGATGCCGCCAGCGGCGACCATGAGCAGGATCTTGATGCGCGGCACCGGGATGCCGAGATAGGCGCAGCGTATTTCGTTTTCCTTGATTGCGACCAATACCCGGCCCATGTCGCTGCGCACGAAAAGCCACGCCAGACCCGTGACCACCACCAGAAAGGCGCCGGCGAGCCAAAACCAGATCTCGATCGACCAGTAATAGGTCGGGAAGCCTGAGAGCCCGCTGCTCGAACCGGTGGTACGTCCCCCGGCGAACACTATCTGGGTCAGCACGATGGGTAGCGCGAGTGTAACGATGGAGCCATAAAGCGGCGCGGCGCCGTGATAGAACGCGAGCCAGCCGACCAGCGCGGCGACGGCCATGGCGGCAATGATCCCAAGGACCAGGGCAAGAATTGCCCAACCGGCCCCGAATCCCCAATGAGTGAAAACCAGCGCGCAGGCATAAGCGCCAATGCCGAAGAAGGCAGACTGTCCGAAGGTGAGAATGCCCGTGTATCCCCACAGCAGATCGACGGTCAACGCGAGCGTGGCAAGGAACAGGGCGCGGATCAGAATATTGACCGTGTAGATATCCAGGAAGAAGGGCGCGACGCCCAGGACCAAGAGCGCGAGCACGCCGCCCTTGAGCACGGTCCGGATGTCCGAACGCGGTTTCGCGGCGGCGAAATGGACCTTGGCGGAGCTCGTCTGCGCGCCCTTAGCCACTGGTCAGTCCCCGCGGCCGAATTCGGAGGATGACGGCGGCGAGCACCACAATGGTCAGGCCGCCGAGAATCGCGCTGACATAGGTGCTGACGATAACCTGGGCGCCGCCGAGAATCAGTGCGGCGACCATCAGGCCTGGTATGGACACGCCCGAGACCAGAACCAGCATGAAGGAGTTGACCAGCCAGGGCAGGCCCAGGTTGGGGTCGACGGAAATTAGCGGCGTGATGAGCGCGCCCGCCATGCTGGCCAGCGCCGCGCCGAGACCGAAGGTGACCGAGCGGACCTTGGTGCTGTCGATGCCCAGGCCGCGTGCCAGGTCCTCGTTCATGGTCACCGCGCGCGCATTCAGCCCAAAGCGCGTGAAATAGAGCAGGCCCGTGAGTGCCACGGCCAGCACGATCGCCAAGATGACGAGCACGAGCCGGTATGTGGAATAGGTCTGGCCGAGGAACTCCATCGCGCCGGAGATCGGGGTCTGCACGAACTGCACCTGGCGGCCGAAGGCGATCGTGATGACCTGGCCGATGACGATCCCCAGCCCCCAGGTCGCCAGGATCGCATCGAGCGGCCGGGCATAGAGTGGCCGCACGATCACGCGCTCGACGATCAGTCCGAGCAGGAACCCGACCAGGGCCGCGAAGGGGACCGCGAGCCAGGGGTTCCAACCCAACTGTGTTATCACGAAAGCGGCGTAGCCGCCGATGGTGAGAAAGGCGGGATGGGCGAAGTTGATCAACTTCATGACGCCCAGAATGATCATCAAACCGCTCGCGACGATGAACAGGATCGCCGCCGTGGTCACGATATCAAGGAGCAGAACATCCAAGGACTCAGATCCCCCGGATCGAGCGGCGGGAAAAACCGGCCGGTCCCGTCATCGCACGACGACGGGACCGGTCGAAGGTAGACCCAGCTTAAAGGTTAGGGCATTGCTCGCCCGGATCGACGTCCTTGAAGGTGTCGATCAGCTTGATACCTCCGTCCGCCTGGATTTGAGCGAGATACATGGTGAGCGGCGCGTGACGCTGCTTGTTCATCTGGATCTTGCCGCGCGGCCCTTGGAAGGCGACGTCGTCCAAAGCGTCGATCACGGCTTGCGCATCCGTAGTGCCCGCCTTCTCCACCGCGAGCTTGTAGAGATAGACCCCCTCGTACTCCGGCACCGAGAGGTCGTTCGGCGTCTTTAGATCATCCCCGAAATGCGCCTTCATGTTCTTTAGGAACTGCTGGTTCTCGGGGCTGGCGATGTCGGTGATATAGGATGCCGAGATGTAGATACCGGTGGCATCCGCACCCATGTTCCGGGCCGTGCCCTCGTCGACCGCGAGGTTTCCGTAGGGCATGCTGGCGCCTGCGGCGCGCAGCTGCTTGGTCAGGGTCACGTTCGGCGCGCCGCCGGCGGTCGAGGTGATCAAGGCGTCGGCCCCGGACGACTTCAGCTTGCTGATAATCGCCGTCCAGTCTGTGCCATCCATGGGCAAGTACTCCTCGCCGAGCACCTTGCCGCCCTTCTGGTCGATGTAGGCGCGCGTGAACTCGAGCATCCCGCGCCCGAAGGCATAGTCACTGCCGATCAGGAAGTAGGTCTTGGCCTTCAAGGCGCTCATGAAATGATCGACGATCGGCGCGACCTGCTGCTCCGGCACCCAGGCGTTGACGTAGAGCCACGGGCTGCACGAGCGTCCCTCATAGAACGAGGTGTAAATGAACGGCACGCGCCCACGGTTGACGATCGGCAGACCGGCGTTGCGGGCGGCGCTGGTCTCCATGGTGATCAGAACGTCGACTTTTTTCTGGAAAACCAGGGAATCGAATGCTTTCTGCGCGCCCTGAGCGCCACTGCCGTCGTCGGCGATCACCAGCTCGAGTTGGCGGCCAAGCACGCCGCCGGCCTTGTTGATTTCCGCGACCGCAAGCTCGGCGGCCTGAACGACCGACGGTGCGACCACGCTGTTCGCCCCGCTCAGACCGACGGGTATGCCAATCTTGATCGGATGCTCGCCGGCCAGGGCCCCCTGGCCAAACGCCACCGTCACGGCCAGGACAAGCGCGCTGGCACAGGTCTTAAACTGAAAATGCATACTATGGTCCTCCCTGAGTGTTAGTTAAAAAAGCGATGCTTCCCTCCGGCATCGCACTTGGACACCGCTGGAGTGTCCCACCGAATGATCGCATGCGCAATCGGGCACATGGCTCCCGAGCCTCCGCGTACTGTGACGGGAATTCGTGCAGGTTTTTTCTAGACCTCGCAGCTTTGTTTTTATCATGCGGACGTATGCAGTTTTCC
>VRUB01000018.1 GCA_019456345.1 Nitrospira sp. | reverse complement strand
AAACATGATCTTCGACGTCCCCGAGCTGATCCGTTTCCTGAGCGAGGGCACGACGTTGTTACCCGGCACGGTCATTATGACCGGTACCCCCCCGGGCGTGGGGTTTGCGCGCAAGCCGCCGGTATTTCTCAAGCACGGGGATGAGGTGGTAATAGAGATCGAAGGGATAGGTAGGCTGCGGAATCCGGTAATTGAAGAAAAAAGCAGCAAGTAGCAAGGTTCAAGTAGCAAGGAAAACCGGGCAAGCCGTTAATGTCTTGGGCGGCAGTCGATTGCAGCCGCACACTTGTCACGTCTCACTCGCTACTTGTCGCTCGCATTTAATTTTTCTGCCATCTCCAACAACGCCCGCGCGCGCTTGACCACCGGTACGTCGATGACTTTGCCGTCCAACGACGTCGAGCCTCGCCCGTGGCCTTCGGCCTCCTCGAAGGCGGCGACGACGCGCCGGGCATGCTCGATCTCGGCGGGGGAGGGCGAGAAGATCTCGTTAATGGGTTCGATCTGGGCGGGATGGATGGCGAACTTGCCCTTGAAACCGCGCTTTTTTCCGGCAACCGCATCGCGTCGCAAACCATCGGGGTCACGAAACTGAAAGTACGGCGTGTCCAGCGCCAGCACCCCCGCTGCCCGTGCCGCCACGCACACGACATTTCTCGCATACTCGATTTCCGAGTCGTCGTCGCTGCGCTCGATCCCCATGTCGTTGGTAAAGTCCTCGGCGCCGAAGCCGACAGCGATGATTCTCGGCGATGACAGGCAGATGTGATAGACATTGACGATCGCCTCGGCGGTCTCGATCCACGGCACGAGCTTCAGTTGCCCTTTCACCAAGCCGACTTTTTCCTCGAGACGGTCCATTGTGCCGGAGATCTGCTCGATGTCCTCCGTTGTGCATACTTTGCCCACTGATACGCCCAGGATGTGCGGCCCGACGACGGCCGCCAGGTCGTCCTCCATTAACCCGGTCTGGAGCGCATTGGCCCTGGGAATGACCGCGTGCCCGCTCTGCGAGAGCCTCGGCAGAAATGATGCCGTGACTTTGCGCGCGTTGGCCTTCTCCTCGGCCGGCACCGAGTCCTCGAGATCCGGCACGTAGGCATCGGGCGCAAAGCCGAGCGCCTTGTCCAGCATCCTCGGCTGGTTACCCGGGATGAAAAGCAGGCTTCTGAGCAGGGTCATCGATTTCTGTTGTTATGCCCATCCGGACATGCACTATTATGATCGCGCACGGTCGCACTTACCCGATCGGCGAGTCGGGGCTGTTGCCCCCTTCGGCCCACGAGCCGGGGTAGGCCTTGACGTTGGGGAAGCCAAGCGCCTTCAGCATGATGTAGGTGTGCGAGGAGCGGTGGTGAGTCTGGCAATAGACGATGATTTCCTTGTCCGGCGTGACGCCAAGGCTCGATAACATTCGCCGCAGCTCGCCTTGCTGTTTCAGGCGCATCTTGCGCCGCTGGTCCATCGCGGTGACCCAGTTGAGATTCACGGCGCCGGGGATGTGGCCGGCGCGCTCGGCCCTTTTATCGCGGCCGCTGTACTCGGCCGCCGAGCGCGGGCTCGACACCGGACACGAGGTGCGTGCGATCGAGATGGACCGCGCCCGGCACGGGCGCCTCATCGACCAGGTCCTGTGGCCCGAGATCGACGATCAGCAGGTTCTCGTCGCCGAGATGCGGCTCGAGCTCGTCCGGCTCCACAATTAAGGGCGCCAGCGGCTTCACCTGGCGAGATCGACCTGGATTCGAGCGCGAACAAACGATCACTCGGCAGCCGCCGATACGCCCGCTTTCTCCACGCGCGCGGCGCAGAACTTGAACTCGGGAATCTTGCCGATCGGATCGAGCGCTGGGTTGGTGAGTATATTAGCGGCGGCTTCGGCGTAGCAAAACGGAACGAACACGCAGCCTTCGGGAATTGAACTGTCCATGCGCGATTTGAGCTCGATCGCGCCGCGCCGGGTCACGACCCGGATCGGATCGCCGGGGCTAATATCCAGGCGCCGCAGATCGATCGAGCTGAGACTTGCAACCGCTTCCGGCTCAATTTCATCGAGCACCCGCGCGCGACGCGTGATGGCGCCCGTGTGCCAGTGTTCGAGCTGCCGGCCGGTCGAAAGCACCATGGGAAACTCCGCATCCGGTTGCTCGTCTGGCGGCAGCACGTCGGCGGTAACGAGCTTGGCTCGTCCACTCGCCGTCGGGAAGCCATCGCCGAACACGATATCGTGACCCGGCTGGTCGGGGGCATCGCAGGGATAGGTGCATGCATCTTCGCGCTCTAACCGCTCCCAGGTGATGTTATTGAACGAGGGCATGACCGTGGCCATCTCCGCGAACACATCGCTCGGTCCTTTATAGTTCCAGTCCAGTCCCATGCGTCGCGCGATCTCCTGGATGATCCACCAGTCCTGGCGCGTATCGCCGGGTAGCTCCAGCGCCTTGCGCCCCAGCTGCACCTGGCGGTTGGTGTTGGTTACGGTGCCGTCCTTCTCCGGCCACGCCGACGCCGGGAGCACGACGTCGGCGTGAAATGCGGTCTCGGTCAAGAAGATGTCTTGCACTACCAGATGCTCGAGCTTGGCGAGTCCCGCGCGCGCATGGTGCGTATCCGGGTCCGACATCGCCGGGTTCTCACCCATGATGTACATGCCCTTTATCTGGCCGGCGTGTACCGCATCCATGATCTCGACCACTGTAAGCCCGCGCTTGGCGTCGAGTGGCGTGCCCCATGCATCCTCAAATTGTTTGCGAACGTCTCGAGCTTCGACCAATTGGTAATCCGGGTACATCATGGGAATGAGCCCAGCGTCGGAAGCACCCTGCACATTGTTTTGCCCGCGTAGCGGATGCAACCCGGTGCCCGGCCGGCCCACTTGGCCGGTGACCATGGCAAGCGCGATCAGGCAGCGCGCATTGTCGGTGCCGTGCACATGTTGCGAGATGCCCATGCCCCAGAAGATGATGCCGGCATTGGCTTTGGCGAAGAGACGCGCTACGGTGCGCAGCATATCCGGGTCGACGCCGCAGATCTCGGCCATTGCCTCGGGCGTGAAATCCTTGATGTGACGCCTGAGATTCTCGAACCCTTCGGTATGGGCCTCGACGTAATCGGGGTTATATAACTTCTCGCTGATGATCACGTTGAGCATCGCGTTGATCAAAGCGACATCGGTGCCGGGTTTGAACTGCAACATGTACGTCGCATGGCGCTTCAAGGCCTGGCCGCGCGGGTCCATGACGATGAGCGTCGTGCCTTGCTTCACCGCCTGCTTGAAGAAGGTCGCCGCCACCGGATGGTTCTCCGTCGGGTTGGCGCCAATGACGATGATCACGTCGGCGTCTTCGCACGCCGTGAATGGCGCGGTTACGGCACCGGAGCCGATCCCCTCGAGCAGTGCTGCGACCGAGGAGGCGTGGCACAAGCGTGTGCAGTGATCGACGTTATTCGTCCCGAAGCCGGTGCGCACCAGCTTTTGCACCAGGTAGGCCTCCTCGTTGGAACCCTTCGCCGAGCCGAAGCCCGCCAGCGCCTGGCCGCCGTCGCGGCTGCGAATCTGCGTGAGTCCGCCGGCGGCGACATCGAGCGCCTCTTCCCAGGTTGCCTCGCGAAAGTGGGTGTAAGGATCGGCCGGATTGACTTCTCCCTCGGCGTTCTTGGGGGCGTCGTCGCGGCGGATGAGCGGCACTTTCAGCCGGTGCGGGTGCTTGATGTAGTCGAACCCAAAGCGGCCTTTGACGCACAAGCGGTTGTGATTGGCAGGACCGTCACGTCCCTGCACCGCGATGATCTCATTGTCCTTTACCTGATAGGCGATCTGGCAACCGACACCGCAGTAGGGACAGACACTGGCTATCTCCGTAAGTGAATCTGTTTTCCCGATGCCTTGCTCATCGACCAGCGTCGCTTCCATCAATGCACCAGTGGGGCAGGCCTGCACACACTCGCCGCAGGCCACGCAGGTGCTGGCTCCCATGGGATCGTCGAAGTCGAACACGATCTTGGAACCGTGGCCGCGGTAGGCCATGCCGATGACATCGTTGACCTGCACCTCGCGACAGGCGCGCACACAGAGATTGCAATGGATGCAGGCGTCGAGGTGCACCCGCATCGCCACATGGCTTGCATCCGGCGGTAGCGGATCTCGTGTCGGGAAGCGACTGCCGGACACGGCCATACGCTCGGCCCACTGCCACAGTTGTGAGTCGTGCTCATGCGCGCGCTCGCGCGGCGGCTGATCGGCGAGCAGCAGCTCCATCACCCCGTTGCGCGCACTGCGCGCGCGCGGGTTGTCGGTGGTGACCTTCATACCGGCGGTAGCTGTGCGGATGCACGATGCCGCTAGCACGCGCTCACCTTCGATCTCCACCATGCATGTGCGACAGTTGCCGTCCGCGCGGTAACCGGGCTTATGCGCATAGCACAGATGCGGGATCGTGGTCCCGAGACGGTGGGCGACCTGCCACAGGGTTTCCCCTGGTTGCGCTTCGACTTCCAGGCCGTCGAGTGTGAATCGAACGGTGTCACTCATGACCAGTCCTCGCGAAAATGCTCTAGCACGCAACGCAGCGGGTTGGAGGCGGCCTGCCCCAGCCCGCAGATGGATGCATCGCTTATCGTTTGGCTGAGCTCCTGCAACAAGGGCTCATCCCACCCGCGTTGTTGCATGAGCTTGACCGCCTTTTCGGTGCCGACGCGGCAAGGTGTGCACTGTCCGCAGCTCTCATCCTCGAAAAATCGCATCAGGTTTAATGCGGCATCCCGGGTGTTGTCCTGATCGCTCAGTATTATCACGGCGTGGGAGCCTACAAAGCAGCCATATTGCTCCAACGAGCCGAACTCGAGCGGCAAATCGCCCATGCTGGCCGGTAGGATACCACCGGAGGCGCCGCCGGGCAGGTAGGCCTTGAAGCGGTGCCCGTCCTGCATGCCACCGCAGTACTCGTCGATGAGCTCGCGCACGGTGATGCCCGCGGGCGCGAGCTTGACGCCGGGTTGCTTCACCCGGCCCGAGACCGAGTAGCTGCGCAGCCCCTTGCCGCCGTTACGCCCGTGACCCGCAAACCACTCCGGCCCTTTCTCGATGATCTCGCGCACCCAGTAGAGTGTCTCGACGTTTTGCACCAGCGTCGGGCGGCCGAACAAGCCGACCTCGGCGACGTACGGCGGGCGGTGGCGCGGCAGCCCGCGTTTGCCCTCGATGCTCTCGATCATCGCCGACTCCTCGCCGCAGATGTAGGCGCCGGCGCCGCGACGCAGATGGATGGCGCTACCAGCCATAAGCCCCGCCGCTTGCAGCTTCGCGATCTCCTTGAGCAGTATTTCACGGACCGCGGGGTACTCGTCGCGCAGATAGATGTAGAACGCCTCGGCCTCTACTGCCCAGCCCGCAATCAACATCCCTTCGAGAAAACGGTGTGGATCGCGCTCCAGGTAGTACCGATCTTTGAACGTGCCCGGCTCGCCCTCATCGGCATTGACAGTCATCAGCCGCGGACCCGGGTAACCGCGCACGATCCGCCACTTGCGCCCCGTGGGAAACCCCGCGCCACCCAGGCCGCGCAGTGCCGAGCTCTCCATGGTCTCGATTACCTTGTCGACGCTGCGCTCACCTTTGCGGCAGGCGCGCAGCAGCGTGTAGCCGCCGTCGGCGACGTACGCATCGTAGTCTTTATAGCTGGGAATATCGGGATGAATATGATGGTTTTGCACCGCCTCGCGCACGCTGGCGACGGTCGCATGATCGACGTGATAATGCCCGACCTCGGCCACCGGCGCGGTGTCGCAACGGCCCATGCACGGTGCGCGCAGCACGCGCACGTCGGTGCCCAGCCCTTCGGTAAGTTCCTGCAGCAGCGCCTGTGCACCCATGAGCTCGCAGCTCAGGCTGTCGCACACGCGCACCGTGATGCTGGGCGCCGCCGCTTCGTTTTCTTTGACCACGTCGAAATGCGCGTAGAAGGTGGCGACTTCGTACACTTCTGCCAGCGCCAGCCGCAGCTCTTGTGCCAGCGCCGCGAGATGCGCCGCCGAGAGGCAGCCGTAGTTATCCTGAATCAGGTGCAGGTACTCGATCAGAAGATCGCGCTGGCGTGCGCGGTCAGCGAGCAGCGCCTGAATCTGGGCGAGCGCATCGGTGTCGACCTGTCGCCCCTTGGGATGAGCACGGGCGTGAGCGCGCCCCGATCCCGGATGGCTGTGCTTGTGAACCCGAATTTCTTGCTTCAAGTCAACCCTCCTCGAGGCCAGTGGCCCTTAGGCGCCCAATGCCTCGACCACGCCGGTACCCAGGCTGGCGGGCGAGGCGGCTACGTGGATGCCGGCACTCTTGAGTGCCTCGATCTTGTCATTGGCGCCACCCTTGCCGCCCGAGATAATGGCACCGGCGTGACCCATGCGCCGGCCCGGCGGTGCCGTGATGCCGGCGATAAAACCGACAACGGGTTTCTTTGTTTTGCTTTGCTTGATGAAGTCTGCCGCTTCTTCCTCGGCCGAACCGCCGATCTCGCCGATCATGATGATCGCTTCGGTCTCTGGATCGGCCAAGAACAGCTCGAGACAGTCGATAAAGCTGGTACCGGTCACGGGATCGCCACCGATACCGATGCAGGTCGACTGGCCGAGCCCGGCTGCCGTCGTCTGTGCGACTGCCTCGTACGTAAGCGTGCCCGAGCGCGAGATCACGCCCACCTTGCCGCGCTTGTGAATGTGCCCCGGCATGATGCCGATCTTGCACCCACCCGGCGTAATAATGCCCGGGCAGTTAGGGCCGACAAGACGTGTTCCCGACCCAGCGAGGATGCGCTTGACCTTGACCATATCGAGCACCGGAATGCCTTCCGTGATACACACCACCAGCGCGATACCGGCATCGATTGCTTCGAGTATGGCGTCCGCGGCGAAGGGCGGCGGGACGTAGATGACCGAGGCATCGGCGCCGGTGGCCGCCACCGCCTCCGCCACGGTATCGAACACCGGCAGGTCCAGGTGGCGCGCGCCGCCCTTGCCGGGGGTGACGCCGCCCACCATCCGGGTCCCGTAGGCGATGGCCTGCTCGGAGTGGAAAGTCCCCTGGGCGCCGGTAAAACCCTGCGTGATGACCTTGGTGTGCTTGTCAACCAGAACGGCCATCAGGCGGCCTCTTTTACCGCGCGCACGACCTTCTCCGCTGCGTCCCCAATGTCATCGGCGGCGACGATGTCGAGCCCCGACTCCGCCAGGATCTTCTTGCCGAGATCGACGTTCGTTCCCGCGAGCCGCACCACCAGCGGCACGCCCAGCGAGACTTCTTTCGCGGCCGCGATGACGCCTTCGGCAATGACATCGCAGCGCATGATGCCGCCGAAGATGTTGACCAGGATGCCTTGCACATTCGCGTCCGACATGATGATCTTGAACGCGGTCGTAACCTGCTCGCGCGAAGCGCCACCGCCCACGTCGAGGAAGTTGGCCGGTTCGCCGCCGTGGAGCTTGATGATGTCCATCGTAGCCATTGCAAGACCGGCGCCGTTGACCATGCACCCGATATTGCCGTTGAGCTTGATGTAGTTGAGATCGTGACGCGCTGCCGCGAGCTCCGCCGGATCCTCTTCGTCCTCGTCACGCAATTCCTCGACATCCTTGTGGCGAAAAAGGGCGTTATCGTCGAAGTTCATCTTGGCGTCGAGCGCGACCACGGCACCATCGCCCGTCACGATAAGCGGGTTGATTTCCAGCAGGCTCGCGTCGAGCCCGATGTAGGCGTCGTATATCGCCAGCATGAACTTGACCGCCGCGCTCACCTGCTTACCCTCGAGCTTCAGCCCGAATGCGAGCTGGCGCGCTTGAAACGGCTGCAGTCCGACCGTGGGATCGACCGCAACCTTGAGAATCTTCTCGGGTGTCTTCGCCGCGACCTCCTCGATCTCCATGCCGCCTTCGGTAGAGGCCATCACCGTCACCCGGCTGCTGGCGCGATCGATCAGCATTCCGAGGTAAAGCTCACGCGCGATGTCGCAGCCTTCTTCGATGTAGACGCGTCGGACCGTCTTGCCTTGCGGGCCGGTCTGGTGCGTGACCAGGGTCATGCCGATCATGGCTTTGGCGGCGTCCCGGGTTTCATCGAGCGAGCGCACCACCTTGACGCCGCCGCCCTTGCCGCGGCCGCCGGCATGGATCTGCGCCTTGACCACCCACACGGGACCGCCGAGCTCCTGCGCCACACTCTCGACCTCCGTCGGGGTGTAGGCGACGCCGCCACGGGGTACCGCCACATCGTAGCGCGCCAGCAGTTGTTTTGCCTGGTACTCGTGAATATTCATGAAATCCGCCGATTCTTGGTTGTTTTGGCCGTGTCCGTCGCATGCATCTTTGCATTGCGCACCGTCGTATACAGTATCCGACAAGTGTTGGCGACTCAAGCAGGGCACTTGTTGCCGGACATCCCGGCTCACCTAAACAGGTTGACTGGCCGGCCGCGGCACGTGCCGGCGGCGCCTTGGTGCGTTCCCGCATGCGCACAGTAGTGTTGATTGGAGAACGCAAAAAAATGAATAGGGACAGCACACGCGCGACACAACCGCTGCGAGGGCACGTGCCGCCCGCGCGGTCTCATGTACTGTGCGCCAAGAATTGCTGTCTTGGCCTGTGTCCGACGATGTGGTATACGAGATACGTGCTTTACTCCATTTAAAGCATACGAAAATAAAGCATTAGAAAACGGGAGGAAAAACAGGAGAGGAGGTTAGTCATGAAATATATTGCAAAATCAACGATATCCGGGCTGATTGCGGGTTTGCTCGTTACCGGTGGCATGTTGTTCGCCCCGCACGATGCCTTGGCCTGGGAGCCGAAGAAGCCGGTCGACTTCGTGATTATGGCGGGTCCGGGCGGCGGTGCCGACAAGATGGCGCGCCTGATGCAAACCATTATCGAGAAGCACAAGCTTGCGACCAAGCCGTTCATTCCGATCAATAAGCCGGGCGGATCCGGTGCCGAGGCGTTGATTTATCTCAACAGTGCCAAGGGCGTCAACAAAGACCATACCGTCATGGTCACGCTGAACAGCTTCTACACCACACCGCTGCGCCAGCCCCAGCTGCAAATCGATATCTCGACCTTCACCCCGATCGGGCGCATGGCCGAGGACTCGTTCCTGCTGTGGGTACACAAGGACAGCGGCATCACCAACGTCACCGAGTTCGTCAAGGCGGCCAAGGCCAAGGGCAATAATTGGATCATGGCCGGCACCGGCAAGGGCCAGGAGGACAGCCTGTTGACCAGCTTTCTCAACTCGGCCTACGGGCTCAAGATGAAGTATGTCCCGTACAAGGGCGGTGGTCGCGTGGCCAAGGAGCTTGCGGGCAAGCATGCTGACTCGACTGTGAACAACCCATCCGAGCAACTCGGTTTTTACCAGGCCGGCACCACCCGACCGTTGGCGGCGTTTACGCCCGAGCGCCTGCCGCTGTTTCCCGATGCTCCGACATTCCGCGAGCTCGGCAAGTCCGGCATGGTGTACTTCATGCAGCGTAGCGTCGTCGGCGCACCGGGCATGAGTAAGGGGGCCGCCAAGTACTATCAAAGGGTGTTCAAGAAGGTATATCAGACCTCCGAGTGGCAGGGCTACATGAAAAAGAAGAGCCTGCGCGGCGAGTTCCTGACAGGCAAGAAGCTCAAGGAATACTGGGTCACGGAAAAAAAGAACCATGCCAAGATGCTGAAAGACATCGGCGAAATCTAATCGCCACGGTCTCGATCTAGGCAGTCACGGATAGGGGGGAGTCGCTCGCATGCGAAGGGCCGAGCTGGTCATGGCCCTTGTAATGGCCATCTTCTCTGCCTACCTGATGTGGAAGAGTGCGGAACTCCCCATCGGCTGGATTCCCGGTGAGGGTCCAGGCGGTGGGGCGTTTCCGTTTTGGTTAGCCGGCGGCATGCTTTTGTGCTGCATTGCGGTGATCGTGCGCTGGGTGTTGCGCGCAAGCCCGCCGTCGCGTTCCACCGAGCCGTACATGGACCGGCATGCGCTGCAGTTGTTCCTGGTCGGGGCGGGTGCGTTGGCCGTGTTGATCGGCTCCATCCATTTCATCGGCATGTACGGCGCGATCCCGTTGTTCCTCGTCTTTTATATGCGCTTCATTGGTCGGCATCCATGGACCACCACTACAATGCTGGCGGTCGTGACGCCTGTAGTCACATTCTTCTTTTTCGAAATTGTGTTGCGTATCACGTTGCCGAAGGGCTACACGGAACCGCTGTTTTACCCGTTGTACGACTTTTTCTTCTGATTGATTTCTTGACGGAAGGGCGACGCACGAACGCGGCGGCTTCGTGCGTGGTGAGAGAGTTTTGCGTTTTGGGGCATGACTTCAAATGGAAATCCTCAGCCTACTGACAGACGGTTTTGTTATTGTATTTCAGCCGCTTAACCTGGGGTTGATTATCTTGGGTTGCGCGCTCGGGCTTTTTATCGGCGCGATGCCGGGACTGGGATCGGTCAACGGCGTGGCGATCTTGCTCCCTATGACGTTCATCGTGCCGCCGACCGGCGCCGTCATTTTCCTGGCCGCGATTTACTACGGAGCCATGTATGGCGGTGCGGTCAGCTCGATCATGTTGGGCATTCCCGGCGCCTCGACCGCGGTGGCCACGACCTTCGATGGCCGCCCTATGGCACTACAAGGCCGGGCAGACCGGGCGCTGATCACGGCCGCGACCGCATCGTTCATCGGCGGCACCATCTCGGTGCTTCTCTTTACTGCGTTCGCCCCGCCGCTGGCGGCGGTGGCGCTGGCCTTCGGTTCGCCGGAGGAGTTCGCGCTGATGCTGCTCGCGTTCGCAACCTTCATTGGCCTGGGTGGCGACGATATTCCCAAGACATTGTTCTCGATCTTTATTGGCCTGGTACTGAGTTCGGTTGGGCTGGATATCATCAGCGGTCAGCCGCGGTTGATCTTCGGAGATATTCCCGGCTTCTACCACGGCATCAACTTTCTGGTGCTGGCGATCGGGATTTACGGCATCGGCGAGATCCTGTGGACCATCGAGATCAGCGGTGGCGAAGTGAACGTAGCGCAGGCCAAGCTCAGTTTCAGGCGTATGGTGGACGGCTTACGAGGCATGAAGTCTTTGCTGAAGGCGACGATAATGGGCTCGTTTCTCGGCTACTTCGTCGGTATTTTGCCCGCCGCCGGCGCCACCCCGGGCTCGCTCATGGCCTACGGTGTGGCCAAGGCGACATCCAGGAAGCCGGAGACGTTCGGTAAGGGCAATCCCGAAGGCATCGCCGCGCCGGAAGCGGCAAACAACGCCGCCAGCACCGGCTCCATGTTGCCCATGCTTACATTGGGTATCCCGGGTTCGCCGACCACGGCCATATTGCTGGGCGGCATGGTGATCTGGGGGCTTGAGCCCGGGCCGCTACTGTTCGTGGAACACAAGGAGTTCGTCTGGGGCCTGATCGCAAGCCTTTACGTCGCCAACCTATTTTCACTGCTGCTGAATATCGGGCTGATACCGGCCTTCATCTGGGTGCTGAAGCTGCCGTTCACCATCCTTGCCCCCATGATTTTTATTTTGTGCGTAGTGGGAGGCTATGCGCCGACGAAGGATATGCATGACGTGTGGCTCATGCTGATCTTTGGTGTCGCTGGCTACCTGATGCGTAAGCTCGACTACCCGATGGCGCCGGTGGTGCTGGCGATCGTGCTTGGGCCGTTGGCCGAGACCTCGATGCGGCAATCGCTGATCATCTCGCACGGCTCCCCCATGATCTTCTTCAATCGGCCGATCGCCGGGACCATTATGATCGTCGCGCTGGTGCTGCTGTTTATGCCGGCGATCAAGGCCGTGAAGGACTATCTGGCACGGCGCCGGGTGTCAGATCCCTCGGCGTGACGCAGGCACCCGGATCCGAGCGGAATTCGATCGATGCGGGGGAAAATCGCCCGCTAAGAGGGACAACGCTTACGCATGAGGCGCTATTTAGAATACGGTATACTAGATACCTTCGGGCGCATTTCTCCGTGCGTGGCGCCGCCGCGCATCCGCACTGACCCAGCGAGAAACCGATGGCGACCACGAAGCTGAACGTAGAGCCGATCAACGTCGACTTTGTCCTGAAGGACAAGATCTATCAGGCGCTGAAGCAGGCCATTGTCGCGGTCAACGTCTACGCCCATCCCGAGGAGCCCAGGCTCGACAAGCGCCAGCTATCGAAGGATCTGGGCGTGAGTCGAACGCCCATCCGCGAGGCCATTGCGCGGCTCGAACAGGAAGGCTTTGTTCGCACCGTGCCAAGGAAGGGCGTTTTCGTCGTTCGTAAGACCAAGAAGCAGGTATTGGAAATGATCACGGTATGGGCGGCGCTCGAGAGCATGGCCGCGCGCTTGATTACGAACAACGCCCGCGACGAAGAGATCGCCACGCTGCGCAAGATGTTTGCCACCTTCGGGGACGACCAGGTGCAGGCCAAGATCGATGAGTACTCTGCGGCCAACATTCGCTTTCATCAGGCCATTTTGAAAATGAGCCATTGCGATCTGCTGAACCGGTTAGCGGATAATCTGTTGATTCACATGCGTTGGATCCGCATGCGCACCATCTCGGAACGCGACCGCGCCAGTCGTTCGATCATCGATCATCTGCACATCATCGAGGCGCTGGAGGCGCGCGACACGGAGCTGGCAGAGCGGCTCGTGCGACAGCACACCCTGGATCTCGGGGTGCATGTGGAGAAAAACGTCCATTACCTTGACTGACCGATTTTGGGATTAACAACACGGGGCCCGCGGCCCCTACGGGATTTGGAGGAAAACCATGGCTGAACCGGCAAAAACGACCGACGTGAGGGCGTCGCAGGCGGAGAAGGTATCAGGCGGCCACCTGGTGGCCAAGGCCCTGAAGAACGAGGGCATCGACGTTATTTTCACGCTTTGCGGCGGTCATATCATCGACATCTACGACGGCTGTATGGACGAGGGGATAAAGATCATCGACGTCAGGCACGAGCAGGTCGCTGCGCACGCCGCCGACGGTTACGCACGCATGAGCGGCAAACCGGGCTGTGCGGTGGTGACGGCCGGTCCGGGGACAACCGATGCGGTCACGGGTGTGGCGAACGCGTTTCGCGCGGAAAGCCCGTTCCTGCTGATCGGCGGGCAAGGGGCGTTGACCCAACACAAGATGGGCTCGCTGCAGGACCTGCCGCACGTCGACATTATGCAGGCCATTACCAAGTTCGCCGCAACCGTGCCATCGACCGAGCGCGTGGCAGACATGATCAGCATGGCTTTCCGCGAGTGCTTAAACGGCGCGCCCGGGCCGTCGTTCCTGGAGATCCCGCGTGACGTCCTTGACGCCAAGGTGGATCTGGATAAGGCGCGAATTCCCCAGGCCGGCCGTTACCGTGCCTCCACCAGGGTGCTGGCGGATCCCGATGACATCGAAAAGCTGGCCGATATTCTCGTAAAATCCGAGCGCCCCTGCGTGCTGTTTGGTACCCAGGTGTGGACCTGCCGCGCGAGCGAGGTGGCGCGCGAGTTTGCCCGCACCCTGAACATCCCGGCCTACATGAATGGCGCGGGCCGCGGCACTTTTCCGCCGGGCGACCCGCATCACTTTCACCGTACGCGTCGCATGGCGTTCGATAAGGCCGATGTCATCGTTATCGTCGGCACGCCGTTCGACTTCCGCATGGGCTACGGGAAACGCCTGCGCGCCGATGCCACGGTGGTGCAGATCGATATGGACTACCGCACGGTGGGCAAGAATCGCGATATTTCTCTGGGCCTGGTCGGCGACGTCGGCCGTATCCTGCAGGCTGTGCTCGATGCTACCAGCGGCCGCGGCGACAATGGCGCGGGCAAGCGTAAGGGCTGGCTGCAGGAACTGCGCGTGGCCGAGGCGAAGGCGTACGAGAAGATCTTGCCCGAGCTCAAGTCCGACGCCACGCCCATCAATCCCTATCGCGTGGCCTACGAGCTCAACGAGTTTCTGACCGAAGACACGATCTACATCGGCGACGGTGGTGATGTCGTGACCATCAGCGCGCAGGCGGTGCAACCGCACTTGCCGGGTCATTGGATGGACCCGGGGCCACTGGGAACGCTCGGAGTGGGCGTGCCATTTGCGTTGGCGGCGAAGCACGTCCATCCCGAGAAGGAAGTGCTGTGCTACTTCGGTGACGGTGCATTGGCCATGACCGGCTGGGATTTCGAGACCGCGGTGCGCTTCAAGCTGCCGTTTCTCGGTGTGGTCGGCAACAACTCGGCCATGAACCAGATTCGCTGTGGCCAGATCATGAAGTATGGCAAGGAACGCGGCGACATCGGAAATATGCTGGGCGATGTGCCCTTCGGCAAGTTCGCGGAGATCCTTGGCGGCCACGGCGAAGACGTGCGTGAACCCAAGGATATCCGCCCGGCGTTGGAGCGCGCGCGCGAGGCCGTGGCATCCGGCAAGCCGGCATTGGTCAACATCTGGGTTGATATCGACGTCTGGGCCCCGGGTACCCGCAACCAGACGATGTACAAGTAACGAATCGAGCGGCCCGGAGGCAGGAGTGGCGCACGCATTCGCCTCCGAGTGCCGCGTTTGTTCGAATTATCTGCACTGATCAGTCGTTAGAGGAAGACTTATGGGCAAAGCTTTGGACGGAGTGCGTATCCTGGACATGACCCACGTGCAATCCGGGCCGACTTGTACCCAGCTGCTCGCTTGGTTTGGTGCCGACGTGATCAAGGTGGAGCGCCCGGGGGTGGGGGATGCGACGCGCAGTCAGCTGCGTGACATCCCCGATGTCGACAGCCTCTACTTCACGTTGCTCAATCACAACAAGCGCAGCCTCACACTCAACACCAAGAGCGAGCGCGGCAGGCAGATCTTTACCGAGCTCATCAGGCGTTGCGACGTCATGGTGGAGAACTTCGCCCCGGGCGCGCTCGACCGCATGGGATTCACCTGGGAACGGATCCAGGAGCTCAACCCGCGAATGATCTACGCCTCGGTGAAAGGATTCGGGCCGGGACCGTATGAGGACTGCAAGGTCTACGAGAACGCGGCGCAGTGCACGGGCGGCGCCGCGAGCACCACCGGCTTCGACGACGGCCCGCCGCTGGTGACCGGCGCCCAGATCGGCGACACCGGTACCGGTTTGAATGTCGCGATCGGCATCCTGGCGGCGTTGATCCAGCGCGAGCAGACAGGACGCGGGCAACGCGTAACCTGTGCCATGCAGGATGGTGTGCTGAATCTGTGCCGTGTCAAGATGCGCGACCAGCAGCGCCTCAAGCACGGCCCGCTCAAGGAGTACCCGCAGTATCCCAACGGCAGCTTCGGCGACGCCGTGCCGCGCGCCGGTAACGCCTCCGGCGGCGGCCAGCCGGGCTGGGTGGTGCAATGTGCGCCGGGCGGTCCCAACGATTACATCTACGTCATCATCCAGTCACAGGGCTGGGAACCGTTGATGAAGTTGATCGGGCGTGAAGATCTCATCGAGCACCCCGACTGGGCCACACCCCAGGCCAGACTGCCGAAGCTCGACCAGTGCTTCGCGCTGATCGAGAAGTGGACCAAGACCAAGGACAAGTTCGAGGTCATGAATACGCTCAACCCGCTGGACGTGCCGTGCGGGCCAATCCTGTCCATGAAGGAGCTGGCCGAGGAGCCGTCGCTGCGGGCGACTGGCACCGTGGTCGAGGTGGACCACCCGACCCGGGGTCCGTACCTGACTGTCGGCAATCCCATCAAGCTCTCCGACTCGCCAACGGAGGTGGCACGCTCGCCCCTGCTCGGGGAGCACACCGAGGAAATTCTGCGTGAGGTTGTGGGCTACGACGACAACGAAATTGCCGCGGCGCGCGACGAGGGCGCCATTTAAGCTCGCGCGCGGTTCCACCATGAGAGGAGGGGAGTCATGCGAATCATCGTGAATGGACAGCAGGCCTACGGGCAAGCCGTCCTCGAAGCGCTGCTGGAGCGCGGCGAAGAGGTAGTGGGTGTCTACACCGCGCCCGACAAGGAAGGCCGCAAGGCCGACCCGTTGAAAGAGTACGCCCTTTCCAAAGACCTGCCGGTATTTCAGCCGGCGTCGTTAAAGAACAAAGAGGTTTGGGATCAGATGGCGGCGCTCAAGCCCGATCTGGGCGTCATGGCCTATGTCATATTATTGGTGCCGGAGGAAGCCCTGAACATACCGACTCACGGGACCATCCAGTACCACCCCTCACTGCTGCCCAGGCATCGTGGGCCGAGCTCCATCAACTGGCCCATCATACAGGGCGAGAAGAAAACCGGGCTGAGCATCTTCTGGCCGGACAACAGCCTCGATACCGGCCCCATGCTGCTGCAGAAAGAAGTCGAGATCAGTGAGGACGACACCTTGGGCAGCGTGTATTTCGACAAGCTCTTTGCGCTCGGTGTTGAGGCAATGATGGAGGCGGTCGATCTCGTGCGCGACGGCAAGGCGCCCAAAATTCCACAGGACCACTCGCAGGCGACCTACGAGAGCTGGTGCAGAAAGCCCGATGTGAAGATCGATTGGAGCAAGCCGGTGAATGAGGTCTATAACCTGATTCGCGGCGCCAACCCCCAGCCCGGTGCCTGGACGACGTTCAACGGCAAGAAGCTCGACATCTATGATTGCGTTAAGGTCTCCGAGCCGGGCGGTGTGCCGGGTGAGGTGTCGAATGTGGGCGAGATGAATTTTCGAATCGCCGCCGCCGGCGGGCAGATCCACGTGAAACGGGTTCGAGCGGAAGGTGACAAGAAGATGACCGCGGGGGAGTTCGCGCAAGCCGGCGGACTTACCGACGGCGCCCGTCTGGGCTAACAAGCACAGACAGGCGACCGATTCCCAAAAAACAAAAGGAATTCACTCCCATGAGCTCAAGCAGTACCCCCAAGAGCGATATCGAGATTGCCCGTGAAGCGAATATCAAACCCATCTCCGAAATCAGCGAGCGCCTTGCGATCCCGAGCGACGCACTGGTGCCCTATGGCCACACCAAGGCCAAGGTTAACTTCGACTTTATTCGGTCCATCCAGAACCGGCCCAGCGGCAAGCTCGTCCTGGTGACGGCGATTACGCCGACACCTGCGGGTGAGGGCAAGACCACCACATCGGTCGGGTTGGGCGATGCTCTCAACCGGATCGGCAAGCCGACCATGGTCTGCCTGCGCGAGCCGAGCCTGGGTCCCTGCTTCGGCGTCAAGGGCGGTGCGGCTGGCGGCGGCTATGCCCAGGTCGTGCCGATGGAAGACATCAACCTGCACTTCACCGGTGATCTGCACGCCGTCGGCACGGCGCACAATCTGCTCTCGGCGTTGGTCGACAATCATGTTTACTGGGGCAATCAGTTGGGGTTGGACTCGCGACGAATAACCTGGCGTCGGGTACTGGACTTGAACGAACGCGCCCTGCGCAGCACCGTCGTTTCGCTTGGCGGGATCGGAAACGGCTATCCGCGTGAAGACGGTTTCGACATCACCGTCGCCTCCGAGGTGATGGCCATTTTTTGTCTGGCAACGGATCTGTCGGACCTGGAAAAACGTCTGGCCAATATTCTGGTGGGCTACACTCGCGACAGAAAACCGGTCCACGCGCGTGACCTCAAGGGCGCGGGCCCCATGAGCGTGCTGTTGAAGGACGCGTTGATGCCGAACCTGGTGCAGACGCTGGAAAACAACCCGGCGTTCGTGCACGGCGGACCGTTTGCCAACATCGCCCACGGCTGCAACTCGGTCATGGCGACCAGCACCGCACTCAAGCTGGCAGACTATGTGGTGACGGAGGCGGGTTTCGGTGCTGACTTGGGCGCCGAGAAATTTTTCGATATCAAGTGCCGCAAGGCGGGACTCAAGCCCGATGCGGTCGTGATCGTTGCCACCGTGCGCGCGTTGAAAATGCATGGTGGCGTTGCCAAGAATGAGCTTGGTAATGAAAATGTCGAGGCCGTCAAGGCGGGCTGTGCGAATCTGGCGCGCCATGTGCGCAACGTCAAGGGCTTTGGCGTGCCGGTGGTGGTGGCGATCAACCGCTTCAGCGCCGATACCGATGCCGAGATCCAGGCGATACGCGAGGCGAGTGGGGAGCACGGCGCGCAGTCCGTAGAGTGCACCCACTGGGCCGATGGCAGCGCCGGCGCCGAGGTGCTGGCGCAAAATGTCGTCGAGCTGGTGGAGAGCGGCGCAGCCGACTTCAAGCTGCTTTACCCCGACGATATGCCGTTGTGGGACAAGGCGCGCACGGTCGCCACGCGTGTGTACGGGGCGGACGACATAACCGCCGAGCAGAAGGTGCGCAACCAGTTCAAGCAGCTGCAAGAAGCGGGCTATGGCCATTTTCCAGTTTGCATGGCTAAGACGCAATACAGTTTTTCTGCCGACCCCAGCCTCAAAGGCGCACCGAGCGGATTCAATGTGACAATCCGCGAGGTGCGGTTGTCGGCCGGCGCCGAGTTCCTTGTGGTCGTCTGCGGTGAGATCATGACTATGCCGGGGCTGCCGCGTGTGCCTGCCGCGAATCACATCTACATCAACGACGCCGGCCAGATAGAGGGGCTGTTCTGACGCCGCGCGCAGCAACCCCACCTGTTTGACTCAGATCAATGTCGGTGGTGGATGCATTCTGATGTGCTGCAATTAGTTAGGGGCACGTAAATGGCGATAAAGAAAATAATGGTGCCGTTGGGAAGCAATGCGCGCAATCAGGCGGTGCTGGAGACGGCGCTCGTTGCGGCACAGCGCTTCCGAGCGCACCTGGAGGTGCTCTACATCCGCCCTGACCCGCGCCTTGCCATACCCTACGCGACCCTGGGTATGTCCGGCAGCATGAAGAAGACGGTAATGGAATCGGCGCGGCAGAGCGCAAACGAGCAAGCCGCGAAGACCCGCGCTGCATTCGAGAAGTTCTGTGGCAAGCACGGCATACCGATTGTCAAGCGGCCACCCGCGGAGGCGCCGGTGTCGGCCTCGTGGCGCGAGGGGGTGGGCAACCAAAGCGCTGTCGTTGCGCAGCGCGGCTTGTATGCGGACTTGATCGTTGTGCCGCGGCCGGCCGCCGCATCCGCGGAGATGCTGGAGGCCGCCTTACTGCAAACCGGACAACCGGTCCTTATCGTACCGCCGCAGTCGCAGGAATGTGTCGCCAGCAAGATTGTGATCGGTTGGAACGCCAGCGCGGAAGCAGCGCGTGCCGTCGCCGCGGCGATGCCCTGTCTCACTGTGGCCGATGCCGTGACGATCCTGATCTCGCCGAAGCGGG
Organism: Nitrospira sp.; assembly: GCA_019456345.1. Lineage (GTDB taxonomy): Bacteria > Pseudomonadota > Gammaproteobacteria > Acidiferrobacterales > SPGG2 > VRUB01. Next base: position 9,389 of record VRUB01000018.1, on the reverse strand, counting down.
CAGCGAGCGCGAAAGACCTGGCCGGTCATTTGGTATGGCATGGTGTGAAGGCATCCGTGCGTCAGTTTCGTGTCGGCACGCGCTCGGTCGGCGAGACGCTGCTGGCTGAAGCCCGCGCGCTCAAGGCCGATCTCCTCGTTATCGGGGGGTACAGTCACGTGCGTGCACGCGAGCTGCTGTTTGGTGGTGTGACACGCCATATTCTTGCTGCCACCGAGATACCGGTATTGATGGCGCACTAATTCAGTAGCAGGTAAGACGTTTTTTAAGGTTTCCTTACCATTTGCAACTTGACACTTGCTACTCGTAGTTAGGCGTTGTTACTAGCTACCGACTCTAAGTACAATCTTTCCAAAATGTTTGCTCGCCTCCATCATCTCGTGGGCTTCGGCGACCTCATCGAGCGCAAAGGTGGCGGATATGAGCGGCGCGATGGTGCCGTCGGCTAACTTCGGCACAACCGTGTTGGCGAACTCCGCCGTAATTTTTCCCTTTTGTGCGACGGGGCGCGAGCGCAGCACGGAACCGATGATGCGCTGACGTTTGACCATCATCAGCGCCAGGTTCAGCTCGGCCTTGGCGCCGCCGATTACGCCAATAACCACGAGTCTGCCTTCGACTGCGAGCGCCGCCATGTTTGGCGCCAGATACTTCGCCCCCACATGATCCAGGATCAGGTTGACACCCTGCCCAGCGGTGTAGCCCTTGATCTCCTCGGCAAAGTCCTGCTCCTGATAGTTAATGACCAGGTGCGCACCAAGCTCCTTGACGCGCTCGATCTTCTGCGCGGAGGCGGTCACAACGATCTTTGCATTAGGTGTCAGCGTCTGGCAAAGCTGAATTGCGGCCGTGTTCACGCCACCACCGCCACCGTGCAGCAGTGCGCTTTCGCCATCCTGGAATCCACCGATCATGAATATATTGAGGAAAGCGGTGATGTAGGTTTCGCAGATGCATGCGGCCTGCTCGAAGCTCATGGAGTCGGGGATGGGGATCAGGTGGGCGGCATAGGCTAAGGCGTACTCCGCATAACCGCCGCCTGCGACCAGGCCCATGATGCGGTCACCGACTTTCCATCCGCTCACGCCGGGTCCGATTTGCTCGATTGTGCCGGCCACCTCCAGACCGAGAATGTCAGACTCGCCCTTTGGCGGAGGATAGTGCCCTTGTCGCTGGATGATGTCGGGGCGATTGACCGAGGTCGCCATCACTTTCACCAGCAGCTGATTCTCGCCAGGCGACGGCCTCGGCACCTCGCCGATTGCCAGCATCTCTCGTCCGCCGAATCCGTTGAGCAGCACCGCCTTCATTTCGAAATACGCCCGCGTCTAGAAGCTGCCGCGGTTTTAACACAGCGGCGGGCCCATTGAAATGGGCTAAGATCACGGGCTTGCACCGGGCCGCGCGCCGCGTGCAGCCCGTAGAGGGCGTGCGGCGTTCGGCTCAGACGGCTTGCGCGACGCGCGGGAGCACCGCGGCAGTGGTAAATTTTTTTGAAATCAGGTCTCTGTGCTATCTGCGGTGACATTCGAGCCAACACCAATCCGGTGCTGCGCAGACGCGAGCGCGCAGCGGATGAAATCCTCAGGTCTCTGTGATCGATACGGACGGCGTGTCGATGCCTTCGAGGCGCCAGCCGTTGCGGTAGTGCTTCCAGAGCAGGTGCGCGGCGATTACCAGCAAGATCCCGGCGAGTACCGGCCGGACGATGCCCCCATGCATAAACATGGGCACGGACAGCGCCGCTGCCAACAATGACGGGTAGACAAGCGTCCACTTGCGCTTGCCGCGCTCCTGCTGGTACTTCGGAAAGAACATCGAGAACAGCCCCAGGGTTATAAAAAACAGCGACCACGGCCGGGTCACGAACGGACTCAGATCGGTGGTAATGGCGAATGCACGCGCAAGGTTGAGCTCGGCGATGTTGCCGAGCACTACACCGATGATCATCGGTGCCAGTGGAAAGCCGAGGGTGCGCATCGCGTAGCCGAGAATGCCAAACCAGAACAGCGTCCACAGGTCGAACTCGATGTTGTTGAGGGCAAAGACGCCAATGGCGGAGTACGCGAGAATCACCGCAGCGAGCATGTACATGCGCACCTTGGTTACCAGCACAAAGATCCTCAGAGTGAACGACTGCAGCCCGATCATCATGAAGGTGGCCAGAAAGAAGGCCAGAAAGATGGAATAGGCGAGCAACGGCTCGTCGCTAATGAATGACGGGCTCGGAATCACGTCGTGGATCAGCAGCGCGCCCAGCATAATGGCCGTGACTATATCGCCAGGAATTCCAAGCGCCATCATGGTCATCAGCGCACCGCCCTCGGTGGCGTTATTCGACGTCTCCGGAGCGACGATGCCGTCGGCAATGCCGGTGCCGAACTTTTCCGGGTGCTTTGAGGCCTTCTTGGCCTGGTCGTAGGCAAGGATGTTGGCCACCGATCCGCCGGCACCGGGAAGGATGCCGGTGAACACGCCGATCAGCATCGATCGAATCACATTGGTCCAGCGCTTGAGGATCTCGCGAATGGCTTTGCGATGCTCGATCCTTACGGCGACGGTCCTGGTTTCGGTCAGCGACTTGCGGGCCGTATCGCGGTTACGTACATCATGCATGAGCTGACTGAAGGCGAACAGGCCGATCAGCACCGGCAGGAAGTCGAAGCCCTGCAGGAGCGCGTCGCTGCCGAAGTTGAAGCGCCCCACACCGTTGATGTCATCCTCGCCGATCGTGGTGACGAGCAGGCCGAGTGCGCCGGCAATTAGTCCCTTTACCAGGTGCTTACCGGCCAGGCTGGCTGTGATCGTCAATGCGAATGCCACCAGCGCGAAATAATCCCAGGGGTGGAACTCCAACCCGATGCGCGCAAGCTGCGGCGCCAGCGTCATCAGCAGGATGGCGCTGAGGACGCCGCCACAGAAAGAGGACCACACGCCGATACCCAGGGCCAGGCCCGGCTGTCCGTTGCGCGCCATGGGAAAGCCGTCAAAGGTGGTGGCGACCGAGGACGGTGTGCCCGGAATGCCGGTCAGAATGCCGGACATCAGGCCCCCCGACAGCCCCCCAACGAACACCGCGATCATAGTTGCAAGCCCCTGAACGGCGTCCATGCCGAAGGTGAAGGGCAGGGTGAGCACGATCGCCATGGCGATGGTGAAACCGGGGATGGCGCCGGCGAGCAGGCCGGCGGTGACCCCGATCATCATCAAGATAAGGGTCTTGATGTTGGCAAGCTCGCCGGCGGCGGCAAAGACGTGTTCCAGGATCACGGCCCGCCTTGTCCTTCGCTACAGCGTCGTGAAGATCATGCCCTGGGGCAGAATCACCCCCAAGGCATAAGTAAAGATGGTCCACATCACGCCAACCGCAATAACCGCGACAGCGGCATGGAGCAGAAGCTTGCGTCCTTCCATCCCGCCGAGCACCGTCAGCGTACAGAATACGAACAACACACCGCCGATCAGGATACCGAGCACTGGCAGAGTGATGAGAAATGCGAGAAACAGTGCATAGCACCAGAGCGGGTTACGATAACTGGCGAGCCAGGCCCTGAATCCACCTTTGCTCTTGCTTTCTCCAGCCGGTATCCGTAACGACTGGGCCAGGTAGATGAGGGTCAGCAGGGTTAAATAGGCAAGGATTACCCGCGGCCAGGTCGCTGGGGCCAGCGTGCCGTAGTCGGGTTCGCGGATGCCGAAACTGACGGTGAAAAACACGCCACATATCAACAACAGAATGACGGCGACGATGACGTCCCGATTGATGCGGCTCATGGTGATTGGCGTCAGGTAAACCTAGCAGCCGCCCGGGCCGCGGGTGCGGTCCGGGCGGTCCTGTCCCCGCTCAGGCGGGTTTACCGCTTGAACATACCGATCTTGATGGCGACCTTTTCGTGGTCTGCGTAGGTTTTCTTGAACCACTTGCGATAGCCCTTGGGCCCGACGAAAGCGACGCCGGTGCCTTTGGCTGCCATCTGTTTCTGTACGCTCGGGTCCTCCGTGGCTTTCTTGAACACGTTCGCCCAATGCCCGATGACATCGCGCGGCGTACCCTTCGGCACGACGATGCCGCGCTTCAGCGCGTACAAGATATCCACACCCTGCTCCCGCAAAGTCGGCAGATCTGGAATCTGGTCACTGCGTTTTTCTGCGGCGATACCGTAGGCCTTCAAATCTCCGCCTTTAATATACTTTTTGCCGGCGACCACATTGATGGTGCCAAGCTGGATGGTATTGGACAGCAGCGCCGTCATACGCTCGCGGGTACCCTCGAATGGAACGTACTTGAACTTGGCGCCGGTGCGATCTTCCAGTATCAGCCACATGAACTGGCTCGTCGATCCGAAGGTCGCGCCGGTGAGAATGGTGCCCGGGTTCTTGCGCCCGGCGTCGAGCATCTCCTGCAGATTTTTCCATGGTGCATTGCCGGCGGCGCCGACAATATCCGGCGAGCTGGTCAGCAAGGCGACGGTCTCGAACTCATCCCAGGTGAAATCCACTCGACCATTCAAATAACTGGTGATGGCGCTTTGGTGGATGGCAAACAGCGTGCAGCCGTTGGGCTTGGCCTTGCGCGCCTCCTTGGCGCCCTTGTTGCCACCCTGACCGGAGATGTTGACCACCTGGATCTGCGGCTTGGTGCCGGTGGCATTGATGGAGTTCGCGAAAATCCGGAAGATCACGTCGGTGCCACCGCCTGGCTTCCACGGCACGATTAACTTCGCAGTGCGACATGGGATATCTGTGGCCGCAAGCGCCAGGGGTGAGAGCGCAATTGCCACCACCGCCAGAACGGCCGTTAAGAGCACATGATGTTTCATTCCCAACCTCCTACCTGTGGTGTTGTTAAGGTTATGTTGCGCTGGCGCACCTATTGGCCCGTGCGAGAGATCACGCAGGGGCTGTACGGGCAGGCGGCCGAAAACGGACCACCCGTTCGTACACCAGCTACGGTATGCTAGACGAGCCGCCGGCCTTTGACTAGTCCGGCGACACTCGTGCCATGACTCGTCAGCCGTGAGTGGTGTCGTCAGTCCTACAGGGCGCCGCAGCCCCAGCGAATGCAAGTGAGCCTTTTGTTTCCAGTATCCAGGTCCCGCGAACAGCGGGCTCGACGTTGCGCCACTTGGATTAAACCATGAACTTAATCAAAAACTTGCACCGCTTTCCGCTTCTGCAAGCAGGGCGCAAGTCGTTGATTTTCTACTCAAGCAAATATGGCCGTGGCGCAAATCTGGCCTACCGACATTGTGGACAATTCGTCGGTTGTCTAGGTGGGCCCGACGTCGTTAGACGCCCTTTCGATTCGTGTCTACGTTCTCGGGTTCGCCGGTTGCGACGGCATCGGTGACGAATAGCCCTCGCTTAAGCAATCCCTCTTCGATCGCTTGTAAGGCTGCTCGTCTACGGATTACCAGCTCCGTAAATTCCGTTGCACCATGAACCTCGCGCAGCCCAGCGGCACGGGCTTTCCACTCGCTGAGCAGGCGCCGAACCGTGTGCGCAAACTCCGGCGTCACATCAACGTGATCGATAAGATCCCACCCCGCCTGGCGCAGCAGCGTCGGATACTCGACCGCCGCCTCCACGCAAGGGGGGCCGCACTCCGCCGCGCGCTGATAGTCGCTCGAAGACAGGCCGGGTGCGATCGATATGACCGTGAACACCATGCGCGCGCCGCTGCGAACTACCTGCCTGCACGCTCTCAACACCGAGCGCTTCGTATCCAGACAGCACAACACATCGGAGTGGCTGATTGCATCAAAAGCGTTATGGCTAAAGGGCAACGCCGCCGCATCCGCCACCGCCCCCCGGCACGCGCCATCCAGCTGCTCGGAGATAGCCCTCTCAACGGCAATCCGAATCGCCGCCAGCGGTACGTCCACCAATGTCACATCGCAGCCCGTCGTGTGCGCCAGAAACAGCCCTGGCCACCCGGAGCCGGCGCCAACCTCCAGGAGCCGTTTGCCTGCACGCAACCCCAAGAGGCGAGCGACTCGCTCAGCCTCAGCCCGCGTCGTCCAGCTTGTAGCGCCGTAATCACACCCGAGAACAGCGCGCTCGACCTCCCTTATGATCGGCGACTGGGCAAGTCGATACTCCTCGGCAAAATGTTCGACCAAATCCTGCTTGTCGGGCGTGCGCGACATCTTCAATCACCTCCAGGTGATGGTCGGATAGATCACTTGGTTCGAAGTCACACGGGCTAAATTAACATTTTAACCGAAACAGTCACTTGCGACGCTTGCCTTATTTACAAACCCGACGTAAGTCGCTGATTTTCTGTTTGAGCAACTTTCACTGTGGCACAAATTTGACACACGTCCCCGGACCGCATCGTTCGTTTCACGATTCGACGCTCGGCCTAGAGCAGGGGGCCGCTAAGCGAGAGCTAGTTTTGGTTAATTAGTAAATATCAACCACTTGCGTCGCTCGCCGTCTTTCAAGCCCTATCTGGATTAGCTGTTTTTCTGCGATTTCCAAAGTGGCTTGGACACAAATCCGGTCACACGCCTTTTCATTTCCTCGGCTTTCTAGTTACGCCTTGAGCCAGTAAACGAGATCGCGAATCGGAAATCCGGACATTCACGAAGGTCCGATTACGGCCAGGTTCCGTCGTTCAGTGCGGTGGCACAAAAGGTCCGCTTACTGATCAAAAAGCAGTTGTTCGTCCAATACGCCAGATACCGCCGGTTTTGACCCGAAGCGGCCATCAATCTTGCAAGAATCTATTTTCAATCGGTTGCCAGCGGTGCGGCACAGACTTGCTCGTAGCGATAGCGCTGCTTCAACAGGCCATTGTATTCGAAGACATCCAGCGTTTTTTCATAGGCCGCATGCGTAATTCCCACATGCGGCGTCCAGCAGCCAAGCTGCTGATACGTTGCGATGCAAACGGCGAGAACGTTTTCATCGATATCGGGAAAATACGGTTTCTCCGCCTTTGCAATCTCGGTGGCCGGCGTCTCGTTCATGTAGGTCCGGGTCTTTTTGTAGGCACGCATGAACGCCTTCGCCATATCTGTTGCAAGCCAATCACGGGTCGCCGCAAGGCTGGAAAAACCGCATGGTCCGATCTGTTTGCCGACTTGGGCCACAATATGTCCGATGCCATCGGCTTGCAGTTGCTGTGGGAACGGACCCTGCTGCTGAACATACTGCCCCTGGCCGTGACGGAAGGCCTGGTCGATTTCGGCGGCGCCACCGGGGTTGATGGGTTTTATTTTTTTGAAATCGATGCCTGCCTTGTAGCAGGCGTATTTGAACATGGCGAGCGGCTGGCCACCCTTGAACATGACGACTTCGGCGCCTTCCAGCTTGTCCCACGTGAATTCGGGGTCCGCCTCGCGACCGGTGAGGAAGAACCCGTCCATCTCGTTGACCTGAGCGAAATGGACTGCGGCCGGCGTCTCCCCCTTATCGAGTGACGTGAGCCCCTGGCTCAGGGCCGATTGAACGACGTGAGCGGAACCATCTTTCAAGGCAGCAAGCGCCGAGACGCCCGGCGGCGAAATCGACCACTCCGGATCTAGACCTTCCGCCTTGAGGAATCCGCCTGACATCGTCGAAATGAGTGGCGAGTAGAACGCGGAAAACAAAGTGAACTGGATGCTGATTTTGTCCAAGTCGCTGTACCCCTCATGCGCAGGCGGCTGCCAATTTCGTGGAGACCATCCTAAGCTATTCTTTGATCGACTGCGAATGTCGGCTCATGGCTAGGAGCAGCCTATCGGATCGCCGCATCTGTATGACCGGTTAGCGATCCGAAAGCGGGCATTGGCACAAGGTGCCCCGAACGGCCGCCTCGGGTCGTTTCCGGACATTCACGAAGGTTTGCTTTCGGCCAGCAGCGGACGTTCGGACGTCCTGAAAACTTACCTTGCCTCCCGAACGACAGTTTGTGCATCGACTTGCACAAACCGCGCGCATCATCGATCCCGGTGCCAAGACAACGTCAACCTTCATCCGCTGGCAAGGTGAAGATCTCCTCGGGAGCGCCGACGCCGCGTAATGTGTGAAAGCCGAGAGAGATCATTTCCCCCGGAAAGCAGCGCCTGAACTCAGACGAAATGAGCAGAGGCTGATTCAGAGTCTTGCACAGACCCTCCATGCGTGCCGCCTCATTCGCAGCAGCACCGACGACCGTGAACTCAAGTCTTTCGGGCACGCCAATGTTGCCGTAGGTAACGTCGCCTATGTGCAACGCCAGCCCATAGCGAAGCGGCGGTTCCCCGCTCTGCGCACGTTTCTGGTTGAGCACTTTCATGCGGGCTTGCGCATCCTGCGCTGCCTCCAGTGCTGCATGACAGGCCGTCACCGTATCGCAGCACTCCCGGCGAACACCGTACGAGGATGTCCCTGTTGGAAAGATCGCCAATGCGGCATCGCCGATGTAGCGCAGCACTTCGCCGCCGTGATCGAGTACCGCCCCCGCCACGCAATCGAAAAAATCGTTCAGGATGCCGAGAAACGCGGAGCGAGGCATCGAATCTGCCATCGCCGTCGAATCACGGAGATCGCAGAACCAAATCACTGCATGAATGTCCTCACCGTCGCCGCGCCTGACGAGACCCTGGAGCACTCGCTCGCCCGTGTGCTTCCCGAGATACGTATCCAATAAATTTCTCGCGATACGGCGAACGGTGTGCACCTCGAGCAGCCGCGCCAGCACCACCACCCATTCTTTCATCCCGTCCAACTCGGCATCGATGAACCCGCCGGGTCTGTCGGCCACGAATGTGACCACGTGGGTCTCGCCGTCGGAAAACACCAACGGCATGGCAACGTAGTCTGTCGCGCCCGCTGCCAGAAGATCCTTCAGAATCGGGTAGTCCAAGGAAGGATCGGGAATGTCGAGCCGCCGCCGGATGACTGCCTTAGCGCCCTCAATAATCGCGAATACAGGGCTGTCTCGGAACGTCCCGGTCTCCATGACGCTGTACGGTGCAGACCAACTCTCCGCGCAACCACTGTCGCGGTTCCACGTGTATCGGACGCCCACCGCCTGCGGTAGCAGTGAATGGATGAATACAAGCAGGCGCGACAACGGGATTCCTTGCGCTACAAGTCGAACCGCCAATCCCTCAATCAGCGTTGTCGAGTCGGTAGCGGTCCATCCTTCCTTCAGGAGCCATTCCACCACAGGGTTGACGTGCAGAATGTCGTCATCCTTCTCTACTGTTTGCCTGGTGGGTTTGGTTAGTTTCGCCATGATCTTCGTGCTACGTATCGCCACCCATCACTGTCGTATCAAACGGTGCCGTCGCCTACCTCAGATTCCGAACGTCGCTAAGCCTTTGCCTGACCCTCCTTCTCCGGCGTCCTGACGAGACGCCCCACGTGAGAGGCCGCTCGCTCCTTGATGAACGCAGCAAGTTTCGCGATCTCCG
>VRUB01000146.1 GCA_019456345.1 Nitrospira sp. | reverse complement strand
GCATCCACGTAGGGAATCTCGCGGATCGCCAGCGCATTCGACCGGACTACGCGGGCACACTGCGGTATGAAAGGAATTGTGATAGCGATAACCACATACTGGATAGCGGTGCCGAAGGCGGAGACGACAACAAGGGCCAGGATGATCAACGGAAAAGCCAGCACCACATCCACCACCCGCTGAACGATGATGTCGAAGGTGCCGCCGAAGTAAGCGCTCGCCACCCCCAGAACCAGGCCCAGGGTCGCGCCGACGAAAGACGCGGTAAAACCGACAAACAGGGCGGTTCTAGCGCCGTAGATAATGCGGGTGAGGATGTCGCGGCCGAAGTGATCGGTGCCCATGGGAAATTGCGCATTGGGCGCTATGAGTTGGTGTTCCCAGGATGCTGCCTCCGGGTCGTACGGCGTAAGGACATTCGCGAATACCGCCAGGAAGATCGTCACTAACACCATCAGCGCACCAAACGCGCCGAGCGGTTGGCGGCGGCAGAGGTCCCAGGCTCTCGCTAGCAGAGATTCGTGCTGCTCTAATTCCTCGGTGGTAACAACGATCTCGGGCGTCGACATGGCAAAGACCTCTTAACCGTAGCGGATCCGTGGATCCAGCCAGGCATAGAAAAGATCCACCGCGAAGTTTGTCAAGATGAAGATCAACACCACCAGCATGGCGAGTTGCTGGGTCATGTTAAAGTCCTGGGCGCCGACGGAGTCCACGAACAGCTTGCCCAACCCGTTGAGGTTAAATACCTGTTCGGTCACCACCAGGCCGCCGATCAGGAACGCAAACTCAATGCTGATGATCGTCACCACTGGCAGCATGGCATTCTTCAACGCGTGGCGGTTGATGATGAGCTTCTCCAACAGCCCCTTCGCACGCGCGGTGCGAATGTAGTCCTCGCGCAATACCTCGAGCATGGCCGAGCGCGTCATGCGCGTGGCCACCGCCGAGTAGCGATAACCGGTCGCTATCGCGGGCCAAATAAGCTGTGAAAGATTAGCGATCGGATCCTCAAAAGGCGACACGTACTCGATTGGCGGCATCCACGGGGTGCCAAACCATTGCTGGGTGACGATCAACAGCCCAAGGATGATCATGATACCGAGCCAAAACGACGGGATGGCGATACCGGCAATGCTGAAGGTACGCACCACGTAGTCGATCCAGGTGTCCTGCTTGATGGCAGAGATCGTCCCGAGCGGGATGGCAATAATCACTGACACAATGGTGGCCATGATTGCGACCTGCAGCGAAAGCCTGAAGCGCAGACCGATTTCATAGGTGACCGGCCTGCCAGTCCACATAGAGTCGCCGAGGTCGCCGGTGAAGTACCCGCCGACAAATTCGAAGAACTGGACGTACTGCGGTCTGTCCAGACCAAGATTTTTCTGACAGAGCTCGATCTCCGCCGGATCGGCGTACAAACCGGTGCCAGCCAAGCGAATTTCACAGGGGTCTCCCGGAACCAGACGCAGCAGCACAAAGATGAGCACCGCCGCACCGAACAGCGTCGGGATCATCAACAGCAGGCGCTTAACGATGTAGGCGTACATCAGACGGCGCACACCGGCGCCCCACCACTACTGGGCGGGGCGCCGGTGTGGCATGGTTTACATCAGCGACTTATCTAACCAGACGTTATCGAGCTGCTGGTTGAGATAGTGGCTCGGGGCAATCTTCCACCCCTTCACGAACGAGCGATGGGGATTGATCTTGTACCACCACAGCGTGACCGCCATGTGCGCCTCGTCATTCAGCGCGAGCGTCTCGTACTGGCGAATCAGCTTGCGCTGGGTAGCCTCATCCCCGCTGCGAAGCAGCTTGTCGTAGATCTCCTCGAGCGCCTGGTCCTCAAAACTGGCGTAGTTGTTGCCGGCACTACCGAGGAATTTCGAGATGTCGGCGATCGGATTGATCACGGACTGGCAGTTGAAGTCCATGGAGACGTCGAAGTCCTTTTTCTTGCGCAGCGTGTCATAGAACGCAGGGCTGGGCTGTACGCGCTGCGTGACTTTCAGGTCGATTCGCCGCCACTGGTCGATCATCCAGGTTCCTACTACCTTGTAGGGCTGATCGACGCCTCGGTTGTGGAACTCAAAGGACATCTGTGGGACACCCGCTTCTTTAAGCAGCCGCTTGGCCTCGGCGCGGGATTTCTCTATATCCGGCCAGTAGCCCGCGATCTTTTGCAGCTCGTCCTTGGTCGCCGCCAGTGGATGGCTCGGGAACACGACGCCGCCCACGGTCTTCACGATGGCGATCTTTGACAGGTACTTGGAGCCGGCCCAGCGATCGAGGCTGAGCGAAAGCGCCCTGCGCACCCGCGGATCATCGAATGGCTTGCGCTTGTGGTTGGGCGTCATCTGCAGCGCGCAGTTCCAGTCGCTCTCCTGCACCGTGATCTTGTCGCCCAGCGCCTTTACCAGGTCGTCACGGGCCTTCGGCGGAAAGCCACGGAACTCGATTGCCGCGCGGCCCCCGCGGATCGCCTGCAAACGCACCGCCATCTTGGACGCCGATATCGCCTTGTAGCCATCGAGGTAGGGCTGACCCTTGTGATGGTAGTTGGGATTGCGCTTACCTTGGACAAACGAGCCCGGCTGGTGCTCCACGAAGATGAACGGGCCACTGCCGTTTATGTTCTTCTGGTGCCATTTGTAGCCGTGCTCGTCCAGATCCTTCTTGCTGTAGACCCAGTGGTAGGGGTCGGCGAGCGCTGGAACGAAGGCGCCTGACGGGAACTGCAGCTTGAACACCACCGTGTACTTGCTCGGCGCAGACACGCTTGCCACCGACTTGAAGAAGGCCTTGCGCGCACTCGGGATACCGTCGGGCGGGAAGATGATCTTGTCGAAGGTGGCCTTGATGTCCGCGGCCGTCAACGGCGTGCCGTCATGGAACTTGACACCCTTTCTGATCTTGAAGGTGAACTTGGTACCGCCCTCGGTCGCTGTGGGAACCTTGCCCTCGCACAGGTCACAGACAAAGTCTGTTGCCGACTGCGGGTTCTCGGGGTTCACCCTGATCAGCACGCTGTAAAATGGCGCGATCGGGTGGATCACGCCGAAGGTGGTCTCGCGGTGGCCATCGTAAGACGGGATCTTGCTTCCGACCACGAAGTTTAGGATTCCCCCTTTCTGCGGTGTCTCCGCCGCTGACGCGGGCCCGACAACACCGAGGCCAAAGGCAAGCACGGCCCCCATGGCGATGGCAATTCTTGGACTGAACCGTTTCATATTAACTCCTCCTGTGTTTGTCTTTGTTGGCAATTATGTTGAAAACGCCCCTCCGTGGACTTCCCAACTCGACCCCAGAAGATGCGATTTCCGGGAACCCTTTTCTTTCAAAGACTTGAGGGTCTTTGAAACGAACGACGGGGGACATATATTCCGCGCATACCCGCTGTTTTGCAACACCCGCCTGTAGGTGTTTTTGGTCCTCCCGAGGCGCACCCCACAGGCGCTCATACCTCGGTACAGGCGACCCAGTGACCCGGTCTAAGCTCGCGCAGCACAGGTGTGTCACGATGGCAGCTTTCCACCGCCAGCGAGCATCGAGGATGAAACACGCACCCGCTTGGTGGATTGATCGGGCTTGGCACCTCGCCCATGAGGACCTGGTGCTTGCGCTCGGCCTCGACAGTGGGGTCCGGTACCGGCACCGCCAATAACAGCGCCCGCGTGTACGGGTGCATCGGGTTGTCGAACAGCTCGTCGGAATCAGCGAGCTCCACAACCTTGCCGAGGTACATCACCGCCACACGGTCGCAGAGGTGATGGACGACGCTGAGGTCATGGGCAATGAATAGATAGGTGAGGTTAAATTCCCGGCGCAGGTCTTCGAGCAAGTTGATCACCTGCGCCTGGATCGACACGTCGAGAGCGGATACGGCCTCGTCACAGATGATGAAGTCGGGGTTCAGGCTCAGCGCCCGCGCAATGCCGACGCGTTGCCGCTGACCACCACTCATTTCGTGCGGATAGCGGTCGGTAAATTTCGCCGGCAGGCCGCAGATCGAAAGCAGCTCCACGATGCGCTGACGGCGTTGTCTGGCGTCAGGGTAGACGGCGTGGACACGCATGGGCTCACCGAGGATGTCGCCTATTGTCATGCGTGGATTCAACGAGCTGTAAGGATCCTGGAATATGACCTGGATCTTCCGGCGTACCGGGATCAAGGCCTTTTGATCGAGTTTCTCCAGATTGGCGCCTTCAAAGACGATCTCGCCGGAGGTGGGTCGCTCGAGCTGCAGGATACAGCGCCCGGTGGTCGTCTTGCCGCAGCCGGACTCACCAACCAGACCCAGGGTTTGACCTTTGCGGATGGTGAAGCTTACGCCGTCCACCGCTTTTACGTTACCGATGGTCTTGTGAAAGACGACGCCCTCGGTGACCGGGAAGTATTTCTTGAGGTTGCGGACCTCCAGCAACACCTCGCCCTTGTCGACCGATCTCAGAGCAGGTGCTGCTTGGACTGTTGCGGTCTGCGCGTTCACGAGACTGCGCTCTTGTCAGCGTCCAGCTCATGGCTGCGAAAACACGCGGCTTTCTGCCCATCGCCGACATGTTCCAGCGGCGGTATCTCATCGGCACACCGGTCTATGGCCCAACGGCAGCGCGGCCGGTAGGCGCAGCCGTTGTCGAGCCGGGTGAGGTCGGGCGGCTGCCCCTCGATAGGCACTAGCCGCTGTCCTCTATGCCGATCCATGCGCGGCACCGAGCTGAGCAGACCGATGGTGTAGGGATGGCGCGAATGGTGATAGATCTGCGCCGCGCTTCCTTCCTCGACGATCTTGCCCGCGTACATGACGTTCACCCGGTCGGCGTAGCGGGCCACGACACCCAAGTTGTGGGTGATAACAATCAGCGCGACCCCGAGGCGCTTCGTCAGATCCTTCATGAGCTCCAGGATCTGCGCCTGAATCGTCACATCGAGCGCCGTCGTGGGCTCATCGGCGATGATGAGCTTCGGCTCGCAGCTCAGTGCCAAGGCGATCATCACGCGCTGGCGCATGCCACCGCTGAAATGGTGGGGGTACTGTTTGAGTCGCCGCTCGGCATCCGAAATGCCGACCATTCCGAGCAGCTCTACGGCTCGCGCTGTTGCTTTTTCACTCGTGACTCGCAGATGGTGA
>VRUB01000145.1 GCA_019456345.1 Nitrospira sp. | reverse complement strand
GTGTAGACTTCTATAGGCGGGCACGAGGCCGATGCGCACACGAGCGTGAAGTGGATACGCGGATCAATGGGCTCTATCAGGAGCTGATTGCGTTCGTCGCCGTTGCCGAATACGCGGAACAAGGCATTGGGTGGGCGACGATTGCCGCGCAGGATCCCATGCTCAATGTCATCCGGCGTGAAGAACAGCTCGCCCACCTGGTATTGCACGCGGCGGAAGAAGTTGCGTACCTCCTTGACTGAGTCTCTGATACCGAGCGCGATGACGGCATGAATCACAATCACATTGTAAAGGTTGATCCAGAACGCAAGCCGCTCCTCGCGTGTGGTGAGGATAGCCGGGTCCATGAGCTTCAAGGTGTAGCTCAGCTTTAAGTAGTCTTCGTAAGCTCTGGACTTGCGCATCTCCTCGTAGGCCACACGGCCGTGCCTGGTGTCGAAAAATGCGCCGCGAAGAATATTCATCGATTTCTTCAGCTCAGGTGCGATTTCCTTCGCTGCGATCTGCGTCAGTGGTGCTCCATCGTTCAGTACAATCCTGTTGGCCAGCAGAATCTGCCACGTCGGTAGATCCGCTTCAGTTTCTGCGGCGGCCTCCATCGTGCGACCTCTTGCCTGACACAGATTGATCACACTATTAATGAAGCCGATGTGGGTGAAGGCCTGCGGAAAATTCCCTAGCGCCTCATCCCATTTGACATCGTACTCCTCGGCGAAAAGCCCCACGTGATTGGAAATTCCTTCCATACGCCGGAGCAGTACTTCGGCTTCGTCGAGCCTATTGAGACCGATGAGACATTCGATCAGCCAGAACGTGCAGAGCAGGAAAGTGCCTTCCTCGCCTGGCAACCCGTCCGCCGTTCGATAACGATACAGAAATCCACCGTGGCCGAGCTCGCGGTGAATCGCCTCAATCGTCGAGACGACACGGGGATCATCGAAGGGCAGAAACCCCATGATGGGTATCAACAGGTTGCTGGCATCCAGGGCATCGGTCTCGTAGTGCTGAACGAAGGACTGTTTCTCATCACTCCATCCTTGTTGCAGTACCTCCGCCTTGATGAGTTCGCGGGTTTGCTGCCATAACTCGTTATCGCAAGGGAAACCGTAGCGGTGTGCAATGGTGAGACCGCGGTCGAGCGCCACCCAGCACATTATCTTGGAGTACACGAAATGGTAAGGTTCGTCCCGGACCTCCCAGATGCCGGAGTCCCGATCGCGCCAATGCTCGACGACGTAATTGCAGATGTCGCGCAAGAACGGCCACAGCCCGGTATCGATCTTGCCGACGTAGTCAGAAAGCTTGAGCGCGGCGTCCATGATCTCGCCATAGATATCAAGCTGTTTCTGCGTGGCCGCACCATTTCCGATGCGCACGGGCTTTGACCCCTTGTACCCGTCCAGGTGTGACAGTGTCTCTTCCGGGAGCTCGCGTTCCCCGCGCAACCCGTACATGATTTGCATCGTTCCGGCGCCGTGCTCCGCGATCAACCTTTCGGTCCAGCGCAGATAACCCTGGGTCTCGGAAAGATGTCCGAGGTTAAACAGCGCCTGTAAGGTGAGCGATGTGTCCCGCACCCACGTGAAGCGGTAGTCCCAGTTCCTTACACCGCCGATCTCCTCGGGAAGCGAGGTCGTGGCCGCCGCGGCAATGGCGCCTGTCGGTTCGTAATAAAGCAGCTTCAACACCAGCGCGGATCGGTCGACCATGGCCTGATAGTGGCCCAGGCTTTGGCTGCGACCGGTCTCGCTCTTCTTCAACCAGGTGCGCCAGTAGCCCTCGGTCGCACGCAGGGCGCCTTGGGCCTTGGCCGGATCGATCTCGGCCAGTGCGTCCACACCATGGCCAATGTGCAACCAGACGCGCTCTCCCTCCGACAAGGTCCATTGCGCACGACAGCTATGCTCATGGGGTTCGAGCTTGCGTGTCGAACAAAGGACGAGCCGTTCCCCGTTGCCTTTGACGATGATGGTGCCATCGTGCTCTTCGAGTGTGGTCCGGGCGCGGGCGTAGTCGAAGCGGGGCTCGAACACGAGTGCAACCTCGACCGTCCCCCGGACGACCTCGACCAGGCGGTATAGTTCCTGGCGCTCTTCCTCCCACTCGCCCTCGCCGGTATAAAGGACGGGCATGAAATCCGTGACCTGCATGATGCCCGTGCGCGTCCGGAAGCGCGTCCTGAGCACGTTGGTGTCGGGGAGGTACTCGGCGACAGAGTCAAACGCGCCGCGTGGAGATACGCGGAAGCGCCCGCCCTTCTCATCATCGAGCAAGGCACCAAAGACACTCGGCGAGTCGATGTACGGGAGACACAACCAGTCGATGGAGCCATCCAGGCCAACCAGGGCGACGGAGTGCAGGTTGCCGATGACGCCGTAGTCGCTAATTTTCTTGTACATAATACCTTTGGTCGCGCACGGCTTCGGTATGTTCCCCGGACACGCGCTTTCGATCAAGCCGCTGTGCCCAGGAGGCCCGGAATGCGCCCTTTGCTATGGGCCAGTTCCTGCCCCGGTCTAAGTGTTACACTAGGGGGAAGGCAGTCAAAAATCCGGTGAGCGACGGATTGTGACCGATTCCGGAGTTATCGCTATGCGATCGTCAGGCCAGCGCGCGCGGCGGTAGTGTTGGTGATTTCGAGGTATTTCACCGATGCAAGTGGGTCGGGGTTACGCCGTGCAACGTGACGGGCCCCGGAGGTTCACCTGAGGCGGGTAAATGGCAAGAAAATGGTTGCGGGAATGGGGGCTCGTGGCGGCCGTGACATTCATGAGCATTGGGGCCAATCTCCCGGCGGAGTTTACAGCAAAATGGAGTATCGACCGCCGCTATTTGCTCGGTGGGCTGATCGCACTTGTCGGTATTTCCCTGGTGCGTTACCTCAAGTTCACCCTGATCCTGGTGGTGGCCATCCTGACTGTGGGCGCCAACTTGCCGGCGGAAATCGCCACCGAGCTCAACCTCAACCGCGATATTATGCTTTTTGCGCTCGTGGCGATGGTGGTGATCTCCCTCGCCAGCCGGCTGTTCAAGCTACCGACGGGTCTGGAGCCAACGACTCCCATCCGACGTGTGCATGGGGCGATTGCACTACTCAACGCGGTCGCGCGTGGACATGTGTCTGTGGCGCAACAGCTGCTGAAAGCAGGCGTCAATGTGAATGCCCAGGACAGAAACGGTCAAACGGGGTTGATGGTGGCGGCGGCGAAGGGTTACTCGGACATGGTGAAGGTTTTGTTGGACGGTGGTGCAGACGTCACCGTGGTCGACAAAGAGGGACACACTGCACTGAATTTCGCCGACGAGGGCGGGTTCACGCGCGCCGCTGACCTCCTCAAGGAGGCTGGCGCCAGGGCGGCGTAGGGGCTGCGTCTGCGATCGGCCGCTTAGCGGGCACAAAACACGGCGTCAAGGTTTACCTACGCCGGCAATTTTCGCGACCCGCCGTTGATCGCGTGCAAGCGATTCCAGCGTATATGCGTCATTGGATCCGAAGGTCAAAATGTTATTGCCTTTTCGTTTGCCGGTCGTCCTGACAATTCTTCTTGCTGTCTTGGCATTACTGCCCATACATCTGGTTGCCGGCAGCGATCCGGAGCCACAATTCGTAACCGTGCCGGCGTTCGTTGCAGCAGTGAAGCGCGAGCTCAGCGCCGCGCAAGACGTGGTGCTGTCCGAGCTACGACTCGAGTTGAAAGCGGTCAAGCTCAAAATGAGTGTTGCGGCGGTCAAGGGCGTCGATGGAAAGATCGCGTTGGGTATCGTCCCGGTTGGAATGGATGTCTCGGCGGAAAGCGGTCGAATTCAAAAAGTGTCAGTGAACCTTCAACCGTCGGAGCCTCGCCTGTACCGGTCAGGGTCGGAGGCATTGTTTCAGCGAGACCTGGCAAGCCTGATCGTGGACCTTTGCGGCGACTTGCTGAAAGGCCTGCGCGATCCACCCCGCTTCGACCCTGAACGTCTCGTGATTGAGATTGTTTTCGGAGTTAAACAATCCATCGAAGGTGGCGGCGTCAAGCTCGTTGTCCTGGAGTTCGGTTCGGAAGCCGCTGTGCAGGATGAAGGTATCCAGTCCCTAAGCTTGCGTTTTGAACGTGTGGTTCTGCCAAGATGATGGTGCCCGGGGCCGGACTCGAACCGGCACGGCCAAAGCCAAGGGATTTTCTTACCAACTACAGCTTTCGCTGCTGCGCCAATTCTTAAAGACGCATTTGTGGTCTGGACTTTCCCTTTACCGTATCGCAGAACAACACTACGAAGTAGGCAGGAGCCGTCAAGTCTCTACACTTTCCTTGGCGCTAGCAAGATATGAAGCTACGATTTCTATGCTCTCTGTTGCGGCCTGATTCCGACTTATCGAACAAAAGGCGCGCCAAGGCTTAGCTCGGGATTACCACCACCATCACGTGCTGAGGCTTCCCCGAATTTGACTCCATTCACGCTAGGCGTTTCCGACCTAGGTGCTCAGTGACTTAGTTAAGTCCCTTGCGTCTACCAATTCCGCCACCCGGGCGAGCGTAGATTAGCAGAGTAAGTGTAATGGATTACCCTATTGGTTGCAGCAGGAAAGAAAAATATGGAGGCTGGGGTCGGAATCGAACCGGCGTACACGGCTTTGCAGGCAGTCCCGGAAACGAACCAAGAAGACCCAGGGAGATAAATCAGGAGTTTAGAGGACAACCCCCCACCGACAACCTCGGCCGTAGGCCGTGCTCAATAACCCTTCAGTGCTCGAGTAATCGAACGTCTCGGTGGCCGGTAAAAGCTTACTCTCGTTGCCATTGCCTGCCGCTGATACCCGTTCTCGCACACAACGGTGCCATGGACACTAACACAGCTCGCGGGGGTGCAAGCATGTGCCTGCCCCAGGCGACTTTCACGGTGCTAAGGCCAAGCGCGATGAGCCGTTCGTCGCGCTACTGACTGTTGTCCGCGACTTTGTCCCATATTCATGGCCAAATAAAACCTTGCGTGCAAAGCCGTTGCTTGGGTCACGGCCTTGTAGGATATCCCGACTCACTGCACCCTCGCCGCGGTTGTACATTAGCAAGGCGAGCTTAACGTTGCCATCTGCGCGATCCAGATAGTGCCTCAGGACATGGGCCCCGGCATGGATGTTCAGATACGGATCCATCAAG
>VRUB01000144.1 GCA_019456345.1 Nitrospira sp. | reverse complement strand
TGGCCCGCGGCACCCCTATACCAAGGCATTGCTGTCGGCGATCCCGTCGCTCGATCCCGATGACCAGGGAAACGTGGTGAAGCTGGAAGGTGAGATACCCTCGCCGATCCACCCGCCGCCGGGCTGCAAATTCCAGACCCGCTGTCGCTTCGCCATCGACATCTGCCGCAAGGAAGAGCCGAAACTCGGCGGGTTGGGATTTGAGCATGATGTCGCCTGCCACCGCTGGCAGGAGCTCGCGGATGGACCGCAAGTGTCGGTCGCCGATCCCGCCTAGAGTCTTTCCGGCCTTGATTGAACCGCTCCGTCGATGTTGTAATTCACCGTGCCTCTCGCCGACCCGTTGAGCCTTTAGCGCAGGTAGATCGCGGGTCGAAATCGGCGACCAACTGGCGTAGAATCCTGGCGCCGCTCTGGTAACCGAATCGTTTGAACGAGGGCAAGTCATGAGCGCACCGATGAACGTCCTGTTTATCACGGCGGACCAGTGGCGCGGGGATTGCCTCTCATCGGTGGGTCATCCGTGCCTGCAGACCCCCAATCTGGATCGCCTCGCCGCCGACGGAATGCTGTTCGCGCGGCACTTCGCCCAGGCGACGCCTTGCGGTCCCAGCCGTGCGAGCCTTTACACGGGCATGTATCTGCAGAACCACCGCTCGGTGAACAACGGTACGCCCCTGGATGCGCGCCACACCAACGTCGCGCTGGAGGCCCGCAAGGCTGGCTACGACCCGGCTCTGTTCGGCTACACCGACGTGAGCGCCGACCCACGGCACCACACACCCGACGACCCGGCGCTGCGAACTTACAGCGGCGTGCTGCGGGGGATGACGCCGGTGATGCACACCGACGACCAGGCTCTGCCGTGGCTGGCAGATCTGAAGGCCAAGGGGTATACGGTGCCCGAGGGGTTATTTGGGGTGTACAAGCCCAAGGATGTCGGCGCCGAAGCCGGCCGCCGTGGTCTCACGTTCGCGCCCGCGCAGTATACCGTGGAGGACAGCTACGCCGCCTTTCTCACCGACGAGGTCATCAAGTATCTCTCGGTGCGCGTGGACAAACCGTGGTTCGTGCATCTGTCTTACCTGGCCCCGCACCCGCCGTTCGTCGCACCGGAACCGTACCACGCCATGTACGATCCGGCTGACGTACCCAGACCGGTGCGCGCAGCCACCGCGGAGGAGGAATCGCGGCAACACCCCTATCTCGATCACTTCATCCACAATCAACGAGGCTGGGGCATCCGCTACGATCACGACTCGAAGAACAATCTCAAGTTGGACGACAGGGACGTGCTGCAGGCGCGCGCCACCTATTACGGGATGATGAGCGAGGTGGATTTCCATATCGGCCGCCTGCTAGCGTTTCTCGACGAGACAGGCGCCTATGACAATACCCTGGTGCTATTCACCACCGACCATGGCGAGCAACTGGGCGATCACTGGCAGTTCGCCAAGTACGCCTACTTCGATCAGTCCTTTCACATTCCGCTCATCGTTCGCGATCCGAGGGCGGCAGCGCAGCACGCCCGGGGCCGGCGGGTGAACGCGTTCACCGAAAGCGTGGACGTCATGCCGACCATTCTCGATTGCCTGCAAGTCGCCATACCGAGCCAGTGTGATGGCGAAGCGCTGGCGCCGTTCTGCCGCGGTGAGACACCCGCCGACTGGCGGGCAGAGGCGCACTGGGAGTTCGATTTCCGCCGCTTCGTCGACGCCAACGGCGACAGCGTCCGGGGACTCAAACCAGATCAGTGCGCGATGAACGTTATCCGCGGCGAACGTTACAAGTACGTTCACTTCACGGCGCTGCCACCGCTGTTGTTCGATCTGGTGGAGGATCCGGGCGAGTTCAGGAATCTCGCCGGGGATCCCGCTTGCCAGCCCATACTGCTCGAGTACGCCCAGAAGATGCTGAGCTGGCGCATGAATCACGACGAGCGCGTGCTCGCGAACACGCGTCTCACACCCGAGGGCGTGGTGGAGCGCACGGTGCCGCGAAGATGATCGAACCTGGCCACGACAGTTGAACGTAGCGAGGAGCCATTAAAGCAGATACAAGATACAAGTAACGTGTTCGCACCGGAGATCGAGGGCTGGAGACTGGAGGCCAATAAGCCTCTTGCCCTGACCTGCACCCTCGCATGGTTACTTATGTGTTGTATCTTTTTAACTCGTATCTGGGTTCTCGCTACTCCCTACTTCAGCTAAACACTCGTCGATAATATCGAATGCCTGGTCGATCTCGGCCTGACTCACCGTGAGCGGTGGTGTCAGTGTCAACACGCTGCCCATCGAGAGCTTGAAGCTGAGACCCTTGGCCAAGCATCGATACATCACATCCTCAGCCAAATCAACTGCACGCTCCTTGGTATCTTGGCTCTTGACGAGTTCCATGCCCATAAGCAATCCGAGACCGCGTACATCGCCGATCATGGCGCATTTCGCCTTCATTGCCTGCATCTTTTTTAGTGCGTAGTCACCCAACTCACGAGCATTGTCCAACAGACCTTCTGCTTCTATCACCTCGATGGCGGCCGAGGCAGCGGCACAGGCAACGGGGTTCTTCTCATGTGTGTAATGGCCGAGCGCCCGCTCCGGTGCAATATCCAGATCCTCACGCGCAATCAATGCGGCCAAGGGAAAAATGCCACCGCCCAGTCCCTTGCCGATCACCAGCATGTCGGGAACGACATCATAGTGTTCGCAGGTGAACATCTTGCCGGTGCGGCCAAGACAATGCGGGATTTCATCGAGGATCAATAACGTGCCATGTCGATCGCAGGCTTCACGGATGATCTTCCAGTAGTCCTTGGGTGGTATGAAGGGCGTGCTGCGCACCGTTTCCGCCACCACCGCGCCAACGTCCCCTTCCTTCTCGAGCACATACTCGACGTACTCGGCACACTTTAAACTGCACGCAGTCCCGCAGTCCCAGGGGCAGTGTTGCGGATCCGGGGGTGGCACATGCTCGGTGCCGGGAAGCAACGGACCGATGCCGTTGCGGAAAATCGCCTCCCCGCCGATAGAAATTGCATCGAGCGACGCACCATGGAACGCATCCCACATCGACAGTGTCTTGAATCTACCCGTCGCCATACGCGCGAGTTTCAAGGCCATGCCGATGGCATTGGTACCGCCCGGCGCCAACAATACCTTATTAAGATTACCGGGCGCGAGCTCGACCAATTTTTGTGCAAGCTGAATCGCAGGTTTGTTTGTGTAGCGACGCGTACAAAAGGACAAAGTGTCCATTTGCTCGCGAATCGCGGCGATTACACGCTCGTGACCAAAGCCCACCTGGTGCACATTGTTGCCGTGGAAATCGAGAAAACGGTTTCCCTGAAGATCTTCCAGAAATGAGCCCTTGCAACTTGCCAGCACATCGATGCAAGGCGTCGACAGCGACTGGTGCAGGAAATACTTGGCGTCCTTGGCCAGCCATTCACGCGTTGCATCATCGAGGTGCTCTTCTTGCCACGTCTTTCGGCGCTGCGAGATGTTGAGTTCGCCCTCGGAACGAAAGCGATCAAGATTATCTTGATTCAAATGGCCGGGGGGGCGCTGGGTATTCTTCATACCGTGCTTACTCCACATGAACGATTAAGACAGGCGATCGTATCTTTAAGCAGGCGCACATCACCGGCGACGATGATGCGTCCGTCTGAATTCATGGTCAGTGGATTGCCCTGCCAGTCGGTGGCGATACCGCCGGCATTACCGACAACCGGGCCAAGCGGAGCAAAATCATGATCATCCAGGCCGACATCTACGATCAGATCTATGAAGCCCGAGGCTAATAGCCCATACGCATAACACTCGGCACCATAACGCACCCACCTGACGGCATGCCTAAGGTTGGCGATCTGGTCATCATAGGGTTTGGTGCGATCTTCGGGACCAGAGATACACAGCACGGCGTCCGCCAACGACCCGCATTGGCGGGTGCGTACCGCAGCACCATTAAATGTTGTATCGTAACCGTCGGCGCCGACCCAGCGGTCGCGCAAAATCGGTTGGTCAACTACACCGAGAACAAAACGGCCGTGACGCGCTAAGGCGATAAGAATCCCGAACATCGGAATGCCGGCCAGAAACGACTTGGTGCCATCGATGGGATCGAGCACCCACGTATACCCCGCGTCTTCACGCACGTTTGGATATTCTTCGCCAGCGATGCCATGGTCGGGGTACGCTGCTTCAATGAGCTCCCTAAGGGCACGCTCACTGTCTTTGTCGGCCTGCGTGACCGGCGAGCCATCGGGTTTGATCTCGACCGGCACGTGGTTGCGAAAGTGTCGACGTTGAATATCGCCGGCGGTGTCAGCCAACCGGTTTGCAAAATCAATAAATTCGCGGAGACAGCTACCCATCTCTTGCTCGCCGGCGGTTGCGACCTTGCCGGCCGATCACGTAGGAACAGGCTGCCCGACGACAGTCTCGGCGATCACCTCGCGCCGGCGCCAGGCTTGCGTGCGGCGTTGCAGCCCGCGTGTCAACAGGACGTAAAGGATACGCACAGCGGCCGAGGTATAGACGATCATCATCGCCATCGCCGCCGCCGGCGCAATATCGCCCTGGTCGTCCATATTGAGCACCGCGACCGAAGCGAGCTTCGTATCGGGTCCCCACAGGAAAACGACGGCGGAGACGGTCGTCATCGCGTTGATGAAGAGATAAATGCCGATGTCGAGAATCGCCGGCAGGCAGACGGGAAAGGTGACCCGCGAGAAGGTCTTGTAGAACGGCACCTTGAGCGAGGCCGAAACGTCTTCAAACTCGGCGTCGAGCTGCTTCAAGGCCGTAAGCGCCGTCAGGTGCGGTACGGTGTAGTAGTGCGCGATGGTGCAGATAACGAGGATCCCCATCGTCTGGTAGAGGAAGTTCAAGGGATTGGCGGGATCGTTGAAAAAGAATATGTAGGCGAGCCCCAGCACCATGCCCGGCACCGCGAGCGGCAGAATTGCGAGGAACTGCAGCGCCGCGCGGTACTTCCCGTAGTGCCGCGACTTCTCCACCAGGTACGCGCCCCCGAAGATGATCAAGCTCCCGAAAAATGCCGTAAGCACGCCCAACAGAATGCTGTTTCCATAGGCGCGCCAACCGCCACCGTCCATGAGATCGAAATCGTAGTTGTCGAGCGTGAAGCTGAGGTTGTAGGGCCAGAACTTGATGAACGAGGCGTACGCGGAAACCGCCA
>VRUB01000143.1 GCA_019456345.1 Nitrospira sp. | reverse complement strand
AGAAAGGCCGGGACGCTGCAGGTGCCCGCCGACTTGGTCAACCACAACTGTCTGACCTTTAGAGCACACCCGGGCAGCAACGTGTGGAGTTTCAAGGCACGCAAAGGTACATCGAACATTCGGGTTTCGGGCAGTCTCTTTGCCGACGATGGTGAGGCCCTGGTGGCTGCAGCAGTCGCCGGTGCCGGGCTGATTCTGATGCCCGCGTGGCTGGTTGGCATGTATATAAGACAAGGCCAATTGCGGGAAGTACTGCCCAAGTTTCAGGTTGCCCCTAAAGATACGCCCCTCTACGCCTTGTACCCGCATCAACGCCATCTGCCGCCAAAGGTGCGGGCCTTTATCGACTTTCTGGTGGAGCGCTTCGCCCGGGAGGTCGGATGGGATGGCAGTGCTAGCCCGCATTTCTCACCGGGTATCGTCGCGAGGGCGCGGAGACGGTCGTAGATACAAGGCGCGCGAGAGAAAATGCGCGGAGGCGTAGCTTACACTACGTTGAGCACATTGTCCGAGCGCAACGCCGTAGACGCGGACAGATACGCGGCCGCAGTAGATAGCTGGTGAAAAATGCGGGCTAGGTACGAGTAACAAGTGTGAAGTGGCAAGTAGTAAGTTCAAAGTAGGAAGTCATAACTGCTAATGCTTTATTCCTTGCCACTTATTACTTGCTACTTGACACTTTCTAACCGGGCAGTGAGCCTGCCCTTTGCCTTAAACAACGACCCTACGCCTCTAGTTCTGACAGCGATTCATCAATAATATCCAGTGCCTGATCCATCTCCTCGATGGTCAGCGTCAGGGGCGGCGTGAGCGTAAGAATGCTGCCCATAGAAATCTTGAAACTCAGGCCCTTCGCGAGCGCGTGATAGAGGACCTCCTCGGCCAGCTCGCTCGCGCGCTCCCCATTGTTCACGAGCTCCATCCCCAGCAGCAGGCCGAGGCCACGGATGTCGCCAATCGTGGCATGTCTTTGCTTCATCGCCTGCATGCGCGCGAGCGCATGGTTACCGACCTTTTGCGCATTCTGGAGCAGGTGCTCGTCTTCGATGACCTCGATCGCGGCCAATGCCGCGGCACAGGCCACAGGATTCTTCTCATGCGTGTAATGGCCAAGCGCCTGCTGCGGCGCGATATCCAGATCGACGCGCGCGATCAGCGCCGCCAGCGGAAAGATTCCGCCGCCCAGTCCCTTGCCGATGACCAGCATGTCCGGAACGATGTCGTAGTGCTCGCAGGTGAACATCTTGCCGCTGCGCCCCAGGCAGTGCGGAATCTCGTCGAGAATTAACAGCGCGCCGTGGCGATCGCAGGCCTTGCGGATAATCTTCCAGTAATCCTTCGGTGGAATGAACGGCGTGCTGCGCACGGTCTCGGCGATCACGGCGCCGACATCGCCCTCTTTCTCGAGCACATAACCCACATACTCGGCGCACTTGAGACTACACTCCCCGCCACAGCCCCAGGGGCAGTGCTGCGCATCGGGCGGCGGTACGTGTTCCGTCCCCGGCAACAACGGACCGATGCCGTAGCGGAAGATCGCCTCCCCGCCGACGGAGATGGCGTCCAGCGAGGCACCGTGAAATGAGTCCCACATGGATACGGTCTTGAAGCGGCCCGTGGCCAGGCGCGCGAGCTTGAGCGCCATGCCGATGGCCGCGGTACCACCCGGGGCGAATAGCACTTTATTCAGATCGCCCGGCGCGAGCGCTGTCAGCTTCTGTGCCAGCTTGATGGCCGGGATGTTGGTGTAGCGCCGCGGACAGAAGGGCAAGGTCTCCATCTGCTCGCGAATGGCCTGCACCACGCGCGGGTGGCCAAAGCCCACCTGGTGTACGTTGTTACCGTGAAAATCCAGAAACCGTTTTCCCTGCAGGTCTTCCAAATAAGATCCCTTGGATCCGGCCAGCACGTCCAGACACGGCGTCGAAAGCGACTGGTGGAGAAAGTACTTGGCGTCCTCGGCAAGCCAGTCGCGCGTCTCCTGGTCAAGCTGCTCATCGTGCCACGCCTGCCGGAGCGGCGAGATGTTGAGCTCGCCCTCGGAGCGATAGCGCGACAGCGCATCAGCTTGCTCGTTGCGCCCAGCGGCGGTGGAACGCTTAGAATCCTTCATATCGGTGCTCCGAAGCTAATGGATGTTTTCCGCGCCTGGCGGCTCCGCGGACACGCCCTATAAGGTACACACACTCTTACCGATGCTTGGCGGCGCCAGTGGCTTTACAGTGTTTTACGCCCGGCTTATCCATATCGCATCAACCGCCACACGGACCGCAGAGCCGGCGACATGTTAAGCTATCTATACGCTAAAGCCAGGTGACACACTTGTCAGACCATAAGATTCCCGCACCACTCCAACGCCGTCAGTTTGCCAGCGACAATTATGCCGGCATCTGTCCCGAGGCGTGGGCCGCGTTGCAGGATGCCAACAGCGGCCATGCGCCCGCGTATGGCGAGGACCCCTGGACCGCGCGCGCCTGTGACCTGCTGCGCGAGCTGTTCGAGATCGACTGTGACGTATTCTTCGCCTTCAACGGCACCGCCGCCAACTCCATGAGCCTGGCCGCCATGTGTCAATCGTATCACAGCATCATCTGCCACTCGTTGTCGCATGTGGAGACGGATGAGTGCGGCGGACCGGAGTTCTTCTCCAATGGCACCAAGGTTTTGCTGGTGGAGGGCGAGAACGGCAAAATCAGCCTCGATGCCGTGCGCCACACCGTCGAGCGTCGCACCGATATTCACTACCCCAAGCCGCGTGTCCTCAGCGTCACGCAAGCGACCGAGATGGGCACCGTATACGGCGTTGAAGAGCTTGATGCGATCCAGGAAACGGCGCGACAGCTCAAGCTGCGCCTGCACATGGACGGTGCGCGTTTTGCAAACGCAGCGGCGGCGCTCGGTGTGGCCCCCAAGGAGATTACCTGGAAGGCCGGTATCGACGTCCTTTGCTTCGGCGGAACGAAGAACGGCATGCCGGTGGGGGACGCGGTGATTTTCTTCAATCATGAGCTGGCCAAGGAGTTCGAGTATCGCTGCAAGCAGGCGGGTCAGCTCGCCTCCAAGATGCGATTTCTCGCCGCACCGTGGGTAGGCATGCTCGAAAGCGGCGCCTGGCTCAAGCGCGCGGGCCATGCGAATCGGTGTGCGCGCATGCTCGAGTCGGGTCTGCGCGACATCGATGGGGTCGAGCTGCTGATGCCGACGCAGGCCAATGCCGTCTTTGTACGCCTACCGGGTGCCGTGGCCAGCGGATTACGCGACCGCGGCTGGCGCTTTTATAACTTCATCGGTTCAGGTGGCGTGCGCTTGATGTGCTCCTGGGACACGACCGAGGACGACGTCGCTGCTTTTCTGAACAATGTGCGCGCGCTGTGCCAGAGCGGCGCAGGCGAGTCCGCGAAACAGATCCACGCCTGAGAGAAGCTTCAGCGTTCGAGGTGCGCTCGCACCTGTTCGATCAATCTCGCGTCACCGGCGGCAATGATGTCGCCGCTGGAGTCCATCGATAGCGCGCGGCCGTCCCAATCCGTGGCAACACCGCCCGCATTGCGCACGATCGGCTCGAGCGGGCCGAAGTCGTGATTGTGGAGGCTGGCGTCGACCAACAGGTCGACAAAGCCCGAAGCGAGCAAGCCGTACCCGTAGCACCCGGCGCCGTAACGCACCCATCTCGCTGCACGCCGAACCTTTGCGATCTGGTCGTCGTAGGGCTCCGTTCGCGTGTCGGGACCGGCCACGCACAGCACTGCCTCGGCCAGCGACACGCAACTGCGCGTACGCGCAGGCGTGCCGTTGCGGGTGGTGCCGTGGCCGTCAGCACCGATCCAGCGGTCGCGCAGAATGGGTTGATCGACCGCGCCCAGTACAAACCGCCCCTCATGCACCAACGCGATCAAGACTCCGAACGTGGGGATCCCGGCGAGGAACGACTTGGTCCCGTCCAGCGGATCCAGCACCCAGACGAACTCGGCGTCTTCCTGCACCGGCGGGTATTCCTCGCCGGTAATACCGTGATCCGGATAGGTCTGCTCGATGAGCTTCCGCAAGACGCGTTCGGTCTCCCGGTCGACCGGTGTAACGGGGCTGCCGTCGGGCTTGATCTCGACCTCCAATGTCTTACCGAAGTGGCGACGATGGATCTCGCCCGCCGTATCGGCCAGCCGATTGGCGAACTTGACGAATTCCTCGGAACAGTCTTTCAATGAGATCACCCTACGCGCCGGCCGGTATCAGGCATTCAAACCCCGATCCGATCCAGCAGCTGATAGTACCTGAGTAGCGGCGGCAAAAACCATGGATTGCCATAGTACAGCGGCCGGGTTGAAAACCCCTGGTCCTCGAAGGCCGTCCGCGCCGCGTCGTGTCCGAGCACGCGTAATGCAATCTTATGGCCCAGGTAGGGCGCGAACGGTACGCCGCTGCCGCAGAAACCGAGGACATAGTGGATACCCTGGTAAGTCCCGAGATGCGGCAGCTGATCGAACGTGTACCCGGTCAGGCCCGACCAGGCGTGCGTAATGCGAACGCCGTTTAGTTCGGGAAAAATCCGCGTCATGCTGCGGTACAGATGCACGCCGCTGCGCCTCGGGTCGGTCTCATGCGCGCCGGCGCGTCCCCCAAACAACAGACGTGACCCGTCGGGGGACGGACGGTAGTAATGATGCAAGCGCGACGTATCGACCACCATGCGTCGATGTGGAATCAGCCGATCGATGGTGCCGCGGGAAAGGGGCTCGGTCGCAATGATCTGGCTGCGTATCGGAATGATGCGCCGTCGTAGTGATGGCGTTACCACCCCCGTGTATCCATTCGTCGCTACAATCACATCACGCGCTCGCACAGTGCTGTGGTTGGTGCTGACTACAAAACCGTCCTCCTCAGATCGAATCCCTGTCACAGGCATGTGCTCCGCTACGAGCACGCCAGCACGCAACACGGTATCCAGCAGTCCGCGGTGAAACAGCGCCGGCTGCAAACCCGCAACTTCATGGCGTATCAACCCGCCTTGATAGAAATCAGTGCCGATGTGACGGTGTTGCTCCGCTCGCGGTACGAGCTCAGACTCGATTCCGAGATGCTCGTGCATTAGATCGGCCTCCCTTCTAAGGGCGGCGTAATCTCGTCTGGTGCGGGCGGCGACGAAGCGTCCGACGCGAGCAAACTGGCAACTGATCTGCTCCGCGTCAATGATCTCAGCGACGTGGTTGAGCGCCATCCGGCCTTCGGTATAGATTATTACTGCCTGGGCAAGCCCTACCCTGCGGATTAGCTCGCTGAACGGTAC
>VRUB01000017.1 GCA_019456345.1 Nitrospira sp. | reverse complement strand
GGATCGCGAATATTACGGAGGAGATCCTCGGGTCTGTGAAACCTATCAACGCGTTAATGGAAATCGTGGACGAACACATCACGAAAGGGCAATTCGACATCACCCGCATGTACGTCAACGCCTATAACTTCGGCGATTGCCCAACAGTTCATACTGATTATGATGCAGAACGACATTACACGATGCTGTATTACGTCAACCCGATGTGGCACGCCGATTGGTCCGGCGAAACAGTATTTTATAACGAAGCGCGAGACGACATTATTAAATCGGTCTATCCGACCCCGGGGCGGATCACATTCTTCGATGCCCGCATTCCGCATTCCGCAAGGACACCCTCTCGCACCTGTGACTTCATCCGCTACACGATCGCTGCCAAGCTGATAAAGAAATAAGTACTGGCTGACCAAAAGGACGAACTAGTGCGTTCCCGATCACCGCTTCACCTTTGCTATAAACATTCGGGGATTGATCCTTAGCACAGCGGGGTAAGGTACTTGGACATCGACCACGCATTGACATTAGCCGTACAGCATCACGAGGCCGGGCAGCTACCCGAAGCGGAGAGAATCTACCGGCAGATCTTACAGGCCGAGTCCGATCAGCCTGATGCGCTTCATTTGTTAGGCATGCTGGCACATCAGGTGCGACAGCACGAAACAGCCCTGGACTTTATACAGCGGGCAACCAACAGCAACCCACAAAATGCAAATTTCCACAACAGCCTCGGCAATGTCTTGCGTGCGCTCGAGCGGCCCGAGCAGTCCGTCGTCGCCTACCAGCGCGCCATCGAGCTCGACCCGAGCCTCGCTACGGCCCACTCGAATCTCGGCACTGCCCTGCAGGAGCTAGGGAAAGCCGAGGAAGCCGTCGCGGCGTACCGGCAGGCTATCGAGCTAAAACCGGATTATGCCGATGCGCACTACAACCTTGCGACGGCGCTTAAGGACCAGGGAAAGCTGACGGGGGCCGTTAACGAAATGAAGCGCGCGATCGAGCTCAACCCGCAATACCCGCACGCATACGTCGTGTTGGCCGGCTACCTGTTGCAGCTGCACAATGCCGGTAAGGCACTGGAGGCTTGCGATGCTTGTCTGGGGATCGATCCTCTTAATTTGTTCGCGCTCGCATTCAAGTCAATTGCACTTGCTGAGGTCGGGCAACGTAACGCGGTACGTTATCTAATCGACTTCGATCGATTCATCCAGCGCCATCGTATCGATCCACCGGTAGGTTTTCCCAGCCTCGCGGAGTTCAACACCGCGTTGGCAAAACACATTCGCACACACCCGACCATGATTACCGAGCCCACCGCCGGCGCGACACGCTTCGGGGGGCACACCGAAGAGCTTCTAGGTGAACCGGCGGGAGCATTCGCGGGGTTTGCCACGACAATAAACGATGCTATCGCGGAGTACTTGCGCGCGCTGCCCGCGGACCCCGAGCACTCGTATCTCGCCTGGAAGCCGGAGCGCTGGCGGCTTAGCACCTGGGGGGTGATACTAGGGACGCGGGGGCATCAAATGCCGCACAACCACCCGGATGGGTGGGTAAGCGGCGTGTACTACGTGAAGCTGCCGGGCGTTGTAAAGACATCGGATCGCAAACAGCCGGGCTGGATCGAGTTTGGGCAACCGCCTGCCGAGTTCCACAATCAGGCGAGCTCCGAGGTCAGGGCGATTCAGCCGGAAGAAGGACTGCTCGTGCTGTTCCCCTCGTACTTCTACCATCGTACCATCCCGTTCGAGAGCACGGAGGAGCGTATCTGTTTTTCTTTCGATGCAATACCAGAAGTTTAGAACCGAGTAGCAAGTGTGATGTGACGACTGGCAAGGATCAATTGCAGATGTTCACAGATTGCTTGCCCCATTTATGAACTTACTTGCTACTTGCTACTCGCAACTTGTTACTGGTTCTAGAGCTTAATCATCGGCTTATATTTGGTACCGAAGATCTCGCATACCTCTTGCTCGAAATCCTGGTCGCGGCAGCGCGATGCCGGTCCGAGCTTACGAATCATGGTGACGCTGCCCTGACGTTGTTTGTGTGGCTCGACCAGACTCAGCACCTCGAACTCCGCACTCAGCCCAGCAGCTGCCTGCTGGCGTTTCAGCTCGTTTGCGATCGGACCGCACATGAGCTGCTTTCCTGCGACACCGTCACGCTCGTAGGCCAGGTTCCAGTAAGTGAAATGCAACAGCAACAGCCCATGCTCCGGGTTGATTAGCTGCCAGTACTCCTGGATAAAGTCCACGTACTCGGGCAATCCGCCGCAATCGAACCAGACCAGATCCAGCGGGTAAGCCGATCTATTCAACTGCCGGCTGCGGCCGTGAAAGTCACCCTGTTCCACCTCGACCCGTGACTCCAGCCCCAAGGACTCGATCACTTTGATCGCTTCGGGTCCGCTCGAGCCTTCATCGGAGAAGTCGTCGATCGCGTAGAGCTTGGGATTGTACTCTTCGGCATAATGATCCGGCACCAGCAACAGCTGCCGCTCCTCGTCTGCTCCCGGAGCCGCGAGAATACGCCGGTCGCTCTCGAACTCGGCAACGTTGTCCTGCAGCGCCTGCGCCAAGAAAGGCGTGGTGTAGCCGAGCCCCACTTCCAACACGCTGCGTGGGCGTGTCATTCGCGCCAGCGTATAGAGCAAAGGCGCCACATGTTCGGTGCCCATACCGGAGAAGTACAGCGGCTCCACGGCCCGATAAAAACGCGGATCTAAGGGCATAAGTCTCGTGAACCGTGAGTTATAAAGTTAACATCGAGTTACAAGCGGCAAGTAGCAAGTAAAAACAACTACAAACTCACAAGCTCAAGATAACATGCTAGAACGATCCTGGTCTCCCTGGTTCCTTGCAACTTGCTACTCGCAGTTAGGCTTTCTGACACCAAAACACGTACATCCCCTCAAATGCGTGGGGGTTGTCGTTCTCGAAGTGCTCCCAGGATGTCAGGTCGGTCATGGGCGCGTCTTCGGGATACATGGCGCGATAGCGCGGCGCGATCTGTGGGAGCGGGAGCTCAAAGCCGATGAACGAGAGCCCGAGGGTATCGAGCGCCTGGCGGACCTGGGGCAGGGTGAAGCGGCATTCGTGGGCATGGAAGAGCAAGTCGCGGCACTCGCTCAAGGTGTAGAGATCTTCGCTCTCGGCAAGCTCGGTCAGGGTAGGCTCCTGTCCGTGCAGGATACGCGTTCGGAATGCCTTGATGTCGCGCGTCACCGGCGTGAGGCCCTGCTGGCGGATTCGCTCCTGGGCAGCGACGACCGCTTGACGCGCCCGCTCACTGTAGAGCCCGATCTTCATAAGCCCTCCGGGCACCAATTGCTCGGTAAGCACGCGCCAGCCGCGCAGCGGCTCGGCCATGTGATGCAACACCCCGGCGCACTGGATCACATGGAAGCGCTCGCCCAGGCGCGTTAGCGCGAGCAGATCACCGTGGACGAAGCGCACATTCTCCACACCGAGCTCACGGGCCCGGCGCACGGCATAGGCGAGGCTGCGCCGGCTGAGATCGAGCGCCACGATCTCGATATCCGCGCATGCCAGTGCAATGGAAAGCGGTTCGCGACCGGTGCCGCAGCCGGCCACGAGCATGCGCGTGGGGCCGTTGAGAAACGCCGGTGGCCTGAAGTGCGGAAACGCCCGCTGCAGACGCTCTGCAAGATCGATCTGCTCCATGTGCGGCAGCGACACCCAGCGCGGATAGGGGTGCTCCTCGTATTGCGCCCGCACCGCCCGGGAGGTCGCGTCCTCGACCGCGCCCAGGGCGGCGAGGGTGGGCGCGATCGCCTCCTCCTCCCGGGGCTCTTTCAAGGTGCGCGCCACAAGCGCGCCAACAGGCTCGGACCAGGCCGCAGGCGCGACCGCCCCCAGCGCGGGGGCACAAGCGAGCGCATAAAGCGGTCGATACATCGCCAGCAGCAGCAATAACGCCTCCAGCGCGGGCGAGGGCTTGCTATCCTGCTCGATGAGCGCGCCACAGCACGTAGTAAGGGTCTCGATCGTCGCCGTCTCGTCCGTGCTTTCGTTGAGTACGTACTCGTTGTTCAAGCCCTGCAGGCCCAAGGCCACGATCTGCGCGATCTCTGCAGGCGGAATCGCCTCGGTCTCGCGGTAGGCCAGCAAATGATCGCGCCGAAGTGCC
Organism: Nitrospira sp.; assembly: GCA_019456345.1. Lineage (GTDB taxonomy): Bacteria > Pseudomonadota > Gammaproteobacteria > Acidiferrobacterales > SPGG2 > VRUB01. Next base: position 24,822 of record VRUB01000017.1, on the reverse strand, counting down.
GTGAGCGCGCGCTCGAGCCCGGCATCGACATTCACGCAGCGCCTGAGCAGCGTGTGCAGCAGCGGATCGGCACCAAGCTGCGCCAGCGCCGCCGCGGGGTCGGTGTCCAAGCGGTCGTTGATTCGGTATTTGTGGATGAGCTGACGGGCGATCAGTCGAGCGAGGAACTGCGGATCCACCGCAGCCACGTCCATGCACGCCTTAAGATCCTCTTCTAGCTCTGGCTGATAACCCGCAGGCGCAAGCTGGCGCAGCGCGGAGGCAAGCAAGCGGCGGATCTCGTTCGCATCGGGCTTGAGCTCGAGTGCACGATGATAAGCGCTGATGGCCGCTTCGACGTTACCCAGCATCATGTGCACGCGCCCCAGGACCTCATGCGCCTCCACGAATTCGGGGCGCAGGCGAGCAGCCTCAGCGTACTCGCGTACGGCCTCCTCCAACCGTCCGCAATCTCTGAGTACAATGGCGAGATTGTAATGGTAATCGAATTCGCCCGGCTTGAGCCGCGCCGCATTGCGAAAACAAACCTCCGCTTCCGCTGGTCGCCCGAGTTTTTGCAGAATGACGCCCATATTGTATTGGCCATCCGCATCTTTCGGCTCGAGGCGCAAGGCCTCGCGATACGAGCGCGCCGCCGCAACCAGATCGCCCGCCTCCTCGAGAACCTTAGCGAGATTGTTATGGTAGGAAGCAATATCAGGCTTGCTGGCGATGGCCTGTCGAATCAACTCCGCACCACCCGGCTGCCCCTCCTGGTGCAGCAATATTCCCAGGAATTGCAACGCGTCGGGGTGCCCCGGTTGACGCGCCAGCACCTGCTCGTAGATTCCCTTCGCCTCCCCCAGTTGGCCGTGCTGGTGCATCGCGATCGCCCGGTTCAACATTTGCGCCGTCGCCACGGGCGCGGCACCGCCGGTTGCGCCCGCCTGCTCAGCGCTCTTGCAGTGTGTCGTGTTTGAGTTGTCGCCCATGACCCTTCAGATCAACTACGTGCCCGCACGATGGACCGGCCGCGGACGCCCCCCGCCTCAAGCGGGAGCCGCACGCGAACGCGGCGCCGATAACAAGTACCAGATCAACCCCGCCGCCTCCATCCCAAGCATCATAATAAACGCTGCCTGATACCCGCGCGCCGAGTATTCGCCGAGCGCTGTGGTAGGCCACAGATTAATAAGCACGCCGATCGCCCATTGCGCGGCGAATGCCGCAATGAACACGAACAGGTTGAGTCCGGTGATCACGCGCCCCGCCAATTGCGCCGGAAAGCTCTGCGGAAGTGCAGCATAGGGGATGATACCGGTTGTCCCGAAAAATCCGAACAACGCCCACATCAGAAGCGCGGCGCCGGTCCACTCGAGAATTATGGGCACCTGCAGCAGCATGAATATGCTCATGCCGACACCGGCTACCGTGGTAGGCTTGATTCCGCGGCGGCCGAGGCGCTCGGTCGCTGCACCGAACACGATAAACCCGGCAATCATGGACACGGCGATGAGCGCCAGGTAGTGGCCAATCGTATCCCGATCCAACCCCGCGACGTCGCGCAGCCACGGCCCCACCCACAACCCCTGAATCGCGAGGAAAGTCGCCTGCACCATCACAGTCCAGGGAGCGATGCGCCAGAACACACGGCTGCTGAGTACCTGAGTGACACCACGAAGCTGCTCGCCGAAAGGAACGCCCGCGTGAGAGCTCTTCTTTTCCGGGACAGTGGCGAAGATAATCGCGGCTGCCGCCAGCGTCACTATCGCCAAGGCGACAAATACCCCCCGCCAGTCGGTCACATGCAGGGCTGCTTCCACCGGCGCCGTACCGGTGAGGGCGCCAAGGCCACCGGCCGCCATTTGTAGCCCATTGACCAGCGGCAAGCGCGAGGCCGGAAACCACAAGACAAATGCCTTGAACGCCGCCATCAGGCACGCGGACACCCCCAGCCCGATGAGGGCGCGGCCAAGGGTAAGCGCGGCCGGCGTCGTGGCTGTGGCAAAAACGAATGCACCCAGCGCTGCAAACACCAGCAGTGCGGCCTCGGTCTTACGCGGGCCGAAGCGGTCAAGCAGGATGCCCAACGGCAACTGAAAGATGGCGAAGGTCAGAAAATAGGCGCTCGTCAGCAGGCCCAGATCCGCGGCATCGAGCCCTACCTCGGCAATGAGATCGGGAGCGATAACTGCGTTAACGACCCGGTACAGGTAGGACAAGAAATAGCCGAACGCGAAGGGCAGGAATACGCGAATCAGAGTACGAAACGAAAATTTTTCCGCCGCAATGCGCTCCGAGCTCATGACCGGAGTCTACCAGCCGCGGCCGCATTGCGAGCGCGCAGCTTTTGGTCCGGGTACTGCCAAACCCGTCCGCCCCGAGCCGGCGCACCACCGGCAAGCGCTGCGCTGCCCGCAAACGCGGCGCCCGCCACGGTCAGCAACGGGTTCCCTCTGGACCCGCGCGCACGGGCCAGGGGGGTTGCGCGTTGGTGCTACATTACGGCGTCGATGCCGAAGCTTGCGAAGTTGTTCTGCTCGAAGTTCTCCCGGAACATGTCGCGCAACCGCCGCGCAGCGGCATCGTACTCGTCTTTGTCGGGCCACGCCCGGCGCGGATCCAGGGTGTGCGAGTTCACCCCCGGGCAGTGCTTCGGCATGCGCAGGTTGAACACCGGATGGATGTCGTACTCCGCGCCGTTGTGCAGGTCGCCATTGAGCGCCGCGTTAAGCAGCTTGCGTGTGTCGCGGATCGACATCCGGGGGGCGCGGCCCGCCGGGCCACCGTGCCAACCGGTGTTGAGCAGCACGCAGCGGGCGTCGTGCTTCTCCATGTTCTGGCGCAGCAGCTTCGCGTAGACCGAGGGCCGGCGCGACATGAACGGCGCGCCGAAGCAGGCGCTGAACGTCGCCTGCGGCTCCTTCAGGCCAACCTCGGTGCCGGCCAGCTTGGCGGTGAAACCCTGCACGAAGTGGTACATCACCTCCTTGCCCTCGAGCACCGAGACCGGCGGCAGCACCCCGAAGGCATCGGCCGTCAGTAGCACGATCGTCTCGGGATGCCCGCCCTTGGCCCCCTCGGCTACGTTGGGGTTGCAGGTCAGCGGGTAGCAGAAGCGCGTGTTCTCCGTGACCGCGCGGTCCGTCAGATCGAGCTCCTGTGGGTCGGTTTGCTCGAGCGGCTTGTCGGCCAGCGGCGGCACATTCTCGATGATCGTGCCTTCCATGGAGAGCGCTGCCGCAATGATCGGCTCGGCCTGCTTGTCGAGATCAATCAGCTTGGCGTAACAGCCATCCTCCAGGTTGGAGACACCAATGTCGGTCCAGCCGTGCTCGTCGTCGCCGATCAGCTTGCGGTCGGGGTCGGCCGACAGCGTCGTCTTTCCCGTGCCCGACAGGCCGAACATGACCGCCGTATCGCCGCGTGCGCCGATGTTCCCCGAGCAGTGCATCGACAGGTACCCCTGGTTCGGCATCAGGAAATTCATTACAGTAAAGATGGTCTTTTTCACCACGCCGCAGTAATCCGCACGTCCGGCCACCAGGCAGATCTGGTTGCGGAAGTCGATGATGACGGCGCGCTCGGAGCGGCTGCCGTCGCGCTCGGGCTCGCAGCGGAACGAGGGGATGTTGAGCATGGTCCAGCGCTTGCGCTCGGCGTCCGCGATACCGTCCACGTGCTTGGGAAACATATTGCGCGCGAACATGGCGTGCGTGGCGTACTCGCCCACGAACCGGTAGGGCACGGAGTAGATCGCATCCGCACCGGCGTATACATCCTGCACATAGAGCGTCGGCCGACGCTCGTTGAGGTAATCGACCACACGCTTGAGCAACCCTTCATACTTCTCGGGGTCATATTTCTGCAGGTTGTCTTTCCACCAGATCTGGCTCTCGGCCTCCGGCCAGGCGACCGCGAAGGTATCGCTTACCGGACGACCGCTACAGGTCGGATCCGTGTAGAAGACCAGCGGACCCTTGACCCCGAGCCGGGTGGCATAGGCCTTTTGTTCATCGTCCGCTCCGTCGCCTCGGACGCGGCCACGGTCGCTGGCAATCGCCTCGTGAAACAGTTGTTCGCCGCTAAGGTTGTACTTATACGTTATGCCGGTCAGGCCGAACTTCTGGGTCAATGCTGCAGCAAATTCCATTGTCGTTCCTCGAAGATGACTGGATATGCCGAAAGCCTGCCGGGACACGCTCGCGCGCCCCATTTTTCGCTTGAGACCACCAAGCATACCCGCACGCCCGGGGGCTGGGCAAGGCGCGGGGTCAGTGCAGCTTGATCTCCGGATACACGCGGCGGCGAAGCAGATTGGCGAGAGTCAGCAGCGCCACACGGTACCAACCGAACAGCGCGACCTGGTGCATCTTGTACAGCGACAAGTAGACCAGACGGGCCACCACGCCCTCGACCATCACACTGCCGCGCATCAACCTGTTCATCAATGTACCGACCGTGCTGTACTTCCCTAGCGCCACAAGCGATCCGTAATCGCGGTACACGTAGCGGGGCAGGGGTTTTCCACGCAGCCGCCTGCGCAATGACCGCGCCAGCATCGAGGCCTGCTGGTGCGCCGCCTGCGCACGCGGGGGCACAATCTTGCCCGCGCCATGGCCAATGGAACAGGCGGCGCAATCGCCAAACGCAAAGATCGCGTCATCACGCGTTGTCTGCAGAGTCGGCCTGACCACAAGCTGGTTCAGGCGATTGGTTTCCAGGCCATTCAGCGCAGAAAGAAAATCCGGCGCCTTGATTCCCGCCGCCCACACGGTCGTGGCCGCCGGAATGAACTTGCCCCTTGAGGTGTGCACCCCGTTGTGCGCCACGGCCACGACTTGCTCGCCGGTATGTACTGCTACCCCGAGGCGCGCGAGCTGCGCCTGCGCCGCTACCGACAGGCGTGCCGGCAGGACCGGCAGGATGCGATCGGCCGCCTCGATGATGGTGATCTTGATGTCACGCTTGGGCACGATCTGGTCGAGCCCGTAGGCGGAGAGCTGGTGCCCCACGTGATGCAGCTGGGCCGCCAGCTCGCTCCCTGTAGCACCCCCGCCCACGATCGCCACATGCAGCTGCCCGGGCTCCTGCGGTCCGCCCATTCCGTGCGCCCGTATGAACCTGTCCACCAGCTGCTTATGAAAATGATCGGCCTGCTCCGTGTTGTCCAGAAAAAAGCAGTGCTCGCGCACCCCATTTATCCCGAAATCGTTGCTCACACTGCCGACGGCCAGCACCAGCGTATCGTAGTGGACGGTGCGCCGCGGAATGATCTCAAGGCCCTCATCATTATAAGTCGGCGCGACGCAGATCTCGCGCACTCGCCTGTCCAAGCCATCCATGCGCCCCAAGCGGAAGCGAAAGTGGTGCCAGCGGGCCTGCGCCAGGTACTCCAGCCCGTCGATGCTCGCATCCAGCGTCCCGGCCGCCACATCGTGCAGCAACGGCTTCCAGATATGAACGCGGCTTGCATCGATAAGCGTCACATCCGCCATTGTCTTGCCGACCGTGTCGCCAAGCCGGGTGGCGAGCTCGAGACCGCCGGCGCCGCCCCCCACTATTATGATCTGATGCCGGCCTGTCATAGGAAAACGGTACCGGGACTACGTAGGCTAGGCTGTACGGATGCAAACGATTTATTAGCTTGTAGCTAATGGCGAGGGAGGTACCTGAAAAGCCAAGGTCCCAGTCGCGCCCTCACTACTCGAAACTCGCTACTCGCCACTAAATACTGAACCGCCCATCCGCTACCAGCACGATATCGAAGTTGCCGACAAGCTCGCCGGTTACATCGGGATGGGTTTCCAGCTTCACCATCAGGCTGCTTCGAATACGGGCATCACGAATGTTGTTGAGTATCCAATCGTGCCCGTTCTCGGGCGCACCCGCGACATACATCTGCGTCACCAGCGGCTCGATGCCCGGCCCGCTGATGGCAAAATGAATGTGCGGGGCACGGCCCGGGTAGGGCACCGGCTTGATCGTGCGGAATCGGTAGGTACCATCGTCACCCGTGACGAACTCGCCATAACCCTGAAAGTTCGGATCCAGAGGTACGTTCTGCCGGTCACCGGGATGATGGTAGCGGCCATACGCGTTGCACTGCCAGATCTCAATCCGCGCGCCCGCGATCGCTCGTCCGCGCTCATCGAGCACACGGCCCACGACATTGGTGACCTCGCCGTTGGCAATCCCCGCGCGGCCTTGCACCCTGACCAGGTCGTTGTCGGAGTCCAGCGGAATCGTGAGTGGATAGAACGGGCCGCGCGACTGCGGCGGCGTGCGGATAAGCTCCGCGGCCGCGAGGCGCGTCAACGGGGTCATGGCCAGCAAACCCAGTGTGGACAATGAGCCGGCAAGTAAACGGCGCCGCGACGGGTCAAGATTCTGTTTTATGCGCGCTCCTAGCCGCTAAGGGGCGGATCCGATAGACCATGTTCCTATAGAAAGCCATTCTCTACGGAAGTTCATTCAAATACTCAACGCAAAGACGCGAAGATCGATTTAATCAGGAAACTTTCACAGACCGGCAAGTCCAGCAGGTTACCAAATACACCACCTCGCTTGAACGGTGCAGGGCAGCATCCGTGAACAGCAAAGACAAAAAGTTAAGGCCATTCCGAGGCTTCGCGCGATGGGGGCAGACAAGACACTGATTATGGAACACTTTATATTCTCTGCGCCTTTGCGTCTTTCCGTCGTTAGGTCCGCAAACGGTACTTCCCTGTGCCGCTCCTGCGTTGGGTTTTTGTCTTTTCTCGGCTGCGTGCATGACCTGCCCCGCGATCAAAAGACAACTACGCCGCGGATCGACTCGCCCTTTTCCATCAGATCAAAACCCTTATTGATGTCGGCGAGCGGCATGGTGTGGGTAATGAGATCGTCGATGTTGATTTTGCCTTCCATGTACCAGTCTACGAACTTGGGCACGTCGGTGCGGCCTCTGGCGCCGCCAAATGCGGTGCCGCGCCACACCCGGCCCGTCACCAGCTGAAACGGGCGAGTCCGGATCTCCTGGCCGGCACCGGCAACGCCGATGATGATGCTCTCGCCCCATCCTTTATGACAACACTCCAGCGCCTGGCGCATGGTCTCGACATTGCCGATGCACTCGAAGCTGTAGTCCGCGCCGCCTTTGGTCAGCTCGACCAGGTGTGAGACGAGATCACCGTCGATTTCCTTGGGGTTCACGAAATGCGTCATCCCGAATTTCTCCGCCAACGTACGTTTCTTTTGATTGACGTCGACACCGACGATCATATTTGCATCCACCATGCGCGCGCCCTGAATCACATTGAGGCCAATACCGCCGAGGCCGAATACCACGACGTTGGCGCCGGGCTCAACACCGGCAGTATTGATTACCGCGCCGATGCCGGTGGTTACGCCGCAACCGATGTAGCAGACCTTATCGAAGGGCGCATCGCCACGGATCTTTGCCACTGCGATTTCGGGAAGCACGGTGTAGTTGGAAAAGGTTGACGTACCCATATAGTGGTGCAGCATTTTGCCGCCGAGCGAAAACCGGCTGGTGCCGTCGGGCATCAGCCCCTGGCCCTGGGTGGTGCGGATGGCCTGACAAAGATTCGTTTTTCCGCTAAGGCAGTACTCGCACTCGCGGCATTCCGGAGTGTAGAGCGGAATGACATGATCGCCAGGCTTGACGCTTTTGACCCCGTCGCCGGTCTCTACCACCACGCCGGCCCCTTCATGCCCCAGGATGACCGGAAAGAGCCCTTCGGGATCCGCCCCCGAAAGCGTGAAATGATCGGTGTGGCAAATACCGGTGGCCTTGACCTCAAGCAGCACCTCACCGGCCTCGGGGCCTGCAAGATCCACTTCCTCGATGCTTAGCGGTTTTCCGGCCTCGAACGCGACCGCGGCCTTTGCCTTCATTGCTTCTCCTTTTTAATGGTGGGCCGGACAGAATCTTGTTAGGGAACATTCGCGATCTTAGCGCACGGGCCCTGGACACGCGACCCAGCGTCCCCTTCTCTGAAGGCTACACTTCGCGCAAGGTCTTGGCCGGTGGCTGGCGCAGCACGGCAAACGTACCAAGTGTACCCGCTATGCCGATGCCGACCGCGCCCCCGGCAAGACCCACAAGCCATACCCACGGATTCAACTGGTAAGTAATACCGAATACGTGCTCGGCCAGCACGTAGCCCAGCACGGTGGCGGTCAGACCGGCCAATGCGCCCGCAAGCATGCCCAGCGTCGCGAATTCCGCCGCCAGGCTGCGCAACAGCTGGCCGCGCCGCGCGCCGAGCGTGCGCAGCACCGCGCCTTCATAGCGGCGCTCGTCCTGCGTTGCCTGGATGGCCGCATAAAGCACAATAAGACCGGCCAACACGGTGAATGCAAAAACGTACTCCACCGCCACAGTCACACGATCCATGATGTTACGAACTTTGGTCATGAGTGCCTCGACGTCAATCACCGTAACATTGGGAAACTGCTTCACCATCGGCGCCAACATATGCTTGTCCTCGGGTGCCAGATAGAAGCTCGTGATGTATGTGGCGGGATAGTCAGCCAACAACCCGGGGGGCAGGATAGTAAAGAAGTTTACATTGAACGAATCCCACTCGACCTCACGCAAGTTAGTCACTGTTACCTCAACCTCGGTGCCGGCGACGTCAAAGGTCAGCACATCGCCGAGTGTAATGCCCAGAGTCGCTGCGAACCCCTGCTCGAACGACAAAAACGCCCGGCCCGCATCCTCGGGCCGCCACCAGCGACCGGCAATCACGCGATTGTCGCCCGGCAGTCGTGCCGCCCACGAGAGGTTAAACTCGCGCAGCGCATGACGACGTGCGTGCGAATCGGCAAATGCCTCGTGCGTCACCGGGCGCTTATTGATAGCCACCAGCCGTGCGCGCACCATGGGATAAAGCTCCGGCGCTGCGATGTTGCGCTGCGCCAGAAATGCGCGTAGCGCTACCACCTGGTCGGGTTGAACGTTGATCAGGAACTGATTCGGTGCTTTTTCAGGAATAGTGCGCCGCCACCCCTCGAGCAAATCGCCCCGCACGATGGACAACAGCAACAGCACCATGATCCCCAGCCCGAAGGCAACGATCTGTGCGGTGCTGGTGCGAGCGCGGCGGGCGATGTTGGCAAAGCCGAAACGCCAGGCAATGCCGACGCGCCCACGCAGGCTGTTCAACAGCCTCACCAGCAGGTTGGCGACCAGGCCCAGCAGCGCCAGCGTTACCGTGGCCCCGCCCAGAACATAGCCGAGCAGATGCAGGTCCCGCGCTTGCCACGCCATGAGCACCGTCATCGCCGCCAGTCCGACACCGTAGATCGTCAGGTTGCCCGGCGACATGAACCCGATATCGCGACGCAGTACGCGCATCGGCGGTACATGCCGGAGTGCCAGTATCGGCGGCAGGGCGAAACCGATAAGCACAATCATGCCTGCCGGTACACCGACGAGCGCGGGCTGCACAGACGGCAGCGGCAACGCTCCCGCCACCATACCGGACAACAGCCGGGCGAGCACGGCTTGGGCAGCGTAGCCGAGCACGCAACCGGCCACACTCGCTGCCAGTGCAAGCCAGCTCATCTCCCAGGCGAATACCTTGATAATGATTCGCTGCGTCGCCCCCAGGCAACGCATGATGGCGGCGGTGTCCAGGTGGCGCTGAGCGTAGCGCCGCGCCGCCATCGCCACTGCGACCCCGGCCAGGAGCACGCTCACCAGTGCGGCCAGACCCAGGTATTGCTGTGCCTTCTGCAGCGCCCGTCGCAGCTGCGGGCGCCCTTCTTCCAGCGTGAGCAGGCGTTCACGCGCCGCCAGCCGTGGCGCAAGCCAGCGCCGAAATGCCTGCATATCCACTCGCTTGCCGGCCACGAGCAACCTGTGCCGGACGCGGCTGCCGGGCTGAATCAATCGGGTCGCGGGTACATCTTCTATGTTCATCAACACCCGCGGCGCAATAGTGAACAGATCGCCGCCGCGATCGGGCTCGTATGTCAGCACGCGCGTAACGCCAAATGTCGCCTCGCCCAAGTGAATAACGCCTCCTATCGGTACATCGAGCGCCTGCAGCACCCGGGCATTTACCCACACGTTGCCGCGCGGTGGGACTGAGCGTGTTTCACGGTCCCGCGCAAACGGTGCGGCGGCGATTCTCAGCATGCCGCGCAACGGATAGCGCGCGTCGACCGCCTTCACCTCGACCAGTTGCATCCTCTCGCCCGCCAGCGCTGCACTGCGAAAGCTCAGCGTGCGCGCAATTCGCAGGTTGCGCTCCGCGGCGCCGGTAACGTAAACCGCATCGAGCGCGTCGGATGAGGCGAGCACCAGGTCTGCGGCGAGCAGCTCGCTCGCCTGCTCGCGCATAACTTGCCGTACACGATCGGTAAAGAAGCCGACGGCCGTCATGCTCGCAACAGCGATCACCAGGGCAACGCTGAGGATGCGCAGCTCGCCGGAACGCCAGTCACGACGCAACGCTCGCAGCGAGAATGTGGCCGTATTGATCATCGGTGGTCAGTTTTGCCGGTGGCCGTTTTTAATCCGCCCCGCCTCGAGCTCCAGCACCCGGTGGCAATGCTCGGAGATCGCGCGATCGTGTGTCACCAGAATCAATGTGGTGGCACGTTCAGCATTGAGCGAGAACAACAAATCAATAATCCGCCCACCGGTCACCTGGTCCAGATTCCCGGTGGGCTCATCGGCAAACAGCAGCTTCGGCCGGTTAGCAAACGCGCGTGCCATCGCGCAACGTTGCTGCTCACCACCGGAAAGCTGGTTCGGATAATGGTGCAGCCGGGGCCCCAGGCCGACGCGCTGCAATACCTCCACGGCGGCCTCCCGGGCGCCGGCCTCGCCCGCAAGCTCGAGCGGCAGCATGACGTTTTCGAGCGCCGTCAGGCTGTGCAGCAGCTGAAATGACTGGAACACGAAGCCGACGCGGCCTGCGCGTACGCGCGCGCGCCCGTCCTCGTCCAGCGTCGTCAGATCGATTTCGTCGAGGATCACGCGACCGGCCGTGGGAACATCGAGCCCGGCAAGCAGTCCCAACAACGTGGATTTGCCTGACCCCGACGCACCGACTATGGCGATGGCCTCGCCACGACCGATGCTCAGGTTCACCTTGTCCAGAATTAACAGATCCCCACCGGGGCTGATAACCTGTTTGCTCACGTCCTGCGCCACCGCAATCGGTGCAGGGGAAGATTGAGACATGCTCAGACCACTCCTTGCTATCGTATTCTATGCCTGGGCGATGCAGGCGCTGGCACAGCAGCCCGCGATTCTCGTGCTCGGCGACAGCCTGAGCGCAGGCCATGGCCTGAGCACGGATCAGGGATGGGTCGCATTGCTACAGCGCCGGCTTCAGCACCAAGGCTATCCGTACCGCGTCGTCAACGCCAGTATTAGCGGCGATACCACGCGCGGAGGCCTCAACCGCCTGCCGCTGGCCCTGCAGCGGCACAAACCCGAGGTCGTGATTGTCGAGCTTGGCGGCAATGACGGTTTGCGCGGCCTGCCGATGGACGAGATTCAGCGAAATCTGGCAGCGATTGTGAGCACCAGCCGTAACCACGGTGCCAAGGTCCTGCTCGTGGGCGTGCGCCTCCCGCCTAATTATGGCGCCGCCTACGTAAAGAAGTTCCTCGACATCTATCGCCGCCTGGAAAAAACTTACCAGGTGCCGCTGGTGCCCTATCTGCTCGACGGAATCGGCGGTCACGACGAGCTGATGCAGGCGGATCGGCTGCACCCGCGTGCGGAGGCGCAAAGTCGCATGCTGGACAATGTGTGGCCACATTTGTTCTCGATACTCAAGCGCCTGGCACCACGGTCGCCCGAGGAGCGCGCACCCGCACCGGGATCATTATAACTACGGGAAGCTGCCGAGCGATACGCATTAGTTCGGTCGCCTACCGGCGATAATATACTACCGGGCTTGCTGCGCTTCGCTCTCCGTGCTCTCACTTGCAAGTCCTGGGCTTGCCGTCCGTGGCAAGCCCGTTCGCCGGGGCGAAAGTTCGCTGGACTTTGGCCTTTTTCCGCCTCACCCACCCCCGTACGACCGCCTCCTTATCTTTGCGTGCCCAAAGCAAGGAACCGAAAGAAAGGGCACCCCGGACTTCCGTGCAGGGAGGCACCTATGCCGCGAGTGCACGACTGCATGGATGCAGGAGGTAGGGCAGCGCCGGGAGCAGTTGCCGAGGGACGCACAGGAGCGGCCTGCGCCCCGCCACTTCGCGCTTGCCCTTCGCCTTCACTCCTCGCTTCGGCTTGAGTAAGGGGGTTCCAAAGCCAAAGCCACCCCAACCCCCTTCTGCATAGGGCCAAGAGGAACGGGCGCAAGGGCGCAACAAAAACAATATACCGCCATTCTTCGCTTGAATTGGTCAATGTGACTTGGCATGCTATTCGGGAGCTATCGAATAGCGGGGGTGGCGATGTATCTCAAGCACAAGCAATCGGGCGACTTGGTGGAGATTCTCGATACCCGCGTCCTGTTTGATCCCAGCCGGCCCGAGGTGGCGGGCCGCTATCACGCCGGCGAGGAGCTGCAAGAGCGCGAGTCATTCGAAAAATCCGCGCTGATCTTTCCGTCTGGCGAAGAGCTGCCTCGATGCTGGATGGATGCGAGTTATAAACACCAAGTTTCAAGTAACAAGTAGCAAGTAGCAAAAATACTCCACGACCCCTTGCCACTCAAAACTTCATACTTGCTACTGATTTAGAACGTTAACCTGTAAAGATGTCTGCTACCGTCAGCGGCAGCTTGCGCACATCATCGACCAGCGTGTAATTGACCGCCCCGTACATGTGCGGCAGCTAATCGCGTGCCTCGGTGTCGATAGTGATGCAAAAGGGATGGATCCCGTTCTGCTTGGCCTCTATCAGAGCCTGGCGCGTGTCTTCGATCCCGTACTCGCCCCGATACCCGTTGTAGTCATCCGGCTTACCATCGGACAACGTGATCAGCACCTTGGTGCGGGCCTCGACCGCGTGCAGCAGTGCGCTCAAATGGCGAATGATGACACCCATGCGGGTGTAGTCCTGCGGCCGCATCCCGGTGATGCGCTTCGTGCAAACTACCCTGGAGAAGTACGGTGGACTACTTAGCTAGGTCTCGGGCGTGCCAGTGCCTGCAAGGAGGTTGCTAGGCGTATTCAGTCCATTGATTTGATTACGCTGAATACGGTCGAGGACCCGGAGAGCCATCCCTTCACTATCGAGGGTGAAGGGGCGAACGCCCTGCAGGTCTATTTCGAGGTCGGAGGAAAATAAAAAGGCCTATCTCGAGATCCAGATCGAGCACCGGGGCCAAGACATCGAAACGAACCTAAACAACCCCGTATAAGGGCCGCAGGAGCCCTATGCGCCAGCCATCGCCTTTCGTGCACGGAGGTTATAGGAATTCTGCGGTCGCACGCTCAGGCGCGAGTAGGAGCCGCGCGCGCCCGATGCTTGGCCGCGATGAAGTCCTTATGTGAGACGTGCAACAGGCCGGCGATCTTGCGTACCAGATGGTCTTCGTACTTGTCCATGCGGCCATCCGCATAGGCCACCTGCCACATAAGCTCGATGACCTTGACCTTCTCCTCCCTGCTGAACCCCGTGTTGATCAGGGCGGTGAACTGAAAGTAATCCGTTGCCTGCCGGGCTTCCTCCTCTGCCAGCTTCATGAGTTCCTTAGTCTCCCCGGGAGAGAGGCCGAACGTGGTTTGAATTGCATGCGCGACGCTTTCGATTTCTTCGGACTTGACGTCGAAGTCGGCACGCGTCATCTCTATGAGCATGGCGGCGGTGGCCACCTGTAACCGATGCTCATCCGTGACGTGTTTGTCCGCTTCGGCAGCAATGCGCTGATCGAAAAATTGCTTGATCGCTTTGATCATAGATTCAATCTCGAACGCGCTGATCGTGCTCAGCGAAGCCGGGCGGCCGCTGAAAAAACGGTCCGCGAATTTTGTTTCGGCTCGGCCGGCCCCACTTGGTAAGGGTCGATGCCCTGCTAGCCCGGAAACTACGCGAACTCACCGCAGAGAGCGCCAAGATCGCAGAGAAAACAAGTAACGAAACACTCGCCGTTGACGCCCGCGCACGGGTGCAAAGTGTTGCACCGTATCCGCTTCGACGATAAGGACAAAACTGCTTGAAATCAATTCCCTCTGCGTTCTGTGCGGTGAAATATTCGGCCTTGAGGCTGGAAAACGCCAGCATACAGTAATATCAAGCACGGGAATAAGCAGATCCAGCGCGGCTGTATGGCGGGTGAACGACACGGCTCTTTCGGAGCATCCCGCGAACCGCCAGTGCACGCGATCCCGCGCGCTGGCCGGGTCTGCGCCCGGGCGGGCACCGCAGTACGGTAGCGTTAGAGTGTGATAACCTAAGGCGGCCGGAATTGGCGTTACTTGTGCAACCGTTGCAGGGGCGGAGGTTGCGCGGTCAATGTGGGGGTTCCGCGCTCGAGTTGGGCCGCCATCCTGGCGCGAGCATGCGCCAAGGCCTCGCGAAGGACGTACGGTTGTTGAAAAAAACCAGTTACACCAGGGAGGAACTGCTGCAGTGCGGCCGCGGCAAGTTGTTCGGCCCGGGCAATGCGCAGTTACCGCTGCCGCCAATGCTGATGTTCGATCGCATTGTCGATATCACGGCCGATGGCGGCGCTTTTGGTAAAGGAAAAATCGTTGCGGAACTGGATGTTTCGCCAGGGTTATGGTTTTTTGGCTGCCACTTCCACGGGGACCCGGTGATGCCCGGTTGCCTGGGCGTGGATGCGCTGTGGCAGCTCGTGGGGTTTTTTCTAGGCTGGCTGGACGCGCCCGGCAGAGGGCGCGCCCTGGGCGTCGGTGAGGTCACGTTCAAGGGGCAGGTTACTCCGGACATGAAGCTCGTGCGATATAGCGTGGATATGAAACGGATCGTGCGCCGCAAGATCGTAATGGGAGTGGCGGATGCCCAGATGGAAGTGGACGGACGTGTGATTTACACGGCCAAGAGTCTACGAGTAGGAATGTTCACCTCTTTGGAGGAGTTCTAAGGAGCGCGATTCATGAGGCGAGTTGTCATTACCGGCCTGGGCATCGTTTCGAGCGTCGGCAACAGCAAGGAGGAGGTCCTGGCGTCGCTGCGCGCAGGCCGTTCCGGCATCGAGTTCTGCCAGGAGTATGCAGACCTGGGATTTCGCACCAATGTTCACGGGCCCATACGCTTGAATGCTGACGAGTTGATTGATCGCAAGCTTAGGCGCTTCATGGGAGATAGCGCGGCGTTCAATTATCTGGCGATGCAACAGGCGATTGCGGATGCCGGGCTCGAAAGCCAGGAGCTGTCACACCCGCGTATAGGCCTGATCATGGGGTCAGGCGGCGCCTCCACCGAGAATATGCTTCGTTCGACCGACATCCTGCGCGCGAAGGGCGTGCGCAAGGTGGGCCCGTACATGGTCACGCGCACGATGTCGAGCACCAACTCGGCGTGTCTGGCGACCGCGTTTCATATCAAGGGAGCGAGTTACTCGATCAGCTCCGCGTGCGCAACCAGTGCGCACTGTATCGGCCACAGTGCGGAGCTCATCCAGTTGAACAAGCAGGATCTGGTGTTTGCCGGCGGCGGTGAGGAGGTGCACTGGACGCTGACATTGGTGTTCGATGCCATGGGTGCGCTGTCCTCCAAGTTCAACGATCGCCCGCAGATGGCGTCACGACCTTACGATGTGGACCGGGATGGTTTCGTTGTTTCTGGCGGGGGTGGCGTGTTGGTGTTGGAAGAGCTGGAACACGCGAAAGCGCGCGGCGCCAAAATTTATGCGGAGCTAACCGGTTATGGGGCGACCTCCGATGGCAGCGACATGGTGCAGCCCTCCGGGGAGGGGGCTATGCGTTGCATGAGGCAAGCGTGGCCGCATGTGAGCCGAGCGATCGACTACATCAATGCACACGGCACGAGCACACCGGCGGGCGACATTCGCGAGCTCGAGGCGATCACGGCCGTCTTCGGCGATCATATCCCACCGATCAGTGCCACCAAGTCGCTCAGTGGCCACGCTCTCGGCGCCGCTGGCGTGCACGAGGCCATCTACTCGTTGATTATGATGGAGTCGGGTTTCATCTGTGCGTCTGCCAACATCGCCCACCTCGATCCGGGCGCGGAGGGTATGCCCGTCATCCGGGAACGCATGGATGACGTGAGACTGAATACGGTCATGTCGAACAGCTTTGGTTTCGGCGGAACCAACGCCTGCCTGGTGTTTCAGCGGCTGGATGACTGAGCCGAGCACGCCGCATGCAACGCGCCGCAGTTGCGCTTGGCCCACCAAGCGCTGCTTGCGGCATCTGTATATCTCTATTTTTTTCAACAGCTTGCGTGTTCGAGGGATGTCGGCAGCATCGAACGTTCAGCCGGGTTTTGGCTATGGTGGCGGTGTCTCCCGACGTCATTACCCGATGGCGGTCTTTGCAAGCGCTTGTTCCCGACGCGGTCTAGCCCCACCGTCCGTGGAGTTGCCTATCCGGGGAGGCTTACGCGCGCTTTGCGCCGTCCTCGCTTTGTGGGCGTTTGCTGCGGACGCCCAGGACGATTACTGGAAGCTCCCGGTGCCCGCGCAGGGCAAGCCGCCCGAGAGCCACCATCCGCTCACGCGCAACCTTGAGGCCGATAACTGCGGCCTGTGCCATCAAGCTAAGCTTCGGCAGTGGCGGGACTCCCTCCATGCCCGTGCCATGTCCAAGGGTGTGGCCGGGCAGTTGAACTTCACCAGCCGCAGCAACGTAGAGGCGTGTCTGGCGTGTCATACTCCGCGCAGCGAGCAGCGGGCGCTGTGGGATAAGGAGGGGGCGTCAGCGCTCACCAGGCTGCGCGGCATCGATTGCGCGGCTTGCCACGTACGCGGTTACCAACGCTTCGGTCCGCGCGACGTTAAAGAAACACCCCATGGCGCCGTAAAAGCGCTGCCACTGTTCAAGCGCTCCGAGTTTTGTATGAAGTGCCACCAGTTCCCCAAAGGTGAGGGCACGGTGTTGAACGGCAAGCCGCTGGAGAATACCTATAATGAATGGCTGGCATCGCCCTACAGCAAATCGGGCCGGACCTGTCAAAGCTGCCACATGCCCGACGGCAAGCACGAGTTCAAGGGTATTCACGATCCGGAAATGACGCGCCGCGGCCTGGCGGTACGCGTGATGCGCACCGCGCAGGGTATGCACGTACGTGCCACGAACGCGGGCGCCGGGCACGCGCTTCCCACCTACGCCACGCCGCGTATTACGATTAGGTCAGAAACAGTGGTCGCTGGCGAGCCACGGCGCTCTGACTTCATCATTCAGCGGCGTGTCGACTGGAATCCAAAAACCGGGTGGCGCGAGCTGTCTGATACACGCCTGCTGCCCGGCCAGTCGTTAAATCTGAATCTGCCGTTAGCGAAAGATAAGGGCGCCAGCGTGCGGGTCTTCGTTCAGCCGGACCAGGATTATCACGACCGGGTCTACCCGATGTTGTTGTCTGCGCCCATCGATCTTTCCAAAGAAGATCGTGCCATGCTCGAAGCCGCGCGCGCTGCCGGGATCAGCAGCGAGTACACGCTGTACAGCTTCGAATGCGAGCCGTGGCCGGGGAGCGATAAGGCCTGTCGCGACAGTACTAAGGCGGCCGCTAACAGCGAGCTAAAAGCGAAGAAAAAGCAGCCCCAGCCAGTATCGCCAAGTAGCAAGTAGCAAGTGGCGAGTAGCAAGTAAAGAGGATAGGGCCAGCTCCCAACGCTGCTGGTCGCAACCAGCTTTAAGTACCGAACAACCCGTTCGTGATCTGCTGGAACACCCGCCCCCCGTGCTCGAGCAACGCGAGGCGCCAGCGCGCATCATGTGGGCAGAAGGTTTCCAGGAAATCCGCCCGAATCTTTTCGCTCAGCGTAGCGTCGGCGCACCCGTAATGGAAAAGCTGATTTTCCTTGCACAGCATCGACAGTACGCGCAGCAGCGGATAGGTGCCGAACTCCAACGTCGCGGTGATGGCGCGGGCATTAGCGAAGATCCTTGGGGTTAGTGAGCCGATGAGCCCGCTCGCCGAGTAGCTACCGGAGCGGCCAGAGTCGGCCGTGGCAATGACACGATCGCCACACCACTCTTGCAGAGGCTGCAGCGCAGGCGATCCTGTGGCTAACTGCACGAATAACTTGTAGTCCCCGTATTTTCCAAGGCCTGTATGCAAATCGATGTGTACCACCTGCATCATGGGATCACACGCTTGCGCCTGAAGTATGCGTTCAAAAATACTGATCGAATCTTCGGTGTTGGCCCCGCCGTAGAACAGCCCCCGCGCGAACCGGTACTGGCCGCCCGCGATCGCCTGGCGCGCGGCGCGTGCCCCGGTTTGCAAGCCGCGCCAGAGCAGCCCGGGCGTGAAGCGGGTGCGACGTCCTGGCGGCGATCGCGGATTGAGCACGGCGTCGAACGCCTCATAGGCCGGGTTTGCCGGACCGGGAAAGTCCCCAAGGGCGTTACGATTTAAATCGACGTTGTTTTCGTTGGTACGCCGTATGTAAGCAAAACCATAAGGATTGAGGGCATGCACCAGCAGTATTCCGCCTAGGGCCGCGGTGCCTGGCGTGTCGATCAGGTCATTGATAATGTGCTGCTGCAACGCGCTGCCGGCAAAGCCCTCGGCGCCGTGAATGCCGGAAGTGACAATAAGCAATCGCTGCGGCGAGGCCGCGCCGAAGTAGGCGCTGTCTATACTGAGCGCTTCGCCCCCGGGCCCGCGTGTGCCGATGCGATACGCCGTGCACTGCCCGCCACGTTCGCCAGTGAGGCGATTGAAGCGCTCGCGTGCACTGAAGTAATCAGCGGGAAAGTACTCGAGGAGCTGCTGTTTCGAGTTGGTCAGCACGGCGCGCCTTCGGGCGCGAGAACCCGATTAGAATAATCGCCGGTCAGGCGACACTACCAATATATATCGCGCGATGGAATCGCGTGATTACACCCTCAGGCGGCGCCTTGGCGCAGCGTGTCCGGATGCTGCGCCCGTGCGAACTCCAGCAGTCGTTGAATCGGCACCATGGCGCGGCGGCGCACGGCCTCGTCAACGAATATCTCATTGCCGCCGTGCTTAAGCACATGATGCAGCTTATGCAGAGTGTTCATGGCCATCCATTGGCAATGCCCACAGCTCTCGCACGTGGCCCCCACGCCGGCGGTAGGTGCCTCCAGGAATTTCTTGTCGGGCGCCGCCTGTTGCATCTTGTGAAAAATGCCTTTATCGGTAGCGACGATACATGTTTTTGCCGGGAGTGATCGCGCGGCGTCGATTAGCGCTGTGGTGGAGCCGACGACATCGGCCTGCTCGATGACGCCCGCAGGCGATTCCGGGTGCACCAGCACAGCCGCATCGGGGTGCCTGGCCTTAAGTCCCCGCAGCACGGTGGCCTTGAACTCCTCGTGCACCACGCAGGCGCCATTCCACAGCAGCATATCGGCGCCGGTGGTCGTGCGGATGTAATCACCAAGGTAGCGGTCCGGCGCCCACAGGATCTTCTCGCCGCGTCGCGCCAGGTGTTGCATCAGCTTGACGGCGATGCCGGACGTGACGACCCAGTCTGCACGTGCCTTGACCACGGCACTGGTATTGGCGTAGACCACCACAGTACGGTCTGGATGTGCATCACAAAATTGACTGAATTCGTCGATCGGGCAGCCAAGATCGAGCGAGCACGTGGCTTCGAGATCGGGCATGAGCACGCGTTTTTCCGGATTCAAGATCTTCGCGGTCTCGCCCATGAAACGCACCCCGGCCACGATCAGGGTTCGGGCGGGATGGTCATGGCCGAAGCGCGCCATCTCGAGTGAGTCCGACACCAGCCCGCCGGTCTCGTCGGCCAGATCCTGCAACGCTGCCGCCGTGTAGTAGTGCGCGACCAGCACCGCATTTTGCTCGACCAACATTTGCCTGATCTCGCTTACGAGGATGTCAGGTTTCACGATCGCAGCAATGCGCGGCTGCAACATCGGCTTGGAAAAACCGGGTGTCACGGCGCGCGGGCTCGATAGCGCCTTAGTCATGATTTACCTCATTCGCGGACTGATGCCGCCGTGTGTCAATCAATGCCTGTCCTACTTGATGATCTCCACCTTATCGGGGAACTTCAGCCGGTACAGTCGCGCCGGCCGGTGGTTACCGTTGCGTCGTAGCTCCCCGGTTGCTGCGATCCGGTCCAGCGCGAGCACCCGCTTTCTGAAGTTGCGCTTGTCCAGCGGCTCGCGCAGGATGATTTCGTATACCGTTTGCAGCTCGCCCAGGGTGAAAGTCTCGGGCATGAATTGAAACGCGATTGTCGAGTAGTCGAGCTTGGCAACCAGACGTTGGTGCGCCATAGTGACAATCTCCGCATGATCGAACGCCATCGGCGGCAAGCGTTCGAGCGCAAACCAGCCCACTTCTTTTTCGCCGTTCATGGTCTTTATCTGCAAGCGGTCCGCCGGTGTCAGCGCGCAATACGCCACCGAGATCGCACGCTCGCGCGGATCTCGATCGGGGCGCCCGGAGGTGTGTAGCTGCTCCAGATACACACCGGTGATTCCGGTTTCGTGCTCGAGCTCGCGCAAGGCGCAGCTCTCCAGGTCCTCGTCGATGCCGACGAAGCCGCCCGGCAGCCCCCACATACCGGCGAAAGGCTGCC
The DNA here is from genome assembly GCA_019456345.1 of Nitrospira sp. Lineage (GTDB taxonomy): Bacteria > Pseudomonadota > Gammaproteobacteria > Acidiferrobacterales > SPGG2 > VRUB01. The sequence goes on along the minus strand of VRUB01000017.1, from coordinate 4,189 downwards.
CTGTGCGTCGCACCAGCGGCAATTCCAGACGCGCCTCACGGATACTGAACAGCACCACGTCGGTCGTCACCGCGGGATGCGGATGTGTGTAGTGAAAGTTCTTCAAACCATTCATAGTGTAAGGAATACACTAAGTCTCGTTAGCCTAGTGTAAGAGATACACTATGTCAAGCCCCGGCAGCGTTTTCCCGCCACCGGGCAGGCCCTTTTCGGTGACCCCAATTTGTGGGTCGCCTGACCAAGGAGGCCGTCGTACGGGGGGGGTGAGCCGGAAAAAGGCAAGCGTTCAGCGAACCCTTGCCCCGGCGAACGGGCTTGCCACGGACGGCAAGCCCAGGACTTGCAAGTGAGAGCACGGAGAGCGGAGCGCCGCAAGGCCGTTATAGATAACGGCCGGCTAGGCGGCGCGATTATTGACTCCCATAGGTCTTGCGGCCACTGCGCCAGCCGCTAGGCAAAAAAAACCCCCTAAAATAGGGGGCGAATAAGCCTCTAACCACAATATCGTTATTATTTATTCCGAAGCAGGCGTGCCCGCTGGCATCGCCAAATCGCGGCGACGCTGGATACGGCGCTGCTGCGCGTCTTGCTTGAGCGCGATTGTAATCTCGCCGAAAAGTACCTGTTTTAAGAGGTGGAAACCGAACTGCATCAGGGCGACCTCGTCGTCCATGAGGCCCTACATGGCAGCCTCGTCCAGATTAAAGACCTCGCCAACCCCCGGGCGCTTGATGAAGGCGCGCAGCCCGTCTACGTCATAGCTGCAAAGATAAAGGAAATCCAGGCTGCGTGCACTAGGTTTTCCAACGGTCGGGCCGCAAGAGCGTTTTTTCAGCACTATTTGGCGCCATTCCTTGTTGACCTCGTCGTAGCGATCGACGCCCTGTTCCTCGCGGTACGCGCGCACCGCTTGCACCTTGGGCTCCTGGTGCCCGAGGCACTGGTCCTCCTTGACCATAAAATAGAAGTCCTCTTCGCTCGAAGCCCTCACTTTACGCATGGATACTGTCCCCATCGCATAGTAGCGGCAGGCCGTGGGGCGGTCCGGGTACACGCTGCAGCCGTCTTTCGTCAAGAACCGACAGCGCGGATGAGCCTTTATGGGTACGGAGCTTGACCCCGGGCACATCGTGCGCATCCATGTTGAACCGGGTCGTGCGGGCGATATCTATAAAAACTTGATCATCGGCTGGTACCAATCTTGATGTTGTGCCGTCGGCGCTAGCCTGTGCCGTGCGGCGCGGAACCGAAAAACCTACTTTGCCGAGTGGCCGCTCAGCTTCACCTGCACGCGCTCCTCGTCGGCCAACCCGGCATAATACTCGCGCAGGACCGCCAGTACTTCCGGGCGGCTGAAATGCCCCGGTACCTCGGCGCCTTCGGACAGCGCCTTGCGCAGCTTGGTGCCGGAGAGCAGCAAGCGGTCGGCGGCCCCATGTGGGCAGGTGCGCATCGAGGCCATGCCGTCGCATTTGTCGCACCAGAAGGTCCAGTCGATCTTGAGCGGCCTGATCTGGAGCGCATCCTTCGGGATCTCGTCGAAGATATGGTGGGCATCGAACGGGCCGTAGTAGTCGCCGACACCGGCGTGGTCGCGACCGACGATCAGGTGCGAGCAGCCGTAATTCTGGCGGAACACGGCGTGCAGCAACGCCTCGCGCGGCCCGGCGTAGCGCATGTCCAGCGGGTAGCCTGCCTGGACCACGGTGTCGCGCAGGAAGTAGTGCTCGATCAGGGTATCGATCGCCCGCGCCCGCACCTCGGCCGGGATGTCGCCGGGCTTGAGCTTGCCCAGCAGCGAGTGGATCAGCACGCCGTCACAGGTCTCGATCGCGATCTTTGTCAGGTACTCGTGCGAGCGGTGCATCGGGTTGCGCGTCTGGAACGCCGCCACAGTGCTCCAGCCCGCCTTGCCGAACAGCTCACGGGTCTGTGCCGGCGTGAGGAAAAGATCGGGGTACTTTTGTGGGAACTCGCCTTGCGACAGCACCTTGACCGGACCTGCCAGGTTAACCTCGCCCTGGGCCATGACCATTTGCACGCCCGGATGCTCGTGATCCGTGGTCTTGAACACCATGATGCACTCGTGCGCCTTGTCGATCGTGTACTTCTCGGTCACCTGCATGGTGGCCATGATTTCTTGATTCTCCCCGTCCACCAGCGCAACGTTGGCGCCTTCCTTGATACCATCGGCGGTGGCCTGGTCGGTGGAGAGCGTGACCGGTATGGGCCAGAAAAGCCCACTGGCGGTTCGCATGCCGTCGCATACGCCCTCCCAGTCAGCGCGGGTCATGAAACCCTCTAACGGCGTGAACCCGCCGATCCCTATCATGATGAGGTCACCGACCTCGCGCGAGCTCAACTGCACCTGCGGCAGCGACTGCGCACGCTCGCGCTCGGCCGCCAACGCGTTTCCTGCAAGCAGCCGCGGCTTGAGTTCGTCAACTCCGTACGGTGCGACCAGTGTCGACATTACGGCTCGCCTTGTTTGCGCCCTGATTGTTGTGGGGAGGGGCGTAACAGCCTATATCGCAGCGGCGGTGTTGGGAAGCCCTCGGTGCTGGAGGCCCGTATACCCGCAGCGCACAACGAATCGAGGTCGCAATTATCGCCTTGCTGCGCCGGGCCAACCCATTCCCCAAAATGGGTAGGGTTAGCACCAATAGGCCGGGGTGCGGGGCGGGCGAGGCGCCAGGCCCGTTGGCGCAATCAGTGATGGAGCAGGGGTTTTGATGGGGGTCGTCTAGGGAGGGTAACGCCGTTCCCAAGGTGGATCATATTGCAAACGGGTTGCGGACCAATCCGCGGGATACGCCGCCGCGGCGCGCGGATCAGGGCGTTTTGGTGGTGGAAGCGCTGCTGTGCGCCGGGTCGGCTTTCAACTCGCGGTAGCGCTGCAAATCGGCGTCGGCCTGCTGACGAATCGCGTCCTGCTCATTTCTTCTTTTGTCCGTAGCAGCCTCGTGCCGCACGATTTGCTGCCGCGTTTTCAGGATCTGAGTCGTCAATTGTTGGGGTACCTTCTTCCCCTTTGTCGTGATGCCGGCCGCCTCGGCCTCCATGCGCTTGAGCGCCGCCCGCAGCGGTTTGACGGTCTCCGTGGTCGCGGCGATGCTCGATTCGAGCTGCGCCAGCTTGCGGTCGCGGATGAATTTGATGTCGTTTTCGTGGCCGTAAGTAGCGAGCAGTTGCCGATCGCGCCGCGCCTGCTCCGCCGCGCGCTTGCGCTCCGCCTCCGCCTCGGCCTGGTCCGTGGCCCGGTTTTGCACTTCCTCGTCGGTCATGGGGGCATCGATGACCTTGGTCCTGAGCCCCTGATCGGACAGCTCTATGATTTTGCTGCGCGCACAGGCATCTGCCGCGCGGTCGCCGTAATGCCATTTGCCCTCGGCGTCCTGGCATTTCTTGATTTTGGCGGCATCCACGCCAACGGTAGGGGCGGAAAGCCCGAGCGCTAGGACAACGGCGAGCAGAAACGGTGTATTTCGCATGGATTACCTGGCGTGTGAGCAGTACGCACACGGTGACAGTTTCAAGATAGGCGCTTCGCGCCGCGCTTGTCAACCAGCATCCGACGGGTATGCCTATATATATTAGACCTCGCCCCCGGACCGGGTGTTTCACTGCGGAGCGCGCAATTTCAGCAGAGTTCGCCTACCGGCGAGATATATTAGCCGGGTCTGGTCCCGGTAGACGAGGAACTTTGGTTTCGGCCAAAGTTCCCAAAGCCATCTGCGCCTGCGCCAGCGCCCGCAAAAGGCAGCGGGTGCCCTATGCGCCTCATCGTCTCAGGGGGCCCGCCGAAGGGCCATCCCTGCCCCTGCGGCGGACGCGCGGAATCCCTTCCGCGCCCGTTCCGGCCCAACTTCGCCTCCCTCGGCGCTTGGCTCGGCGAAAGGCGCCCAGGAAATACCAAAACAAACGACAAGCACGTTGTGTTTACTCTTCGCCGTCACGCCTCTTCGAACCCATACTTCGCTTTCGTCGCTACGTTTTCCTGCTTCGGTCGACAATTTCGCCGGGGCGAGGATTCACTGGATCCCCGCCCTTCTCCGGCTTGCCCCCGTCCTTGACCCGGACGCACGCCTTGCTGCGCTTCGCTGTCCTTGCTCTTGCTTGCAAGCCCGGGGCTCGCCTTCCTGCGCTACGCTTTCCTGCTGCGCTTGGAAGACCGGGGCAGACCCTCCGT
>VRUB01000142.1 GCA_019456345.1 Nitrospira sp. | reverse complement strand
TTTCGCGTGCTGGCGCTGAGCAAAGACTACTTTAAGGTTCTATTCGAGGGTAACGAAGGATCGATGGACACGCGCAACCATCGGTTTCAGCTCGAAGCCATTCCGGTTGCCGACAGCGCCTTTGTCAGAGTCAAGTTTTCGTATCAGTCGCAGCTGATGAGCAGGTTAGCAACCACGATTTACCTGGGGACCTTTTCCCCAAATAGGATCGGATTCAGCATGGTTGGCATAGACAATGATGGCCAGCCTATCTACGTAAAAGGCAACAAAGGTCTGCTGGAGCGCCATGTCGTACGGTCCTACCTGGCGGTGATCGCGTTCATGCACACACTCGATGTGCCTGCCGAGGACCGGTTTGAGGCACAAATGAACCGCTGGTATGACCTCGCGGAACGTTATGTGCTCCAGCTGCACGAGATGGAGCGACACGAATATATTGAAGTGAAACGCCAAGAAAGGGATAAATTACGCCCATTGCAAGCGCCTGTCGCCGTCCGTGGGATGCATCGCGGGGACAAACGGCTAGACCACACGGTACCACCCAAGTGCCCGGCTAAGTGACAACGGGAAACGACGCACCGTGCTTCAGCGAAGAGCCCGACCCAGCATCAATGCGGTGTCGGCGACGCGTGGACCGACGCCCGGAGTCCGCTGCCAGGAGGTCCACGCATGAATTCGCGTTTCTTTACAATCGATGGCCAGCGGCGCACATTCGTGCGCCGACCTGCCCGCTGCTGCTGGTGAAAGTCGAACGTAACGGTCGTGTCAAGCGTGACGCGCCGACTTGCAGCGGAACGCACGCAGTGGGTAGCCAGTGCAGTGAGGACCAGCTTCTCGGGGTAGCAACGGCGTGATGAATCCTTGTGCGTTATCGGCTGTGCCGTCGCGCGTAGGATGAGTCGGGGAAAAGTGTGTATCCTGTACGCCATATGCTCCAAGTACTCGCGCTACGTCACAGGCGCGGAGATCCATGTAAACGGTGGGCAACACATTTGATCGCACCGAGCTACCGTCAGAGGAATGGATGTTTGACGTCACGAGCTGGTGACTACTCCGGGGCTGGCGAGGAATGTTATGCCGCGTGCGGTGCGTTTTAGGGGCACTCATGGACTAACACAATGAACCATCCGGGTGTCGGGGACAAACGGAGCTGGCGAACGTGGCTTAAAGGACTTGGCGTCGCGGGCTTTGTATTCTTCTTGGTAAAAGGACTGCTATGGTTGGCGGTGGTTGTCTTGATCGTATTGTTCGGGATCGAGATCGGCTCGACGGCGTAACTCACCTGAAAGAGTCGGTGTTGGCATAGCTGTAGGCAGAAAACAAGCACATCGACCCCGCACAAGAGAGCCTGGCTCCATTGGTAGAGATTCTCGCTGGGGATCGCGGGGAAGCGACAGCGCAGGCAATCAGCAGATTCAAATAAGGTAACGATACCGTTGGGACTGGCATCTATCGGCAAAGGAGACCTCCATGTCATCTTCGGCAAACGCGCTCGGCGCAAAAGACATTACCTACGTGTTGCATCCATACACGGACCTGGTCGCGCATGAAGCACGCGGACCTCTTATTATCACCCACGGCGAAGGGATCTATGTGTGGGACGCGTCCGGTCAGCGTTACATCGAGGGGCTCGCCGGCCTGTGGTGTGTGTCACTCGGGTTTAACGAAAAGCGCTTAGTCCAGGCTGCAACGCAGCAGCTGGAGACATTACCGTTCTCACACACGTTCGCGCATCGTTCGACCGAGCCTGTCATTGAGCTCGCGGAGAAACTAATCGGATTGGCACCCGAGCCGATGGCCAAGGTCTACTTCGTCAACTCGGGCTCCGAGGCGGTCGATACGGCCATCAAGCTCGTGTGGTACTACAACAACGCCCTAAACAGACCGCAGAAGAAGAAAATAATCGCGCGCCAGCGGGCCTACCATGGTGTCACGATTGCATCCGGAAGCCTGACCGGCCTACCCAACATTCAGCACGACTTCGATCTGCCGATCGAGCGAATTTTTCACACGGACACGCCGCATTACTACCGGTATGCAAATCCCGACGAGACCGAGGAAGAGTTCGCCAGCCGACTCGCCGCCAACCTTGAGCAGCTTATCCAGCAAGAGGATCCGGAGACGGTCGCCGCGTTTATTGCCGAGCCTGTGATGGGCGCCGGTGGTGTGCTCCTGCCTCCCGCCGGTTACTTCGAAAAGGTGCAGGCGGTCCTCCGGCGCTACGATATCCTAATGATCGCGGACGAGGTGATTTGCGGGTTCGGCCGCACGGGTAATATGTGGGGTTCGCAGAGCTATGCGATCAAGCCCGATATGGTGACCTGTGCCAAGCAACTCTCATCCGCCTACATCCCGATCGGGGCGGTCATGATCTCCGAACCGATCTATCGCGTGGTCGCGCAGCACAGCCATAAACTCGGCATGTTCGGCACAGGAAATACCTATGGTGGCCATCCCGTGGCCGCGGCGGTCGCCCTCGAAACCCTGCGAATTTATGAAGAACGTAACATTGTTGAGTACGTGCGCCGTATAGCCCCTCGATTTCTGGAGAGACTGCGGGCCTTGGGCGAACATCCGCTGGTTGGTCACGCGCGCGGGGTCGGTCTTATCGGAGCGGTTGAATTAGTTGCAGACAAAGCCACCAAGCGCCCATTTCCGGCGAAGCGCAAAGCCGCTGTGCTGGTTTCTGCGAAGGCCTCAAGCCAGGGCCTACTGGTTCGACCGCTGCCGGGCGATGCCATCGGCATCTGCCCGCCGCTGATCATCACGGAGAGCGAAGTAGACGATTTGTTTGACCGGTTGGCGCGCGCGCTCGATGATGCGCGCGGTGAGCTAAAATCTGCCGCCTGATGCGCCGCCATTCATCGGGGTAGCGTGGGGGAGACCGTGCGCCGGGTGGCGAGCACCTCGGCGGTGATGCGAAAGAAGCGGATCGGCTCGCTGAAGCCCTTCGCCTGCGCCACCTCCTCGCGCGGCGAAAGCTCCGCAAGCAGCGGCCTGACCCCCGGGTCACTGGCGAGATCGGGCGAGATCACGATGTCGCCGCCCGCGCTCTGACTCTCCAGGCGGGCGGCCTTGTTGGCGGCCGTGCCGTAGTAATCGAGCCGGTTGTTGAGCGTAACGGCGATACAGCGCCCGACGTGCAGCCCGAGCTTGATAATAATCGGGTCCTTGCCGGAGGTCTCATTGAATTGTGCAAAGTCGTTGTGTAGGCGGATGGCACAGCGCAGCGCATCGGCGGGGTCCGCGAACGCACCCATGATCGCATCGCCGATGGTTTTGACCACGGTACCATTGTGCTCGCGCACGGCCTTGCCGATGATGGCGTAGTGCTCGCGGACCAGACTGTAGGCCTGCGGGTCGCCGATGCGCTCGTAGAGCGCGGTGGAGCCCTTGAGATCGGTGAACATGAGCGTGATGTAATCGATCTCGACATTATCGCCGGGGCGCAGGACATCTTCGTCGAACAGATCGCGGAATGCCTGCAGCGCCGTTACGCGATGGGCGGTCAAGGCATCGCGGCGCCATGCGCGCTCCTCGACGATGAGTGTCAGCCGGCGCTGCGCCTTGTTGCGCAGTATCACCGTTCCCGGTTGCGAGGGTGGGCCCGCACTCACCGACTGTCCATCGGCAAGGACTTCCGGAAAGCCGTCGCTGTCCCACTCGATGGTTTGCTCGCCACCCGGCTCCAACGTACGCAGCCGATAGCTGCCAAGCGACAGATCCAGGTCGACCGTGCGCTTTTCTCCGGGGCCGAGGGTCAGGTGCACTTTGATGTGCGGCGTACTCATGGGCCCGAACAGACAGTACTCCCCGCCATCGAGCGGACGGATCGCGGCTGCGGGATAGAACACGAGCTCCACGTTCGCGGAGTAGTTGCGGTCATAGTCAATGTTGCACGAGGAGCAGTGCGCCCCTTGCGGCAGCTGGTCGAGCGCGGGCACCGACGCCTTGCCGGTCTGGCAGCGCGGGCAGAGCAGGTCCCAGCGCAGTGCCAGCAGACCTTGCCGGGCGGACTCCAGGCAGACCTCGATGGCATGACGTTCGGGTACTCCCCACTGGCGAGCGAGCTTCAGCGGCCGGATCACCCAGACGTCGACCTCCTGGCGCTCGAGCGCGTAATCGGCGAGCTTCCCGGCCAGGGCATGGCCATGGGGGGTGGCCTCGATCCTGGCGACCAGATCGGCCACGCGTGCCTTGGCCCGAGGCGCGAGCCTGGGCGGCTTGCAGTCGAACTCGTGCTCACGCTGGCCCCGGGCAAAATCGCGGGCGTTGTCGGCAAGCCGGCCGAAGGTCTTGCCGATGTTGTGGAAAAACCCAGTGGCCAATAGCAAGCGGCCGAGTCCGTTCGCCGGCTCGATCTCCACCGTGTAGGTACAGCGGCAGCCACCCGCTCGCAGGCTGAAGCGGAGATGGGCGCACAGTGTCTTGAATGGGCCGTTGCGGAACCGGCGGCAGTGGCGGAACCACTGGTTGTGGATCCAGTTGACGGGCTGCTCCTCCCACTCCAGTGCGAGCGGCCCCAGGCGGGCTCGCCCGAAGTAGCGCACCGAACCATCCGCCTGCGGGATCTCCCGCACCGCGTGCCGCGGCAGTCCGGCGGCCTCGTTGAAGCGGGCGGTATCGGCGAGCAGTGGCCAGATCTTCTCCACCGGGCTGTCGAACTCCCATACCCAGGTTCGGTGTTTAATCGTGTCCATTCGCTGTGGGGCTACCGTGAGAAAAGCTATTCTTGAACGCCGTGCTGCTTGGAGCAAGTCGGGTTTGCTATGGTAATGCGTCCCAACAGCGGAGGCGCGCGGATGCATGTGCTCGTGACCGGTGGTAGCGGCTTCATCGGCGGTGCGTTGTGCCGGCGACTGCTGGCTGGGGGTCACGCCGTCAGTGTGCTGACGCGCGAGCGGCAACGGGCCGAGCAGCTCTTTCAGGGCAAGGTGGCCGCGATCGAGTCGCTGGATGAACTGCCGCGGGAGACGGCGCCGGAGGCTATTGTCAATCTGGCCGGCCTGAGCCTCGGCAGTGGCCGTTGGACGGAGAGGCTGAAACAGGAATTCATAGCAAGCCGGGTCGGCGTGACCCGGCAGGTGATCAGCCACATCGCCCGCACCGATCGCAAGCCGGGTATACTGATTAGCGGGTCGGCCGTCGGCTATTACGGTGCCCGTGGGGATGAGGAGCTGGGCGAAGATGCGCCGCCCGGTAACGAGTATCAGTCCCATCTATGCAAGGCGTGGGAAGCCGAGGCTCTCAAGGCGGCGCAGCACGGTGTTCGCGTCTGCATATCGCGCGCCGGAGTCGTTCTCGGCAAAGGCGGTGGCGCCCTGAGCTCATTGGTGTCCCAGTTTAGGCTCGGCCTCGGTGGGTACGTGGGCAGCGGCAGGCAGTGGATGTCCTGGGTCCATATCGACGAC
>VRUB01000413.1 GCA_019456345.1 Nitrospira sp. | reverse complement strand
ACCGAGCGGTGGTTCTGCAGATACATGCCGGTGTAGAGGCTCGCACGGCTGGGACCGCAAGGCGTCGCCTGGGCAAAATGCTGCCCGAATACCACCCCATCGGCGGCGAGACGATCCAGATTGGGGGTTCGTAGGCACGGGTGCCCGACGGATGACAGGCAGTCCCCGCGCCACTGGTCCGCCGTGATAAACAAGACGTTCATCGATGCGCTCATGGCTGGCCCCCTTCCATAGATTCGGTTAGCGGAGCGGCGCCAGGATTCTACGCCGCGTGGTTGCCGATTTCGAACCGCGATCTACCGACTCTAAAGGCTCAACTCGTCGGCGAGAGGCACGGTGACACAACATCGACGATACGGTTCAATCAAGGCCGGGAAGACCCTAGGCGGGATCGGTGACCGACGCTTACGGCCCATCCGCGAGCTCCTGCCAGCGGTGGCAGGCGACAGCATGCTCAAATCCCAACTTGTCGAGTTTCGGCTCTTCCTTGCGGCAGATGTCGATGGCGAAGGGGCAGCGGGTCTGGAATTTGCAGCCCGGCGGCGGGTTGATCGGCGAGGGTATCTCACCTTCCAGCTTCTGCGCATTTCCCCGGTCATCGGGATCGAGCGACGGGATCGCCGACAGCAATGCCTTGGTATAGGGGTGCCGCGGGCCAGCGAACAGTTCGCGTGTCGGCGCTGTCTCCACCAACCGCCCCAGATACATCACCGCCACATGGTCGCAGACATGCGCCACGACGCTCAGATCGTGGCTGATAAAGAGGAACGTCAGACCCATATCCTGCTGGATCGATTTCAGAAGGTTCAGCACATCCGCCTGGATCGACACGTCAAGGGCTGCAACGCTTTCATCCGCCACAATGAAGTGCGGCTCTGAAACCAGCGCCCGCGCGATTGAGATACGCTGCCGCTGGCCACCGGAGAAGGCGTGCGGAAAGCGCCGCAGATGTTCGAGATTGATCCGGCATTTGGCGGCGATTGCACGCACGCGCTCGTCGGT
>VRUB01000412.1 GCA_019456345.1 Nitrospira sp. | reverse complement strand
GACTTTGCGACGCGGCACGTCGAATGTGAGATAGGGTAACGAACGATGACCGATCAACAGGAAATATACGGTCTACTCGAAACCCGGCTGCGAGTCTTGACGTGGAATATCTGGTGGCGGTACGGGCCATGGGAGCGTCGCCGTCCCGCCATTGCGGCGACCCTTGCCGAGATCGACGCCGATGTTATCGCCCTCCAGGAAGTCTGGAGCGACGAGGCCACCAACCTTGCCGCCGAGCTGGCCGCCGAGTTGGGCTACCATCATGTGTTTGCATCGGGCATGGACAGGGAGGGATTCGGCTTTGGCAACGCGCTGCTGTCCCGCTGGCCAATTGCGCGATCCGAATCGACCATGCTGCACGAGAGCGGCGAGGGCCGGTTGGCCGTGTTCGCGGAGGTTGACGGCCCGCGTGGCCCCATGCCGGTGTTCAGTACCCATTTGAACTGGAAATACGAACACAGCCACATTCGCCAGCGCCAGGTGACCGATCTCGCCAATTTCATTGACGGCATGGGCTCCAAGACCTTCCCGCCCATTCTGTGCGGCGATTTCAATGCTGATCCGGCTTCCGAGGAGATGCGCATGTTGACGGGGTTGACGACTTGTCCGGTCGAGGGACTATTCTTTCATGATGCATGGGGTGTGGCCGGCGGTGAGGGACCCGGCTATACCTGGGACAACGTAAACCCCTATGCCAGAGCCAGATTCGAACCCAGCCGCCGGATCGACTACATCCTGGTCGGCGATCCCAAGGCCCGTGGCGCGGGCCACGTCGTGGATTGCCGTGTTACGGGCAACGACCCAATAGATGGTGTGTGGCCAAGCGATCACCACGCGGTCACGGCTGAACTCCGCTACTGACCACCGGTTAGTATATTGCATTGTACTGACGCTCGTTGCATGTCCGCTCCGGGTCTAGGCTGTGTGAAAACTACTTCTGAGCGCTCTAGGCGCGATTTTCTGTGAATTTTCGAATTTCTAAGTTCAACATAATCAACACCTT
>VRUB01000411.1 GCA_019456345.1 Nitrospira sp. | reverse complement strand
GAAGGGGCGCCGCATGACGACTGAAGTCCCGCCCCCGGCCGGGAGGGGGAAAGTCCCGGTATGGCGAACGGCGATAGGGAGCTACGGCTTCGTTTTTTCCAACCTAGGCCGGTTCCTGGCGCTTGGCTGGCTTCTCTTCATGATCAACTTCGCGGCGACTATGGCCAGCGGCTTTGTTTTCAACGTCGGTGCCAGGGAAGAAGCTTCCGTGGCCGATTGGGTGAACTACATCGCGCTTTCCGCCATCTCTTGGGCGATGTACGCGGTATTCGCCGTTCGTTGGCACCGGTTTTTCCTGCTTAATGAGCGCGAAAGCGTATTCAGCGACGTCCTGGGGGCGCGCAACTGGCGTTTCCTCGGCTATACGGTGCTCCTGTCGTTCGCCCCGGTGCTGCCGATAATATTCCTGGGCCTCATCGGATTCGGCGATTTCCCACTCGAGGCGGAGCCTCAAGCGATGGAGGCCATCAACTGGACGCCCATAATATTGTTCGGTCTATATATGTTGGCCTTTCCAATTATTATCTTCGTTCTGTTCCGCTTTTTTCTCGTGCTGCCCGCCACCGCGGTCGACCGGCCGCTCACCCTCGGCGAGGCTTGGCGCAACATGCGCGGCAATACCTGGCGGTTCATTGGCGCTACCCTCCTTATCGGGATACCGCTCATGATCGCTGTCTCGATCCAGGCGATGTTTGCGGCATTTTCCCAGGTGGCCAGTGCGACCGGCGGTGCGCCGGAGCCCACGATTGGCGACCTCGTGGCCACGAACGCGGTTATGGCCATCATCGGTTTCCTTTTGGTTGCCGCCGGCATCACCGTGCTGTCGAAATTTTACCGCCACATCGTCGGCATGGACGCGCCGGAAGGAGGAAAAGGTGGCGCGGCGGGGATTTCGGCGTGAGGGGGAACTTCGGGCGGGCGTCTTCGCCTATTTGGCGGGCTCGCCGGCGGGCGGTTCGGTTTCGTCTTCCTTCTTTTCTTCTTTCTTGGTCACCAGATCGGC
>VRUB01000410.1 GCA_019456345.1 Nitrospira sp. | reverse complement strand
ATGTTAAAATGGCTGCGAATAATGGGTCCATCCAGTGAATGCCGTTCCAAACGGGAGTCAAGGATGAGAAAACTTTTCTGTTTCCTTTGTGCGGTTTTGCTGTGTGGCGCCGCTTCCACGCTCGCGTCGGCCCAAGAGCTGACGGTGGATGAGTTGGAAATGCTCATGCCGGGCACGACCATCGAAACCACGAACCGAAATGACTGGGACTTTTACATCACCTTCAATGAACACGGCACCCTAAACGCCAGGATCGACGCCAACCGGGAATTTCTCGACGACGGCAAGTGGTGGGCGCAAGATTCGGCGGATAGTTCGAAGACCCTCGCGATGTTTTGTTTTCAGTTCGATGAATTTGGCGAGGGGAAGAAGTACTGCAATGTCTTCACACTTCAAATCAACGGCCGCACCATCGAGAGGTACAAAGGGGACGGCACGCGACTGCCAAAAGACTGGATCATCACCAAGCCCGGCCCCCTGGCAAGCGCGGTCATCGAGGCCAGAAAAGCCACCCGGATCGCCAAAGCGCGTGGCACGGCGCCACCGGCAGAGCAGCCGCTTTCGCGGCAATCGCCCACTGCCCCGGCGCCACCCGTCCAGCAGCCGCGCCTGACGGCGGCCCAGGACACCCGACCGCCGGTGATCGACGTTCCCGCAACCATCGCGGCCAAGGGCGCGGTGGCGGCGATCAGCGGCCGGATCAGGGACACCTCGCGGATCGTCGAGGTCACGATCGACGGGCTCCCGATCGCGGTCGAGACCGACGGCACTTTCAGCGTGCGGCGCGGCGTGCCCCAAGGCAGAAGCACGATCACCATTGCCGCCCTGGATGAGTGGGGCAACCGGGCCGAGCAGAACGTCACGCTCACCCGCGATACGCTCGCCACCAGAAGCCCGGCGCCGGTAAAACCGAAGACGGCGCCAATGCCAAGGCCCGATCCTTTCGCCGGCATCCATTTCGGCGCCTATCACGCGCTGGTCATCGGCAACAACAACTACCGTGG
>VRUB01000409.1 GCA_019456345.1 Nitrospira sp. | reverse complement strand
ATTGGGTCGTCCGACCCGCAGTCATTCCTTCGACGATATAAAATACGAAGATCGATTGAATACGGCGCGATGCGACCGGCCGTATCCGATTTTGCGCACCAGCGTACTGGCGGCCCGTACTGCGTTGCGGCATGAACGTACCCGCCGGTGACCGCGTCGAACCGAAGCAGAGGATTGCGCCTATGCGGAGATCAGCAAAATCGAGGGCCGAAGAGCAATTCGCGGCATCCCAGAAGAAGGCCAATCAGGCCCTGAAGGATAAAGAAAAAGCGCGGCAAGAGGTCGCGGAACACGTGGCGATGCTGCGCGGCCTCCGACTGGCCAAGGAGGCGGCCGACAAGAAAGCCGCCGAGGCAGCCGCCGCCGTGAAAGCGGCCGCCAAGACCAAAAAAAAGCCGGCGAAACGGATGCCCCAGGCTCACCGCTACTAATCGTGGCGGCCACGAGGACTATGGCGGAACCCGCCATCAACGAGCCGAAATCCGCGTCCGCCTCACACCCGTGCGGATCCCGATAAGCCGATCGGTATCCGCCCCGGATCGATAGGCGGCATCGAGCGAACGCGCCTCCGATATCGACTTCGGAGCGGTCAACAGACGTGGCACGAAGTAAATTCGAAGTTCGGGTGGCCTGAGTCTGCTTCCGAGTAGGAAGCGGACCTCGCGGCCGCAGTCGCCCAACCCCCGAGTTAGAGAACACCCTCGGCCAAGACCGGTCATGGCGTCTCCCATTGAACTTTGCCTAGCCGCCCCCGTAAGCGCATAATACGTGCAGGGTAAAACCGTCAGCTATCAGAACCCCGAACAAGCAGCTTGTTTGGAGACGATCCATGACTCCTTCATCGGTAACGGGCAGTTGTTTTTGTGGCGCGGTGAAGTTCGAAATCGAGTTGCCCACATTGTTCTGTGGGCACTGCCATTGCTCGATGTGCAGGCGGCCCCACGGCGCAAGTTTCGTGACCTGGACTGCGGTTCCTCCCGAGCGTTTTTCGGTTACGTCGGGTGAAGG
>VRUB01000408.1 GCA_019456345.1 Nitrospira sp. | reverse complement strand
TACCTCTCATTTATGGGCGATTGGACTGTTCCTTAGGCATTTTGCCGCCATAGCGGACTATGCGCTGCCGATCATTGCGTTGGCGGCGGGCGCTTCAGAGGATGGGAAGGGCAAAGCACAAGTGCGATCTGCTCGGAGCAATCGGTTGATACGCATGCCAAGAGCCGTTCGCACCCTCGTCGCGTCACTGCTGTTACTTGCGACCACGATCATCCCTGCGGCTCGGGCCGACTGGATGAATCTGACCGGGGCCGAGACGGCGCCTAACATTGCCGAGATCACGGTCCTCGACGACAGGGTTCGCGTTGCGCTGGAGGTTTATGTCGGCGATCTCGCCACCTTCGAGGCGCTGCTGCCCAGCGACCAGCTAAAGAGGGACCTTGCGTCCCGCCCCTCGCTGCCCGAACGGCTTCGACGGTTTTCGGCTGAGACCTTTCAGATCAT
Source organism: Nitrospira sp. (assembly GCA_019456345.1). Classification (GTDB taxonomy): domain Bacteria; phylum Pseudomonadota; class Gammaproteobacteria; order Acidiferrobacterales; family SPGG2; genus VRUB01. The sequence goes on along the minus strand of VRUB01000408.1, from coordinate 566 downwards.
CACCGAGGATGGCACGAAGCTGGAAGCCAACCTTAGGCTAGCGGAGCCGCGGCTGCGAAAGGAGCGCACTTCGGCCTTCGCCGGCATGATCAACCCGACGACACGGCAGCGAGTGCCCGAGCCACCCGAGGACAAGCGCGTTCTTTATGCGGAGTTGGAGTATCCGTTCTCAGGCAGACCCGAGAGCCTGACCATTGTCCCGCCGCTGAACGCGAAAGGCATCGCCGCGGTCACCATCGGTTTCATCGCCTATCACAAGGCGGTGCCGATCATCGACTTCCGTTACCTTTCCGGACCCGCAAAAGTGACACTTGACTGGAGCGACCCATGGTACACGAAGTTCGACAATCCGAACCTCAAGCGACATCACAAATCCGCGCTGATGTCATTCCTCTACGTGGAGCCTCGCGAAGTGCGCCACGAGATGCTGATTCGCGTCCGTGACCTCCAGGATTGGACTGACCTTGGCCTGAGCGGCGGCGAGACGATCAGCACCGCCGCTCAGGCTCGAATCAAGGAGCGTGCGCGTACCTTCCTCGCCACACGTAATCCGCTGGAAGTGGACG
>VRUB01000141.1 GCA_019456345.1 Nitrospira sp. | reverse complement strand
CGAAGAGATTAAGAGGCAATGCTTTCCGCCGTCGGTGCTTCGCCCCGCTTGCGCCGATCAACCAGGTCGTCCAGCCAGTCTGGATCCATTTCCGGCACCGATGAAAGCAGCAGCTCGGTGTACGGCGCAAAGGGCGGCGCAAGAATTTCCGCCTTCGTGCCCTGCTCGACGACACCGCCCTGATACATCACCACAATTTCATCGGCGATCGACTTTACCGTGGCGAGATCGTGCGTGATGAACAGGTACGAAACGTCGAGTTCTTTTTGAAGATTGAGCAATAAATCGAGAATACCCTCGGCGACCAACTGGTCGAGTGCCGAGGTAACCTCATCACAGATAATGAGTTCCGGCTCGGCGGCCAGCGCACGGGCGATACAGATACGCTGTTTTTCACCGCCCGACAATTGCGCCGGGTAGCGCTCGGCAAAGTCTTCGGGAATTTCAATTTGACGCAGTAACTCGAGCACGCGCTCGTCGCGCTGTTTACCTTTGATGCCAAGATAAAATTCCAGCGGACGCCCGATAATTTCCTTGATTTTGTGGCGCGGGTTCATCGCCACGTCCGCCATCTGGTAAATCATTTGAATCGATTGCAGATCTTGTTTCGACCGTGCCTTAAGCCCGGGCGTCAACTCGCGGCCATGGAATTTCACCGAACCCTGACTGGGTGGCAGCAGGCCGGTAATCACGCGCGCCAGCGTACTCTTACCACTGCCGGATTCGCCAACGATGGCAACCGTTTTGCCTTTGACAACGTCGACATTTATATTCGTGAGTACGTCGATGATGGTTCCGGGATAACGGGCGGTAATGTTCTCTATCCTCAACTGAATGTCTTCCTCATCGTGGTCGGTTCTCGCGTCGCGCTGCGACCGGACATTGAGCAATTGTTGAGTGTACTCTTCCTTTGGGTTCGCCAGCAATTCCCGCGCATCGCCTTCCTCGATCAAATCACCGTAACGCAATACCATGATGCGATCCGCCATCTGCGCGACGACCGCGAGGTCGTGGCTGATGTAAATGGCAGCGACATTGCGCGCCTTTACCGCTTCCTTAATCGCACCGAGCACTTCGATTTGCGTGGTTACGTCCAGCGCGGTCGTGGGTTCGTCGAAAATAATTATGTCCGGGTCGGAACCTAAAGCCATCGCGGTCATCGCGCGTTGTAACTGCCCACCCGATACTTGATGCGGATAACGCTCGCCAATGTGTTCGGGATCGGGCAAATCGAGCTGTCGGAACAGTTCGACGCAGCGTTTGCGCGCTTCCGACATTTTCAATTTGCCGTGCTGTACCGGTGATTCGGCAAACTGCTCGACCAGTGTGTGCGCCGGATTGAACGAGGCTGCAGCACTCTGCGCTACATAGGCTACTTTATTGCCGCGTATATTGCGCAGCTCGGCGTCGGATTTGCCGACCAATTCGACCCCATCGAGTTTGATCGATCCCGATACGATTCGACAGCCGGGTTTGGTGTACCCCAGCGCGGTCAAGCCAAAGGTCGATTTACCGGCGCCGGACTCACCAATCAATCCGACAATTTCGCCACGCTCCAGTGTCATCGACAGGCTGTTGACGATGGGCTTCCACTCGCCGTCGATATCCGCTTCGATCAACAGGTCTGTTATTTCGAGTAGCTTTTCGTTCATCGTCACATTTTTCTATTGATCATCTCGCAAGCCGCTGGCCTTGTGCACCCAACGGTCGATCAGCAGGTTGATGCCGATCGTCAACGAAGCGATACACGCCGCAGGCAGTAGCGGGTGAAAAAATCCCCACGCAATGCCATCGGCGTTGCCGCGCACCATCGCGCCCCAGTCGGCCAACGGTGGTTGCAGGCCGAGTCCAAGGAAGCTCAAGCTGGCAATCAGCAGGAATACGAAGCAGAAGCGCAGACCGAATTCGGCCGCCAACGGCGTCAGCGCATTGGGCAGGATCTCCTCGCGCATGATCCACCACAACCCTTCACCGCGAACTCGGGCGGCTTCGACATAATCCATCACTTCGATATCCATCGCCACCGCACGCGCAATGCGGAACACCGGCATGGCGTAAATAATCCCGATGACCAACACCAGTGTCGGTGTGGCGGTTCCCACCGCAGACAGGACAATCAACGAAGCAATCAGTGTCGGAATCGAAATCACCACGTCCACCACCCGGCTCAACACCTGATCGACGGCGCCGCCCATGGTGGCGGCGATAAACCCGAGCACGGCGCCCCCGGTAAACGAAACCGTGGTGGAAACCAACGCCAATGTCATGGTATTGCGCGCGCCATACATCAGGCGTGTCAAAAGATCGCGCCCAATCTGGTCGGTACCGAAAATAAACTCACCGCCAATCGGTTCCCACACATCGCCGACAATTTGACTCTGGCCATACGGTGCCAGCCACGGTGCAAATATTGCGCAAAATGCGAAGAACACGACGATGATCAGGCCAATGCGCGCGCTAGTGTTGAGGTCATTCCAAAAAGCGGAGATAAACATGTTGGATTACCTCCTGTGCCGCAAGCGCGGGTTGGCCAACATCGACAAAACATCTGCCAGCAAAAACAACAGAACGTACACAGCGGCAAACACCATCGCCGTGCCCTGGATGACCGGTAAATCCCGGTTCAACACCGCATCGACGATAAGCGCCCCCAGCCCGGGGTACACAAATACCACTTCGATAACGACGACGCCGACGATCATATAGGCGAGGTTGAGCACCACGACCTGAATGATCGGTGACCAGGCGTTGGGCAACGCGTGCTTGATGATGATTCGGCCGGGTTTCAATCCTTTGAGTTTGGCCATTTCGATATACGGACTGGCGAGCAGGCTGACGATCGAAGCCCTTGTCATGCGCATCATATGTGCGACTGTCACCAACGTCAGCGTCATTACCGGCAATGCCGACACCTGCAGTCGTTCCCAAAACCCCATGGAACTATCGACATTGGAAATCGCCGGCAGCCAGCCGAGATTCACCGCAAGAATAGCCATCAGAACGTAGCCGACAAAAAATTCGGGTGATGAAATGGTCGTCAGCGTGCTGGTTGAAATTACATGGTCGATCACGCTGTTGCGGTACAGTGCTGCAATAATGCCGAGCATTATCCCGATTGGAACAGCGAACATGGCAGTCGTGCCCGCCAGGTAGAGTGTATTGCCCAGTCGCTTGCCGATCTGTTCCGCAACTTCACGCTTGTTTGCCAGCGAAGTGCCAAAATCACCCTGCGTGACGTTGACCAGCCATTCCACGTAGCGAATGTGCATGGGGCGATCGATGCCAAGCTGCGCCCGACAGGCAGCGACTGTTGCCGGCTCCGCGGCCTGGCCGAGCAAAGCGGAGCAGACATCCCCGGACAATGCCTCGACACCAAGCGTTATCAGGATGGATACCCCGAAAAGGATGAACACACCCATTGCGAGGCGTTTAATTATGATGATCGACAGTGTGCCGTTCATGGTGAATAAACCAGCGGGCGGAAAGAAACGAAAAAAAGGTGGTCAGGCTATGACAACCCGGCCACCTTGTTAGCACTTCAGAACGATTCTAGGGGAAACTCTGATCAATTCAGAGTTCCCCTAAAGCTCTACCGGGCTTAAATGAACCACCAGCGGGCCATGCTGCGTGCTCCATCCAACTCAAAGTTACCGCCCATTTTTTCGGGTCTGCCCAGTTTGTCAGACGCCGCGTCAACGTTGTTGGCGAAGCAGGGAATCACAGATCCACCTTCGTCGCGAACAATTGTTTGCATTTCGATGTAGATGGCGCCGCGCTTGGCCTCGTCGAGCTCGGCGCGACCCGCGACCAGCAGCTCTTCGAAGCGCGGGTGATTCCAGAAGTTTTCGGTCCAGTTGCCACCCGCCTTGTAGCCAATAGTGAACATCCAGTCGGCGGTGGGCCGGCCGGACCAGTAGCTGGCGCTCCACGGCACTTTCATCCAGGTGTTAGACCAGTAACCGTCGGCCGAAGCGCGTGTGACCTTCAGGTTGACTCCGGCCGGTTTAAGTGACTCGGCGTAGAGCTGGGCCGCGTCGACTGCGCCCGCAAAGGCTGCGTCGGAGGCATGAAGCTCCACATCGAGACTGCTGAGTCCTGCCTGCTTGAGGTGCCACTTGGCTTTTTCGGGGTCATACTTGCGTTGCGGCAGGTCCGAGGCATGGTAGTTTTGCGACGTACTGATCGGATGGTCATTTCCGAGCGCGCCATAGCCGCGCAACACGGTTTTAACGAACACTTCGCGGTTCATACCGAGTTTCAACGCCATGCGCACGTTGTTGTCATCGAACGGTGCCGCCCGCACATCCATTGGGTACGTGTAGTGTTTGGTGCCCGCGACTTCCAGAACGTCGATGCCGGGTTTCTTGTCCAGCAAGTGGGCGGTCTTCAAATCACATCGTGCTATCGCATCGACCTGTCCGGTAGACATCGCGTTCATGCGCGCAGCGACGTCGTTGATAGCGAGCATCTTGACCTCGTCGAAGTTACCCTCACCTTCCTTGAAGTAGTTCGGGTGACGAATCAGGTGGGAGCGCACGCCCGGCTCGAATTCCTTGACGCTGTAGGGGCCGGTGCCGTCACCGGACTGCCAATCGATTCCTCCGCTTTTGTCTGCGGGGCAAATCGTTATGTGGTAGTCGCTGAGCAGATAAGGAAAGTCGGCATTGCCACTTTCGAGTTCGAAAATCACGGTATTGGGCCCGTCCTTTTTCAACGTGCCCATCGACTCCGCTACTGATTTGGCCGCGGATTCGGATCCCTCACCCCGGTGATGCTCGATCGACGCAATAATGTCGTCGGCGTCCAGGGTCTTGCCACTGTGGAACTCAACACCTTGGCGCACCTTGACCACCCAGGTCGCGGCGTCGTCAGAAGGTTCGAGGCTTTCGGCAAGCTCAGGGATAGCCTTGCCGTTGGGATCCACTTCAGTCACACAGTTGCGAACAGCACCCTGGAGCATGTTGATCATAAATTGGTCGCTATTGGTAGCGGAATCAAGACTGTCGCCGGTGTTGGCGGAGCCCACGCCCACGCGATAAACGCCACCTCTTTTAGGCGTTGCGGCCATGAGCGCCTTGCCCGCCATGGTGCTGGCGAGCGCGGTAGTCGCGCCCAGCGCCATCGCCCGGCCGATGAACTCGCGCCGGGAAATCCTTCCAAGCTCGAGAAGTTTGGCGTAATGGTGTAGTTCTTTCATGAGTGTCCTCCCATCATATCAGGTCTGTTCAGGGGCCGACCGGACTAGGTTCGAATTGATTCTTGCCGCTGCCCCCGAGCTTGGCGTTTTTATTTTTCGCTGGACGCCCCCGACCGGTCATTCAACGACCGTGTCCGCGTCGATTCCCAAAGCTTATTTGAAGTCGACATTGGGCGCAGTGCGCCCGCCTGTCAAGCGCCCGCTGTCCTCGTGCAAGGCAAACGACTGCCTCGGATCACCAGCAGACGTAAAGTGGTGATGCCGTTGGCGACCGCCTTGGAGCGGTAATCTGACATCAAACGCCGAATTTGCGAACGCCACG
>VRUB01000140.1 GCA_019456345.1 Nitrospira sp. | reverse complement strand
CAATGCAACACCTTCTTGTGAACAAGTTGCGGCGGGAGCGCTAAAGGTAGACGCACGCGACGGATTTGCACATCCAGCCATAGGCTTGGGAATGGAAAAGCTTATTTCGATGGCAAAACAAAATGCCATCGGCGCAATGGCCGTAACCAATTCTTATAACAATTCCGCAGCACTGACGCTATCCACTCGCAGTCGGACCAATGTCCGACTGGCGGGGTTAAGAAGAAATACTGTCCGCCGTCGGTGCTTCGCCCCGCTTGCGCCGATCAACCAGGTCGTCCAGCCAGTCGGGATCCATTTCTGGTACCGATGAAAGCAGCAGCTCGGTGTACGGCGCATAGGGCGGCGCAAGAATTTCCGCCTTGTTGCCCTGCTCGACGACGCCGCCCTGATACATCACCACAATTTCATCGGCAATCGCCTTTACCGTGGCCAGATCGTGAGTGATAAACAGGTACGAAACGTCGAGTTCTTTTTGAAGATTGAGCAACAAATCGAGAATGCCTTCGGCGACCAGCTGGTCGAGTGCCGAGGTAACCTCATCACAAATAATGAGTTCCGGTTCAGCCGCCAGCGCCCGGGCGATGCAGATACGCTGTTTTTCACCGCCCGACAATTGCGCCGGGTAGCGCTCGGCAAAGTCTTCGGGAATTTCAATTTTACGCAGTAATTCGAGCACGGCCTCGTCGCGCTGTTTACCTTTGATGCCAAGATAGAATTCCAGCGGACGCCCGATAATTTCCTTGATTTTGTGGCGCGGGTTCATCGCCACGTCTGCCATCTGGTAAATCATTTGAATTGATTTCAGATCTTTTTTCGGCCGAGTTTTAAGTGCAGATGTCAACTCGCGGCCATGAAATTTCACTGAACCCTGACTGGGTGGCAGCAGGCCGGTAATAACGCGTGCCAGGGTACTCTTTCCACTGCCGGATTCGCCCACGACGGCGACCGTTTTACCTTTGACAACATCGACGTTTATATTCGTGAGTACGTCCATGCCCGTTCCCGGATAACGGGCGGTAATATTCTCTATCTTCAGCTGAATGTTTTCGTCATCGTGGTCAGTTCTGCCCTCGCGCTGCGCACGGACATTGAGCAATTTTTGGGTGTATTCTTCCTTTGGGTTTGCCAGCATTTCCCGCGCATTACCTTCCTCGATCAAATCACCGTAACGCAATACCATGAAGCGATCCGCCATTTGTGCAACCACCGCGAGGTCATGGGTGATGTAAATGGCAGCGACATTGCGCGCCTTTACCGCTTCCTTAATTGCACCCAGTACCTCGATTTGCGTGGTTACGTCCAGTGCGGTAGTGGGTTCATCAAAAATAATAATGTCCGGATCGGAACCCAGTGCCATCGCGGTCATTGCGCGCTGCAACTGCCCACCCGATACCTGGTGCGGATAACGCTCGCCGATGTTTTCGGGATCGGGCAAATCGAGTTGTCGGAACAGTTCAACGCTGCGTTTGCGCGCTTCCGACATTGTTATTTTGCCGTGCTGTACCGGTGATTCGGCAAACTGCTCGACCAGTGTGTGCGCCGGGTTAAACGAGGCAGCAGCACTCTGGGCTACATAAGCCACTTTATTACCACGAATTTTGCGCAGCTCGGCGTCGGGCTTACCGACCAGTTCGACCCCATCGAGTTTAATCGAACCCGATACGATTCGACAGCCGGGTTTGGTGTACCCCAGCGCGCTCAAACCAAAGGTTGATTTACCAGCGCCGGACTCACCAATCAAACCAATAATTTCCCCACGCTCCAGGGTCATCGACAGGCTGTTGACGATGGGCTTCCACTCGCCATCGATATCCGCTTCGATTAACAGGTCTTTTATTTCGAGTAATTTTTCGCTCATTGTTACTTTTCCCTATTCGTCATCGCGCAAGCCGCTGGCTTTGTGCACCCAGCGGTCGACTAGCAGGTTGATACCGATCGTCAACGAAGCGATACACGCCGCAGGCAGTAGCGGGTGAAGAAACCCCCACGCAATGCCATCGGCGTTGCCGCGCACCATCGCGCCCCAGTCGGCCAGCGGCGGCTGCAGGCCGAGACCGAGGAAGCTCAAGCTACTAATCAGCAGGAAGACAAAGCAGAAGCGCAGGCCGAATTCGGCCGCCAACGGGGTCATCGCATTGGGCAGGATTTCTCTGCGCATAAGCCACCACAAACCTTCACCGCGAAGTCGGGCAGCTTCAACATAGTCCATCACTTCAATATCCATCGCCACCGCCCGCGCAATACGGAACACCGGCATGGCGTAAATAATCCCAATGACAAACACCAGTGTCAGTATGGTGGTGTCCAACGCAGACAGAACAATCAACGAAGCAATCAATGTGGGAATCGAAATAATCACGTCTACCACACGGCTCAACACCTGATCGACGTTGCCGCCCATAGTGGCGGCGATAAACCCGAGCACGGCCCCCCCAGTAAACGAAACCATGGTGGAAAGCAATGCCAATGCTATGGTATTGCGTGCGCCATAAAGCAGGCGTGACAGGAGATCGCGCCCAATCTGGTCGGTGCCGAAAATAAACGCACCACCAATCGGCTCCCACACATCGCCAACAATTTCACTTTGGCCATACGGTGCCAGCCACGGTGCAAACATTGCGCAAAATGCCATGAACAAGACGATGAACAGGCCAATGCGCGCGCTCAAGTTGAGGTCATGCCAAATTGCGGCCAACGAATTCATGATAATTTACCTCCTGTGCCGCAAGCGCGGGTTGGCCAGAATCGACAAAACGTCTGCCAGCAAAAACAACAAAACGTATACAGCGGCAAACACTATCCCCGTGCCCTGGACAATCGGCAGATCCCGCAGTAACACCCCATCGACGATAAGCGCCCCCATCCCGGGGTACACGAATACCACTTCGATAACGACGACGCCGACAATCATATAGGCGAGGTTGAGGACCACAACCTGAATAATCGGTGACCAGGCATTGGGCAACGCGTGCTTGATGATAATTCGGCCGGGTTTCAATCCCTTGAGTTTGGCCATTTCGATATACGGACTGGCGAGCAGACTAACGATCGAAGCCCTTGTCATGCGCATCATATGCGCGACTGTCACCAGCGTTAGCGTCATTACCGGCAATGCCGATACCTGCAGTCGTGCCCAAAACCCCATGGAACTATCGACATTGGAAATCGCCGGTAGCCAGCCGAGTTTGACCGCAAAAATAGCCATCAGGACGTAGGCGACAAAAAACTCGGGTGATGAAATGGTCGCCAGCGTGCTGCTTGAAATTGTATGGTCGATCACGCTGTTGCGGTACAGTGCCGCAATAACACCGAGAAGTATCCCGATTGGAACCGCGAATAATGCAGTTGTTCCCGCCAGGTAGAGTGTATTGCCCATTCGCTTGCCGAGCAGTTCCGCAACTTCACGCTTGTTTGCCAGCGAAGTGCCAAAATCACCCTGCACGACGTTGGCCAACCACTTCACATAGCGGATGTGCGCGGGTTGATCGAGGCCAAGCTGCACCTGGCAGGCAGCGACTGTTGCCGGCTCCGCGGCCTGACCGAGTATGGCGGAGCAGACATCCCCGGACAATGCCTCAACCCCCAGTGTTAGCAGGATGGATACCCAGAACAGGATAAAAACACCCACTGCAAGGCGCTTAATAATGATGACGAACAGTGTGTTGTTCATATTGAATAAACCAGTGCGCGGCAAGAAGCGAAAAAAGGTGGTCAGGTTATGACAAACCTGACCACCTTGTCAGCACTTCACAACGAATCTAAAGCTCTGCCGGGCCTAGAGGAACCACCAGCGGCCTATGCTACGTGCTCCATCCAACTCAAAGTTACCTGCCAATTGGGCCGGTCTGCCCAGTTTGTCAGACGCCGCGTCAACGCTTTGGGCGAAGCACGGAATCACACTTCCACCTTCGTCGCGACAAATGGCTTGCATTTCTTTGTAGATGTCGCCGCGCTTGGTTTCGTCGAGCTCGGCGCGACCGGCTACCAGCAGCTCTTCAAAGCGCTTATTATTCCAGAAGGTTTCGGTCCAGTTGCCACCCGCGGCCCAGCCAATCGTGAACATCCAGTCGGCGGTGGGCCGGCCACTCCAGTAGCTGGCACTCCACGGCACTTTCATCCAGACGTTATCCCAGTAACCGTCGGACGAAACGCGTTTAACGGTCAACTTGATGCCGGCCGGTTTAAGTGACTCGGCGTAGAGTTGGGCCGCGTCGACTGCGCCCGCAAAGGCTGCGTCGGAGGCAGCAAGCTCCACATCCAGACTGCTGAGTCCTGCCTGCTTGAGATGCCACTTGGCTTTATCGGGGTCATACTTGCGCTGCGCTAGGTCTGAGGCATGGTAGTTTTGCGACGTACTGATCGGATGGTCATTGCCGAGCGAGCCGTAGCCGCGCAACACGGTTTTGACGAACACTTCGCGGTTCATACCGAGTTTCAACGCCATGCGCACGTTGTTATCATCGAACGGCGCCGCCCGCACATCCATCGGGTAAGTGTAGTGTTTGGTGCCGTCGGTTTGCAGAACGCTGAGGCCGGATTTCTTGCCCAGTAGCTTGGCGGTCTTCAAATCACAGCGTATGATCGCATCGACCTGTCCGGTGGACATCGCGTTCATGCGCGCAGCGACGTCGTTGATCGCGATCAGCTTGACCTCGTCGAAGTTGCCCTCATCTTTCTTGAAGTAGTTCTTGTGACGTATCAGATGGGAGCTCACGCCCGGCTCGAAGGCCTTGATGCTGTAGGGGCCGGTGCCGTCACCGGACTGCCAATCGATTTTTCCCATTTTGTCTGCGGGGCCAATCGTTATGTGGTAGTCGCTGAGCAGATAAGGAAAGTCAGCATTGCCACTTTCGAGTTCGAAAATAACGGTTCTGCGCCCGTCCTTTTTAATCTTGCCCATCGACTCGGCCACCGATTTAGCCGCGGATTTGGTTCCCTCACCGCGGTGATGCTCGATCGACGTAATAACGTCGTCGGCGTCCATGGTCTTGCCACTGTGGAACTCAACACCTTTGCGCAGCTTGACCACCCAGGTCGCGGCGTCGGCCGAGGGTTCGAGGCTTTCGGCAAGCTCGGGGATAGCCTGGCCGTTGGCAATCACTTCAGTCAAACAGTTGCGAACAGCACCGTGGGCCATATTGATCATGTAGACATCGCTATTGGTACCGGTATCCATATTGTCGCCGGTGTTAGCGCTACCCAGGCCCAGGCGATAAACGCCACCTTTTTTAGGCTTTGCGTAGGCTGCCTGGGAGTAAAGTGCCGGTGCAGCCGCTGCAAGTCCCAGCGCGGAAGCGGCTATCAGGAACTCACGGCGGCTCATGCCCCCGTTGGTAACGCGGTCTTGTAGTTTCTTGATTTCGTAATCTGACATCATATCCTCCTCAACGGCTATGATAGTGGTCGTTCGTAACAGTAATACTAACGGATTGTCCACGCGAAAGTCAGTGGGTGCAAGTCTCACCCACTTTGCGCCAGTCGGCAGCCCTCGGAGCAGTTATGGTGTAACGAAGTGGC
>VRUB01000407.1 GCA_019456345.1 Nitrospira sp. | reverse complement strand
AAGGCGATCGGCACATTCTTGAAGCCCCGCGTCTCGCCGTGCTCGACGGCTGACAGGGACGGTCGGCGCCGATGACTCGGGCGCCGCCGCCTGCCGCCGGCGTCAATTCCCGTAGTGCAATTTCGGCAGCCACAGGGCGATTTCGGGGAAGACCATCACCAGGATCAGGCCGACCAGCATGACGAACACGAAGGGGATGATCGAGCGGTAGATATCGCTCAGCGTCACCTCGGGCGGCGCCATCGCGCGCATCAGGAACAGGTTGTAGCCGAACGGCGGCGTCATGTAGGCGATCTGGCAGGTGATCGTATAGAGCACGCCGTACCACACCAGGTCGAAGCCGAGAATCTTGACCAGCGGGACGTAGAGCGGCGCGACGATGACGAGCATCGCCGTGTCGTCGAGGAACATCCCCATCAGCAGGTAGGAGAGCTGCATCATGATGAGGACTTCCCACGGGCCCAGCCCCAAATTCCCGATGAAGAACGCTTCGATCGCCTTGACCGCGCCGAGCCCATCGAAGACGGCGCCGAAGCATAGCGCGGCCAGGATGATCCACATGAACATGCAACTGATGCCCAGCGTCTTGCGGATCGTCTCCTCCATCACATGCCGGGTGAGCCGACCCTTGAACAGCGCGGCCAGCGTCGCCGTCGTCGCGCCGACGGCCGAACTCTCGGTCAGGTTGGTGTAGCCCAGAAGGAACAACCCGGTCATCGAGAAGAAAATCAACAACGGAACGATTCCGGCCCTGAGCAGCCGCAGCTTTTCGACCCAACCCACCTCACGCTCTTCGCGCGGCAGCGGCGGGCCCAGTTCGGGCTGAATGAAGCAGCGGATGGCGATGTAGCCAACGAAAAGCGTCGCCATCATGAGGCCGGGCAAGACGCCGGCGAGCCAGAGTTGGCCGATCGGTTGCCGGGCGATCATGCCGTAGAGGACGAGAACGACGCTGGGCGGAACGAGAATCCCCAGCGAGCTTCCCGCTTGTATGACGCCGGTGACCATTATCTTGTC
>VRUB01000139.1 GCA_019456345.1 Nitrospira sp. | reverse complement strand
CCTGTGGGCCCCGCCATACACGCTGGTGCGCCATCGTAGAACGTGTCGCGATTGTTGGATCGCCGCCCGTTCAAGCAACGCTCTTGGTTGTCTGAACGCCCCGCCCATGACGAGCTTCCTGTCGCACTGCCACCTTCTGTACGGCCGGCCATTGTACGATCTGGCCCAGGGTGATCCCGTGCAAGAAATCATAAAGCTGCTTGCTCAGGTCGGCCCAGAGCTCATGGGTGAGGCATTTTTCACCATCTTGACAGTCTTCCTTACCGGCGCAGCGGGTCATGTCGATCTGTTCGTCCACCGCGGCAATTATTTCCGCAATGGTGACCTCACTGGCGGGGCGGGCCAACCGGTATCCGCCGCCGGGGCCGCGCATGCCTTTCACCAGTCTGTTCTTGCGCAGGCGGGCGAAGAGCTGCTCGAGATAGGATACGGAAATCTTCTGTGTTTCCGCTATATCCGTGAGCGCGACCGGCCGGACCTCGTCGTGCAGGGCCAGATCGATCATTGCTGTGACCGCGTAACGGCCTTTTGTAGATAGTCTCATAGTCTGTCTCGTCTGATGTTAGTGGACACGAACGCAGGAGCAAATCCTGAGCAAATCAGTCAGAAATACAAGATACAATAACCAAGTAATTAGATCAAGTTTGTGCGTCGGTAATGAACGTGCTCACGGGCGTCGCTCCTATCTTTAAGCCACTGATTATACGAGTATAATTTCCATTGGAGACAGGTGCAAGGCGTGCGAGAATGCAGGTTACGATTCCGTCATGAATGGCCAGATGAGTCAGCGACAAGGCCGTAGCCAGCGCCTGCACCCGCGGGCAAGGCATCTGTGTGTTCAGAGGCCGAAGACCGGATCAAACGCCGGTACGGCACGCAGCTCGGCACCGGGGCAGGGCGTGCGCATTTTGTGCAACTTAGTTCCTTGGTGGCGTGTCTATAAACTACCGGGACCAGCGCACCACCCGAAGCGATGACCACACCTCGCACCGGCCTGTATTAGACCTACATGATTGGTGCCATTATAGATGGGTCCACGCCGGGACCTACGGGCAACCTTCTGCAGGGATTAGGCCTTGATCGAAAAAGAGCAGTCAGCCGGGTGTAATAAAAGCACAGTTTCGCCGGTCTTTGAGCTTATGGGGCGCAAGCAAACCCGCTTCGAGGCATTGGTCCATGCGTTGTCGGCGGACCTTTTCCGTTATGCGGTGTGGTTATGTCGTGATCGCTCGCAGGCCGAAGACTTGGTGCAGGAAACCTTTTTACGGGCATGGCGATCCCTGGACACGTTACGTGATGAAAAGGCGGCCAAAGGGTGGCTCATCACGATATTGCGAAGGGAGCATGCGCGGCAGTACGAGCGCCATGTCCCGATTCGGGATTACGAGGTCGACCCCGACGATCTTCCGGGCACCGGCGATAACACCTCAGCTGAGGCGGCGGCACTACGCGGGGCGGTTGCGAACCTGTCCGAAGACTACCGGGAACCCTTGCTGCTCCAGAACCTGGGAGGCTATAGCTGTGAGGAAATTGCTCAGTTGCTAGGTCTTTCCTCAGGTGCCGTGATGACCCGTCTGTTTCGTGCGCGGCAGAAATTACGTGCTGTGCTGGACGGTGATGAGAATGCTGCCAGTCGTGAGTTGAGAATATGAATTGTCTGGAATTTCACCGCCGTAGCCTCGCTGAACCTAGGTGCCAGGAGAGTGAGTTTTTGCGTCACAAGCGCGATTGCACGCACTGTGCCGACTTTTCGCTCGGCGTGACGCAGTTCGACAAAAGTCTAACCGAGGCGTTGCAGGTCGAGGTGCCGAATAATTTGGCCTCGCGCATCATTTTACGACAGTCCCTAGACGCCGAGGGGGCGCAACGGACGCGGAAAAGGCGGCTGTATGCATGGGCCGCCAGTGTCCTGTTAGCGCTCGGGTTAGCCGGTGGCTGGTTCATGGCCACGCGATTACCGCCGGTGGATCGTGCCGTTATCGCGCGCATTAGTGAGGTACCGGGATCGCAGGTGGCGGCCGAGCAAGTACCGTACGATACGCTCGTACGCGTGCTGCGAACGTTGGGCGGAGAACTCAGCGGCAGCCTGGGCGAGGTCAGTTATGCCAGCATCTACTATATACAGGATTTTCCGTGTGGCCAGCTGGTTCTGACGGGTATGAAGGGGCCGGTAAACGTGTTGTTGATGCCCGGGGTGTATATCGAGAATCGCAGGGCCCTGCGCAGCAAGCAATGGAACGGCATCATCGTGCCCACCGCGAACGGCAGCATGGCGATTGTCGGCGAGCAGGGCGAGGTACTTGATGACGTGGAGCAGCGGGTACGCTCTGCGGTAATCTGGCGGCTTTAAGCACACATCTACGACACGCCCCCGGCGCCTGTCTTCCTGGACCGATGGATCATCCGTCGCGCGCGGGTTGACCCACGAATCCTGCGCGCGGATGATGCCACGCTAAGGCGATCACCGGACCGCCTACCGCCCCGTCCGACTACCCTCCGATCTGTCCGCCGCGTTTCACGGCTAAGACCAGCGCCGCCCGTGTGTAGTCTGGTCCTGCGCCCGACGCCAACGGTCGTCGGAGTCCCATAGCCACACGCTCACCATCGAGGCCGTTGCTCGGACGGACTTCGCGATCAAGCGATGCTGATGACTGCCCTCGCGGTTTCAATTCTAGCCGTTCGACACCATACTATATCGGTGAATTATAGGGATGAGCTCCGAATGCTCGCTGGACAGCATGGTGGCGACTGACACGAAAAACCGGCGGATTGACGACAAGAGTGCAGCAGGTCTGGAGGCCTGGATGCAGGCCGTTACTGCTGGCCGGCCCGAGCAGGAGAAGACCCTCATTCGCCAGGCCTATGAGTTTGCGCGCGAGGCGCATGCGGGTCAGCGCCGGGCATCTGGCGAGCCTTATATCCACCATTCGCTCGCAGTCGCACGCATTCTGTCTGACCTGTATCTCGATCATGAGACCATCGTCGCTGCCCTACTGCATGATGTGGTGGAAGACACGGATGTGAGCGTGGCCGATGTCGCCGAGCGCTTCGGCGCAGGCGTCGCCCGACTCGTAGATGGTGTGACCAAGATGGCACTCATCCGGGAGCTGCCAGATCCAGTAGATACGCGCAGGAGGGAGCGTGCCCACTCGGAGAGTCTGCGTAAGATGCTTCTGGCTATGGCCGAGGATGTTCGCGTGGTGTTGATCAAGTTCGCGGATCGCTTGCACAACATGCGTACGTTGGACTTCTTGCCGGCGGACAAGCAGAAACGCATCGCTCGCGAGACATTGGATCTCTTTGCGCCGCTGGCCAACCGCCTGGGTATCTGGCGGGTTAAGTGGGAGTTGGAGGATCTCGCTTTCCGCTATCTGGAACCTGCTGCCTACCACGACATCGCTGGATGGCTTTCCGAACGCCAGGCCAATCGGGAGCGTTACATCGAGCGTTTCGTGGGCACCCTGAATAAAGAACTCGAGCACGGTGCGGTGCAGGCTGAAGTAATGGGACGTGCCAAGCACGCGTACGCGATCTGGTGCAAGATGCGGCGCAAGAACCAGGGATTTGACCAAATTTACGACGTGCGTGCCGTGCGAGTGCTGGTTAACTCGATTCCGGATTGCTATGCGGCACTTGGTATCGTCCATACCTGCTGGCAGTTCGTGCCGGGGGAGTTTGATGACTACATAGCAACTCCGAAAGAGAACAACTACCAGTCCATCCACACCGCGGTGATCGGTCCCGAGGGCAAAACCGTCGAGGTGCAGATTCGCACTCATGAAATGCAGCATCAAGCGGAGCTCGGGGTGGCGGCGCACTGGCGTTACAAGGAAGGCGCGAAAGAAGATCGTGCGTTCGATCAAAAAATCGTTTGGCTACGGCAACTGCTGGAATGGAAGGACGAGGTGGCGGAGGCCAGCGAGTTCGTCGACCAGTTCAAGTCAGAAGTTTTTGTCGATCGCATCTATGTCTTCACGCCCAAGGGCAATATCGTGGATTTACCCGTGGGCTCGACGCCGCTCGATTTCGCCTATCACATTCACACCGAAGTTGGGCACCGGTGCCGAGGGGCAAAGGTTAACGGTCGTATGGTGCCCTTGACCTATCAGCTCAAGACGGGCGAGCAGGTGACTGTGCTCACAGTGAAAAAGGGTGGCCCGAGCCGGGATTGGTTGAATCCACATCTGGGGTATTTGAAGACGTCGCGGGCGCGCAGCAAGGTTCAGCAATGGTTCCGCCAGCAGAATTATGATGAAAGTGTCCTTGCCGGGCGCGTAGGCCTGGAGCGAGAGCTGCACAGGCTGGGGCTCGGCGATATCAACTTTGAAAAACTTGCTCAGCGACTTGGTTTCGGAAAAGTCGATGATTTTCTCGCGTCAGTCGGGCGCGGAGAGACCCGCACATCGCAGATTGTCGGCGCCGTGCAGGAGATGGTGGAACCCACGGTTGCGAAGGAGGACCGATTACCACCGATTCGTACCGACAGGGTACTGTCAACGTCTGCCGCGCTAACGATCGAGGGCGTGGGAAACCTGCTTACACGTATGGCGCAGTGCTGCAAGCCTGTGCCCGGGGATGCGATTGTCGGATTCATCACTAGCGGTCGCGGAGTGACTGTTCATCGCCAGGATTGCCCTAACGCCTTGCGATATTACAGTGACAGCGATGAACGCGTGGTCGCAGTCAATTGGGGCAGAGAAAGCGGGAACACCTATCCGGTGGACGTTGAAGTTACGATTTACGATCGACAGGGCCTATTGCGCGATATTACCGCGGTTCTTGCCAATGAAAAGATCAACGTGCTTTCGGTCAAGTCGCTCTCGGACAAAAACCTGAATACGGGGCGCATCGAGCTTACCTTGGAAATTCCCGATATCAGTGTTCTGAGCCGGGTGCTCGCACGTATCGAGCAGCTACCCAACGTCAAGCAAGTCCGGCGTAAAGTGCATTGATGTTGCAAGCAGCCATGCACGCTGGCGCTGGATGCGCCCCTGATTCCCCGATGTATAATCTGACAATGACTCAAGGTGTTGCAAGTATGTTGGTTTGTGCGCAGAGCGTTTTGGGAGCGAAGCGTACGGTAGGGTAGCGGTTACCGGCGGCGTCAGGGGGGGTGAATTTCCCGGGCGCGGGGGTATGGCGCGAGTGCCTCGATGGCGCGCAGTAGGAGGGGTTGTCGTTGGGCCGTGGGACTGGAGCACGAGCGGGATATGTGGGAACGACTGCATGACATAGTAATAAAACGCATTTGGGCGGCAGACACGAGCCTTATTGCGCGGCCCCGCCGTTTTATCATCGAGTCCCTGAGGTTCGCCTACCTGATCGCTGGGGACTTGTTGAAAGGGCAACTCTCTTTGCGTGCCATGAGCCTCGTCTATACTACGATGCTATCGCTGGTGCCGTTGCTGGCTGTAACATTCTCGGTGCTCAAGGGCTTCGGCGTGCACAATCAGCTGGAGCCGCTCCTAAGCAATGTGCTTGCACCGCTGGGGCCGAAGGGCACCGAAGTCACGGCCACGATCATCGGATTCGTAGAC
>VRUB01000406.1 GCA_019456345.1 Nitrospira sp. | reverse complement strand
ATCCGCTGCCTGGCAGGACAAACGTATTCATCTTGCTTCGCATCGTAGATAAAGTCCGAGCGCGTATATTGTCCTTTGGCACGCTTGCCTGAGGTATCCACCTTCGGCACCAGCGCCTTGATGCCGTTGTTCTTGCACTCAACGATCTCCTCGCCCTTGTAGTAACCCGCATCGGCTACCACCGTTAACGCCTCCTCGGCCTCTCCTTCTTCTGTCGCCTCCGCCGCTGGCTCCCCACTCAACGCCGCCTTGGCTTTAGTGGCCATCGAGGCCAGCTGGCTGCGGTCGGTCGTGGCATTGGTCACCTCGTGTGCCACGATCAAGTGGTTCTCACCCTCCACCGCCGTCTGCACGTTATAGCCCACCGTACTACCGCCACCAGCCTTGGCCATCGAGCGGGCATCAGGATCCGTGAGTGATACCTGCTTGTCCGGATGTGCCTGAACCTGCTCCTCGATCACCCGTAATCGTCCCATCTGCTGCTTCATCGAGGCGATCTTTTCAGCCAGTTCCTCTGCCGTGTACTTGGTCTCCTCAGGCTCACGTTTATCCGCCTCATCCAGAATCGTTAAATAACGATCAATGTGTTCCTGAAGACGCTTCATCCGCCGCTTGATACTCTTGCGCGTGAAGTTCTTGTCGCGGCTGTTCACCGCTTTGAACTTGCTGCCGTCAATCGCCACGATCACCTGCTCAAACAGCTTCAGCTCCCGGCAGATACCCACAAACTCCGCACACACCCGGCACACCGCCTTGCGGTTGTGGCGCCTGAACTCCCCAATCGTCTTGTAGTTCGGCATCAGCCGACCGGTCAGCCAGATCAACTCCACGTTCCTATGGCTCTCCTGCTCCAAGACCCGTGTCGTCGTCAGCCGGTTCAGGTAACCGTAAACATAGATCTTCAGCATCACTGCCGGTTCATAGCCCGGCCGGCCCGTCTCACTCGGCTCAGCACGATCAAATCCCAGCTGCTTAAGATCAACACCATCCACGAACGCATCGATTACCCGCACCGGGTTA
>VRUB01000405.1 GCA_019456345.1 Nitrospira sp. | reverse complement strand
TGGGTTGAATACTCACAATTCACTCCTCGTGTCTCTGCAGTAGTGTAATTTTGCAACAAATCTGCGCCCTCGGTATATAGGTAAAATCAGCAAACGGAACCGAAGTATCGCGATCTTGAATGTCTGGTTGGGGTCGTTTGTGAACATTCGCGACCCGATCTGGACTCTGCCCCGGATCAGTAATACGGTATCGGTCCCCTACACCAGGATTCGATACTCATGCTCGCGCAAGCACGTACCGAACTCGCTCCCACCGGCGTCCTTCGCGCCGGCATCAACATGTCCAACTTCCTGTTGGTCACCGGAGAGACCCCGGAGGGCGATCCGGACGGTGTCTCCCCCGACATGGCCCGGGCAGTGGCCGACCGCCTGGGCGTTCCAGTCAATTTCGTACCGTTCAAGACTCCGGGCGAGCTGGCGGACGCCGCGGTGGAAGATGTCTGGGACATCGGCAACATCGGCGCCGAACCCGAACGCGCGAAGCACATCGCTTTCACGGCAGCTTACGTGGAGATCGAGGCCACGTACTTGTTACCGGCGGGATCGCCGATCCAGAGCATCGACAAGGTAGACCGCGAGGGCGTGCGCATCGCTGTATCCGCGCGCAGCGCCTACGAGCTCTGGCTTAGCGACAACATCAAGCATGCGGAGCTGGTAATGGCCAAGGGACTCGACGGTTCCTTCGACACTTTCGTCGAGCAGAAGCTGGAGGCCCTGGCAGGCCTGCGGCCACGCCTCGTCGACGAAGTTAAGAAGCTCCCGGGCGCACGAATACTGGACGGAAAGTTCACCGCCGTGCAGCAAGCCATCGGCGCCAAACTCCACCGCGAAGCCGGCGCTGCGTTCCTGCGCGACTTCGTGGAGGAAGTTAAGGCAAGCGGCTTCGTGGCAAGTCTCATCGAGAAGCACGGCGTGTCAGGCCGGCTCACCGTGGCACCGCCAGCTTGAGGGTCACCATATTAGCGCTGTACCGCTGAGGCGCAGTTAGAGATCGGCGTTCAAGAAGCCTGCAAACGACGGCCTGAT
>VRUB01000138.1 GCA_019456345.1 Nitrospira sp. | reverse complement strand
AACTATAATCTAAAGGGTGATATCAAGGGATCTATATTTGAGCCGAAAGAACGGACTATTACAAGGGTGCTATTCTACCTACGTGCTATTCTACTAGTAGTTGCACCAATCCTGTAGGAATACGGCCCGCGAACCCGCTCTCCCGACGAATATGTTAGTGGTGGTCCCAGCAGGTCGCCCGCCGCCCCGCAGGGTGGTGTGCCGTGCCCCCCCGACGGGGCGGGTCGGCCGGGGCTCAATGCATGTGAACGACACCAGGAGATGAGGTCGAATGCGAACACGGAATGCCAACGAAATATGAGTGAGAATAATACTGGTCAGACGCCATTTTCCAGCCTGAGGTTACCCGAGGCGATTCGCAAAGGCATCGCGGATGCCGGGTTCGAGATATGTACGCCGATTCAGGCGCGCACATTGCCAATAGCGCTGGCCGGGCGCGACGTCGCGGGGCAGGCGCTAACGGGCACGGGCAAGACGGCTGCGTTTCTGCTGGCGACATTCAATCATCTACTGGCCAATGGCGCGGATGCGCGGCGGCGGCCGACCCAGCCGCGTGCGGTCATTCTGGCGCCTACGCGCGAGCTGGCGGTGCAGATACACAGGGACGCGGTGCTGCTGGGGCAACACACAGGTTTCAGGCTGGGCTTGGTTTACGGCGGCACGGGCTATCAATCGCAACGTACCCAGCTCGAAGAGGGTGTAGATATCCTCATCGGCACACCCGGGCGGCTCATCGATTACTTCAAGCAGGGGGTATTCGACCTGAAGGCAGTGCAGACGCTGGTGCTGGATGAGGCCGATCGCATGTTCGATCTGGGGTTCATCAAGGACATACGGTACCTGTTTCGCCGGATGCCGCCACCCACGCAACGATTGGGTATGCTCTGGTCCGCCACGCTGTCCTATCGGGTCATGGAGCTCGCCTACGAGCACATGAATGATCCGGAGTTCATCCGCGTGGAACCCGACAAGGTGACCGTTGATGAGGTGCAGCAGGTTGTGTACCACCCGGCTAACGCCGAGAAGACCCGCTTGTTAATCGGCTTGTTGCACCATATGGACCCGGTTCGCAGCCTAGTGTTCACCAATACCAAAGGGGCGGCGGAACGGGTGAGCGCATGGTTACGCGGCAATGGGTTTAACGCCGAGACACTGACCGGCGATGTGCCGCAGCCGCAACGCCTGCGCCTGCTGCAGCAGTTCACGGAAGGGGTACTGCCGGTGTTGGTCGCGACGGATGTGGCGGCGCGTGGCCTGCACATACCGGACGTGAGTCATGTATTCAATTACGACCTGCCGCAGGATGCCGAGGACTACGTGCACCGTGTTGGCCGTACCGCGCGCGCCGGCAACAACGGCGATGCCATCAGCTTTGCGTGTGAGGCATACGCTTACTCCCTGTTGGACATCGAACGGTTTATCGGTCACAGCATTCCCGTTAAGCGCATCACGCCCGAGCTGTTGCCGGAAGTGCAATCACCGGCGAAGCGGCGCGACTACTCGCGCAGTTTGTCGGGCAGGCGCTCGCGTAGCCACAGCGAGCGCAAGGCGGACGGCGCGCGCGGCGGCGCCGGAGGCAAGGCCGGCAAGAAACCTGCACCCCGATCACGCCCGGGCGGCCGGCATCCTCGCAGCGCCGCGGCGTCGAGCGCCACTGCGCCCGCCCGTAAGCCGGCGAGCGGGTAACGCCGCCGGGGCAGCGGGTGCGGATTATCGCCGGGCGGCGATGGTCCGCAGTGTGGGGACGGTCAGGCCGGCAGCATCGGCGTCACGCAATGCACGCACAAGCCGCGCCGGTGCAGAACGGCCGCTACAGCGATGCCCGGGATCGGCAGCAAAGGCCTCGAGCATGCCTGTGATCAAGCGCGCCTGCGCCAACGCGGCACCCATGAGCCAAGCTTGAATCTCAATGATTTCCTCGGCTACCTGCTGTGCCAGCACCCGGTGCTGTTGCCACAGTTCGCCCACGGTCCCGCCGGTTACGAGTCCGGCGATGTCGATCGTGAGGATATAGACATTCTTTCGCACCAGCTCGAACACAAGCTCGCTTTCTGAATCCAATGCCTGGCAAGGTATGTCGAGCGATCGCAACGCTTGCACCATCAACTCGGCGCTCGCTCCGTACGCGTACGAGCCGATAATGATCTTGTGCTCCTGGCCCTTTTTCTTCTCGAACCAGACAACTATGACCGTGGGTACGGCCACGTCATACGCCTCCCAGTTTCTGGGCTGCAGTTCGTTCTGCAGCAAACCAATCCGGTCACGCCACACTCGCGGCATTTTATCCAGCACGGCCTGGAGGTCATCCTCGGCCACGGTGACCAGCACCAGCGCGGCATCGGCCACGGTGTCGATATCCGTGTGGCGCGTGACCGGCACGAGCGGGCAACCGATGCGCAAAAGGCCGCGGGCGAAAACACCAGCCATCTCGCCCACGCCGATCAGCACCACCGGCTGGCGTAAGTGTTGGTTGGATCTTTTCCCTTGCTGTATTATCGTATTCATGGCAGGTTCATCGAGCATTGTACCCGGCGCTAGGCGATTTCGCGCGAAAGCGCGGTCGTTCGGCGCCGTGTGTGCAGCTTCGCCCTAGCAAAGGTTATGCCTTTCGTATGATGTCAGTAATTCTGCGTCGCGTGCGGCTCGCGTTCTTTTTTTTCCTCATCGGCTGGCCGGTTTTCATTCTAGGCGTTGGTGAGGAAACTTCGTCCCGGGTCGTAGTGCTTACGATCAACGGCCCTATCGGTCCGGCGACCGCTGACTATGTCGCGCGCGGACTCGAAAAGGCGCAAGCGCTGGACGCCGCCCTCGTAATCCTGCGTATGGATACGCCCGGCGGGCTCGATACCGCCATGCGCACCATCATTAAGGGGATTATCAACTCCTCCGTGCCGGTCGCAAGCTTCGTCGCGCCGAGCGGTGCGCGCGCGGCAAGCGCCGGGACCTACATCTTGTACGCCAGTCACATCGCCGCCATGGCGCCGGCGACCAATCTCGGTGCTGCCACGCCGGTGCGCATCGGCGGCCCCAGCCCGGCCACGCCACCGACGCCGCCCGAACCCGTGAAGCAAGACAAGCGCACCGATAAGGATAAGGATAAGAAAAAAGACGCGGACGAGAAGAACGGCGAAGACGACAAGAAAAACGCGGCCAAGGCCGGAAAACCGCAGGATGCGATGGAGAAAAAGATAATAAACGATGCGGTCGCCTATATCCGCGGGCTCGCGCAGATGCGCGGGCGCAACGCGGACTGGGCCGAGCAGGCCGTGCGCGAAGCCGTCAGCCTGCCGGCGGAAGAGGCGCTAAAGGAGAATGTCGTGGACCTGATAGCGAAGAATGTCAGCGACCTGCTCGAGAAAATCGACGGGCGCGAGCTCGAGGTGTTGGGTCGCAAGGTCGATTTGCACACGAAGACCGCAGTGATCGAGCACGTAGAGCCCAACTGGCGCGAGCGCCTGCTGTCGGTTATTACCGATCCGACGGTGATACCGATACTGATGATGCTGGGTGTTTTCGGCCTGTTTTACGAGTTGCTGAACCCGGGGTTCGTGCTGCCGGGTGTGATCGGCGGCATCTGCCTGCTGCTGGGGCTGTACGCGGTGCAAGTATTGCCGGTGAACTATGCCGGGCTCGCGTTGATAATTCTCGGGATCATGTTCATGATTGGCGAGGCGTTCGCGCCAAGCTTCGGTGCGCTCGGAATGGGCGGTGCCATCGCGTTCGTGATCGGCTCCATCATGTTGGTGGATGCGGATGTCCCGGGCTACGGTGTCTCCTGGCCTGTTATCATTGGCGTGGCAGCGCTCGGTGCGCTCGTGTTCGGGGCCGTAGCGACGCTGGCGCTGCAGGCGCGAAAGCGGCGCGTCGTCAGCGGGCAGGAGCAGATGGTCGGCGCCAGCGGCGAGGCGCTTGAATCGTTCAAGACCGACGGTCGCGTGCGCGTGCACAGCGAAGACTGGCGTGCGCATACCCGCGTACCTGTAAAGAAGGGGAAGAAGATCAGGGTTACCGGCATGGAAGGGTTGGTCCTGATGATTGAACCAGCAAACCCGGAGGAGGGTTCAGATGACTGATCTTATACCGTATGCTTTTGTAGTTGCGCTCATTCTCATTCTGTTGTTTTCGGCCATCCGCATCCTGCGTGAGTACGAGCGCGGCGTGGTGTTCCTGCTGGGACGTTTTTGGAAGGTCAAGGGCCCCGGCTTGATCATCATCATCCCGGGCATACAGCAGATGGTGCGGGTGGAACTGCGCACCATTGTTATGGATGTGCCGTCACAGGATGTGATCTCGCGCGACAACGTCTCGGTCAAGGTGAATGCGGTGGTTTACTTCCGCGTCATCGATCCGGAAAAGGCCATCATTCAGGTTGAAGATTTCTTCGCGGCCACCAGCCAGCTGGCACAAACAACGCTGCGCTCGGTGCTGGGTAAACACGAGCTCGATGAGATGCTCGCCGAGCGTGACAAGCTCAATGTCGACATTCAACGCATTCTCGATATGCAGACGGATGTGTGGGGGATCAAGGTGGCCTCGGTCGAGATCAAACATGTGGATATCGACCCCACCATGGTGCGCGCCATTGCCAAGCAGGCCGAGGCCGAGCGCGAACGGCGTGCCAAGGTGATCCATGCCGAGGGCGAGCTGCAGGCGGCGGAAAAGCTGGTACAGGCGGGTAAGATGATCAGTATGCAGCCGGAGGCAATGCAGCTGCGTTATATGCAGACGCTGACGGAGGTTGCGGGGGAAAAGAGCTCCGTTATCGTGTTCCCGCTGCCCATCGACCTGCTGGGGCCGTTCCAGAAAATGATGAAGAAAAGCACGCCCGACTGATTGATGCTCACGCGGGCTAGCGCACCAGCCACGCGTCGATGTTGGTCAGTCCGGTGGTGAGCCCGAACTCGAGCGCGGGATAGTAGCCTTCGGCATTGGGCAGCGTGCTGCTGGTCAACACAATCAAAGTCGCCACGCCCCTTACCTCGGAGACCGGCCGCCACCGGCCATTGATTCTGATCACCAGTGGCTCCTGGTTGAGCTGAAAGTGGGGAACCCACGGCCCGTCTTTGTTGTTCTTGAAATAGCGCACCTTTACGGTACACAGGAGGTTGCGCTGCAGACCGATCTGGCGCAACAGGTGCACCACTCGATCCGCCGGGCGAACGTTGGACTCGATTGGCTCGCCGGGGAGGATACTCCATTTGAGCTGGCCCTTGCCGGCGTGGGGCGATGTGATCAGATCCGGGATGGCCTCGACGGGGGTTTGAAAGCGCTCGCCGTTTTGCACATGCTCGAGGACCATGATGACCGGTGCCGCTGGGACCGCGACCGCTGCGAGCGCAAAAAATATCAGCGCCACAAGCGCCGCAGTGATTCGTCCGGCGCCCGTCATCGCCACGGCTAGTTGCGTTTCGCTGACCATATCCGAAGCGTAGTGGTTCTGAAAAAGCCTGTCCACTCAGTGGATTATCTGCGCCTGACGGCGATCCTTTACTAACGGGGTTCCGCCCCCGTACGACGGGTTCCTTTCTTTGCGTGCCCAAAGCAAGGAACCGAAAGAAAGGGC
>VRUB01000404.1 GCA_019456345.1 Nitrospira sp. | reverse complement strand
CAAGCGGCCGTAGGCACCCAAGTCCTCAGTCCTAGGTCCTCAGTCCTGGATTTATTCCACCCACCCCCGCTCCAGATAATAAGTCTCGCCGACAAAGCTCACGGACAGGTGCGCGCGGTAGCCGTTCTCGCCGTCGGCGGTGAAGGTCTTCTGGAACACCTCCGGAAGCAGGGCGTTGGTGTGGCCGGCGAGCGCTTCGCGCAGTACTCGCCCTTGCACCGAGTCGGGGATGTCGAGGCCGAGGACGGTCAACACCGTCGGCAGGATGTCGATCAAGCCTGTCGGCAACGAAGACTCGTAGGCGGGGCGGAAGGCATCACCGCTCATGGCGAGCCAGTTGTTGAGCTCGAAGCGGTGTAGTCCGCCGTGCAGGCCGCCGCCGATAGGATAAAACGTCGAATCGTGCTGGCACGAGCCCGCCACACCGTGTTCATTAACGGCATCATCGTTGCGCAGCACCAACCCGATATCGGGGGCGCGACGATGCTCGATGCCGACCTGCGCGTGCGACAGCGTGCCGTGGTTGCCCTCGCGCGTGAAAAGGGGGCCACACCAGGA
This sequence comes from Nitrospira sp., assembly GCA_019456345.1. Lineage (GTDB taxonomy): Bacteria > Pseudomonadota > Gammaproteobacteria > Acidiferrobacterales > SPGG2 > VRUB01. The sequence goes on along the minus strand of VRUB01000404.1, from coordinate 475 downwards.
CTGGGCCTGCAGCCAGCGAACGATCGTACGGGTCAGCGCCGCATCGGAGTCGCGCACGTAGATGCCACCGGCACTGGCTAACGCGAGCGCCGCGTCAGCACCTTCGGACACGGTCTCACCTACAGTAAACCCCGCTTCTCTCAGACCTCCCGCGATGTCGACCGCCTGACCAACGACCGTTAGCTGACCATGATCGGACATCGTGATGACCTGTAGTCGATCACCGGCTTCGGATTGTTCGCGCCACTGCAGAATTCGACCGAACTCAGCGTCTGCATGACGGATCGCCGTCAGGTTCGGCTCGCTCCCTATGCCGCGAAAGTGATAGCTATTGTCGGGCTCGCAGAACCACAGGATGCACACGTTGGGTTTGAGTTGCGGCTCGATGTAGCTGAGATAGGCATTCGTCGAATAGGTCAACCAGCCGAGACTGGGGATCTCATGTTTTGGAATCGGACCAAGGCGATGAAGTACC
>VRUB01000137.1 GCA_019456345.1 Nitrospira sp. | reverse complement strand
CGCCGAGCAAGCGGTTGCCGTTGCCCTGGGCTCCCGTGAGCTCCTCGCGCACCCGCACCACGGCCTCGGTGCCAGTGACCTGGTCGTCGCCGTCGGTATCGACGAAAATGATGCGCCCGTTGGTCCACGGAGCTGCATCATTGCCCGTGATGCAAAGCGGGGGGCTGGCGGATGCATCCGTGGTCTTGCAGATGGTGACGCGGAAGCCGCGCTTGATCGCCTCGCTGCGGGCGAGGCTCAGATCGGCCACCAGCTCGTTCGCCTGGGTGACCAGGCGGTCGCGCCGGATGAAGCTGGTCATGCTGGGGGCCGCCAGCGCCAACAGGATGGCGGCGATCGTCAGCGTCACGATCAACTCGATCAGCGTGAAGCCTGAATTCGGCTGAAAAGGGACTAACGGTTTAGTTTGACCGACGAACGGTCGGACACGGGGTTGATTGTTGCCGACGAACGGTATCAAAAGGCCGATAAAAGGTACGCGGTTTCGCCGGGATTGTCTTATTTGGGCACCCGATTTCATGCGCCATGTGCTCATTGCAGTACTGCTCATGTTGACTGTAACGTCTAAATCCAGCCACTTTTCGGTGGCTCCTCATATAAGTCTACTGGGTGTGGCCGGGGCCGCAATGGCCGCAATTCGTCACCCATGAGCGGGCGGTATGCTGCGCGGGGTTCGCCGCAGCGCGGCGAGATGGCCGCGCAGATCTTAGTCCGGCAAATTTTGCTGCTGTGCGGGCAGCGTTGTTAGGCTCTGTATCTCCCCCCTGAGGAAGGTCGCAGAGGCTCGCTGCGGTGCCGCGGGTTTCTCGCCGATCAGTCCGGTGATCGCCGCCTCGCGCGCGCGCGCCGGGGTCGGCTGCGAAGCGACCGCCTTTTCGCGAATAGCGCGGGCGCGCCGGTGGAACGGTGCGGCCTGTGCATACTTTCCTTGCGCGTCGTAGACCGCGGCGAGATTTGTCAAACTAACCACCAGGTCCAGGTGTTCCGGGCCCAGCATACGTTCTTTGATGGCAAGCGCGCGCTCATACAGGGGCTCGGCTTTGGAGTACTTGCCCTGGGCGAAGTAAAGCTGTGCCAACTTGTCCAGGCTAGCGGCCAGGCGTGGATCTTGGTCGCCCAGCCCCTCTGCCAGCGAGAGTGCGGCTTCCAGCTGCTGCTCGGCATGGCCGTACTTGCCTTGGCGGTAGGCCTGGGTGGCACCGTCGACGTAGGTTTCCCAGTTGACGTCGGGATTTTTCGCGGTGACCGGCAGCTTGGCGCCGGCCGCTTTGAGCAGCCGTGCCACCCGCAGGTGGCGACCGCTTTGTGCCAGCTTCAGGGCCGTTTCTTTTCGCACCGAGACCGTGTACAGATCCGCGCCTTTATCCAGCAGTGCAGCGACGATCTCGGCCTGCCCATATGAGGCCGCGATCATCAGGGGCGTCCAGCTTTTTTCGCTGTAGCGGTTTGGGTCGGCGCCTTTGTCGAGCAGCGCCCGCGCCACCGCCGCATGCCCCTCGCGCGCGGCGTACATCAGCGGGGTCCAGCCGTAATCATCCATGATATCGGCTTCGGCCGCGCTTGTGAGCAGGAGATTTACCACCTCGAGGTGTCCTTGGACCGCCGCCCAGCCGAGCGCGCTCTCGCCCAACCAGTTCCTGGCATTGACCTCGGCGCCCTCGCGGAGCAGGATTTTTACGATCTCGGGGTAGCCGTTCATGGCGGCACCCATGAGCGCGGTCTTTTGCAGGTGATTCTGCGCGTTGACATCGGCATAGTGATTCACCAGCAGATCGACGATACCGACGTAGCCGCGCCGCGCTGCCAGGATCAGTGCCGTTCTACGGTAGCGGTCACTGGCATTTGCATCGGCCCCGATTTGCAACAGGGTTTGCACCTTGTCGACGTTGGCTTGCGTGACCGCCACCAGCAGGTCACGGTCGAGGTCGGCCGAGGCCGTGAACGGGCCAAGCAAGGCCGCCACCAGTAGGGTACGTATCTTTACAATCACAGCCGTGTTCTCGCGCTTAATCCATGTGCACTCCGTTTACACCAGGCGGTGCAAGTTTCAAGCCAGGATATCGATATGGTCTGATTTTTCCATTCAAAACAACGAGTTTAGCCTAGCTGGTGCGGTGCAAGCGGGTAGCTGCGGCAGCCGCCGCACACACGCCCCGAGACGAGCGGGGCGAAACGGCGGGCCAGCGGTCGTGTCTGCCGGCGTCGCTGCCATGCCCCGTCAGCGCCAGACGTCGGGTGGCATGCCACGCTGGGGCCGGCGTCGCGGCCGTGAGGCGGCAAACCCGGCCTGCGGCGCACCGCCAGCATGGCCGGTAGGATCGCCAAGCGCCGGGATCGGTTGCCGACCGCGCGGCTGATCGTTGGGTATATACTTAAAGAATTAGCAGACCCGCATGCGGGGGACGGGTCGATACGCCACAGGGGGTGACGCTTTCCTGACCTGCTGGTGCCGCAAACGATAGCGCGCGAGCGGTCGTTGGCCGGTACAATCCATCGTCGTTGATACAGAGCTGAGACCATGAAGGAGACTGTAAAGAAGCGAGTCGATGTCCGCGATCTGCGCATCGGCATGTATGTCGCCGAGCTCGATCGGTCCTGGCTCGAGACGCCTTTCTTGTTCCAGGGGTTCGAGCTGCGCAGCGCAGGTGAGCTGACGCAGATCGAAGAGCACTGTAAGTACGTATACATCGATGTCGACCGCGGTCCCGATGTCACGTCCGGCCGCGGTCACGGCAAGCTGCCTGCAGGCACCAAGATCATTCGAGCGGAAGAGGAGAGGCTGCGGCGCGAGTTCAAGATCCTGCTCGAGAGCCCCGCCCGCCAGGGTAAGCGCTCCTACTATAGCGGGCCGTCCTACCGGGACCAGGCGCCGCTCGAGGAAGAGATAGAGCAGGCCAAGGAAATTGAATCCACCGCCATGGAGGTGATGGACTCCACGCTCGATGATGTCCGCCAGGGCAAACCAGTGAATGCGGCGCGCGCGAAAAATGTCGTGGACGACATGGTCGAGAGTGTTATACGTAATCCTGATGCACTGATGGGCCTGAGCGGTATCAATTACGAGAATCAGTTCACGTCCGACGACGACGTCCCGATGGAGGAAGAGATCAGCCGTGCCCGGACTATCGAGTCGAAGGCGCGGGAGATCATGGATAGAACCCTGGAAGGCGCGCGCGAGGGTAAGGCCGTGGATACCGAGCTCGCAAAGAAAGTTGTCGACGACATGGTCGCCAGTGTCAGCCGCAACCCGGATGGCCTCGTTGTCCTGAGCCACCTTAAGGGCACAGAGAAGTACAACGCGCTGCACAGCATCAGAACCTGCATTTTGGCGCTATCGTTTGGCCGCCATATGGCGTTCACCAAGGCCCAGCTCAGGTTAATAGGACTCGGTACGCTGTTAAAAGACGTCGGCATGGTTAAGGTGCCGACGGAGATTCTGGAGAAACCCGTGGGTTTGAGCGAGCGCGAGTTCGAGCAGATGGAGAGTCACGTGCACTACGGGGTCGAGATCCTAAAGAATTCGCCAGGCTTTCCACCTGAGGCGATACAGCTCGTGGCGCAGCACCATGAACGCCATGATGGCTCCGGTTACCCCGCCAGGCTGACCGGCGACGCGATCGGTATGTCGGGATCCATTGGCGCGATTGTGGATGTCTACGATGCCATCACCAGTCGACGGATCTATCGCGACAGTGTATCCGCCGAGGACGCTTTGAGACGCATGTACGAGTGGCGTCACAAGGATTTCAACGCCGAGCTGGTCGAGGAATATATCAAGTGCATGGGCATCTTCCCCATCGGTAGTCTGGTCGAGCTCAATACCGGTGGGATCGGTGTCGTCATTACCATAAACCGTGTGCGTCGACTCAAACCGAAAGTGGCGCTGGTGCTGCAGGCAAACAAGGAACCGTACAATAAGAAGTTGATTGCCGATCTGGCCCAGCATCGGGATAGGCTGGGGCAGGAGCTTAGGATTCGCCGGGTGCTGCCGGCCGGCGCCTTCGGCATCAACTCCGTCGATTACCTCGCGCAGCTGTAGATTTTCATCGCGCACAGCGGGTCTCAAGGACAGGTGTGGATCGCCGGTCCGTGAGTCGTGATCCGTGAATTGCCTTTCCTTGCTCCCCCTTACTCAAGCCGAGGGGCGAAGTAAAGCCGAAGGCTGGCCGGGGAGGTGCCGTTGTTTTGCTTTTCACCCCCCTTACTTAAGCCGAGTGACGTGCGAAGGCGAAGAGCACGCCCGCCCCACCCCAGCCCTCCTCGACCAGCGGGGAGGGTGAATTGAAGCGGTGCTTTTGTCGTAGGTATTTTTTTGGGCGCCTTGCTGGTTTGTTCAGCGTCTATCAAAAACCGGCACCGCTTCCAGCCGGAACGCTCGGCGGGGGAGGCGGCGGAGCAACGGCACCGGTCCCAGCCGGAACGCTCGGCGGGGGAGGCGGCGGAGCAACGGCGCCGCCGATCGCGCCGGCGCTGGTCGCGCCGCCACCGAGGATGGGACTCATGCCGCCACTTGCACTCATGCCGTCACTCGCGGGTATCGCGCGTACGCCACCGCGCTCATCATTATCGCCGCCGCCGCGCTGTGCGCTGTGCCCGCGGGTAGCACCGGGGTTCGCGGGGGTAGTGTTTTCCGGCACCGTTGGTATAACGAACTTGAGAGCATTCTGATTGGGGTCGATGTTCTTTTCTTCTACTGCGCCACTTCCGGTTGGTGGCAGGTGGTCCTGGTAGGTCACATTGCCCGCCTGATCGACCCATTTGTAAAGCTTCACGCTATGCACCGTGGATGCAAAGCTCCATAGGGCCAAGGAAACGAGCACGATCGCCAGTCGCATTACCATCATATATATATAGTCCAGCCGCGCCCTCGGGGGCGGTATCACCGGATGTGCGCAGGTCAAGGTATAGTTTGACTGCGCCTGTGCAATTAGAGCGATAAATCAGCGCAGGGTTTCATCGTCTGCTGGCATGCCGCGCCTGCAACGCCGCCGCCGAGTGTGTGTTCGCCCAACGTTGCCATGATCCGGGTTGATGGCGCGTGGCGCAGGCTCGATAATCGCCCCGGATCGGCACGTGAGTCGCGCTCGTTGATCAACTTTTGCTTACCGTGGGGCGCAATTGGGCGTGCCGGTGGTGCCGGCCATATTGATTCGCGAGCAACCAATGCAAATTGATCGCAAAATCGGCCTGTTGGAAGGCGTGCGGTTTGTGCCCTCGCCCAACTGCGATGCGCGGCCCCACGGCACCGAAATCGAGGTGCTCGTGATTCACGCCATCAGTCTGCCACCCGGGGAGTTCGGTGGACCAGGCATCGAGCAGTTATTCTGCAACGCGCTCGACCCTGAGGATCATTTCCATTACCGGAGTATCTGTGAGCTGAAGGTGTCGGCCCATCTGTTAGTACGCCGCGATGGCGAAGTGGTCCAGTTTGTGCCCCTCCATAAACGCGCCTGGCACGCGGGCGAGTCACGCTGCGAGGGCCGGGCCAGCGTCAACGACTTTTCTATCGGGGTGGAGCTGGAGGGCAGCGATGAGGCGCCGTTTACGCCGGCGCAGTATCAGGTCA
>VRUB01000403.1 GCA_019456345.1 Nitrospira sp. | reverse complement strand
CTACTCAATAATCTTTGCCACCACGCCCGCACCCACCGTACGGCCGCCTTCCCGGATCGCAAACCTCAACCCATCCTCCATCGCAATCGGCGCGATTAAATTAACCTTCATCTGGATATTATCCCCAGGCATCACCATCTCCGTCGCCTCGGGTAACTCCACCGCACCCGTCACATCCGTCGTGCGGAAATAAAACTGTGGCCGGTAACCCTTGAAAAACGGCGTATGCCGGCCTCCCTCTTCCTTCGTCAAAATGTAAACTTCCGCCTCAAACTTCGTGTGCGGCGTGATCGAACCCGGCTTCGCCAGCACCTGGCCTCGCTCCACCTCTTCTCGCTTCGTGCCCCTTAACAGCACCCCCACGTTGTCGCCCGCCCGACCCTCATCGAGCAGCTTCCGGAACATCTCCACGCCCGTACACGTCGTCTTCGTCGTCTCCTTGATCCCAACAATCTCAATCTCGTCCCCCACCTTCACAATGCCGCGGTCGATCCGTCCCGTCACCACCGTCCCGCGCCCAGAGATCGAAAATACATCCTCGATCGGCATCAAAAACGCCCCGTCCACCGCCCGATCCGGCAGCGGTATATACGAATCCAAGGCCTCAACCAGCTTCTCAACACTCTGCGTCCCTAGCTCAGAGGTATCTCCCTCCATCGCCTTCAGCGCACTGCCCGTGATAATCGGCGTGTCATCACCCGGAAATTCATACATCGACAACAAGTCCCGTACCTCAAGCTCGACCAGCTCCAGCAACTCGTCATCGTCCACCATGTCCGCTTTGTTCAAATACACCACAATAAACGGTACACCCACCTGCCGCGCCAGCAATATGTGCTCCCGCGTCTGCGGCATCGGCCCGTCCGCCGCCGAAACCACCAGTATCGCACCGTCCATCTGCGCCGCACCCGTGATCATGTTCTTCACATAGTCCGCATGACCCGGACAATCCACATGCGCGTAGTGCCGATTATCACTCTCGTACTCCACATGCGCCGTCGCAATCGTGATGCCACGCGCCTTCAGATCGGAAG
>VRUB01000402.1 GCA_019456345.1 Nitrospira sp. | reverse complement strand
GTGCGACGTCGCATCACTGGGCGCGCGAGATCGAGAAGATGGGACATACGGTTCGCCTGATGCCGCCGGCCTATGTCAAGCCCTACGTCAAGCGCAACAAGAACGACGCAGCGGATGCGGAAGCGATCTGCGAGGCGGTAACGCGGCCGTCGATGCGGTTTGTCGCGATCAAGAACGAAGAGCAGCAAGGCGCACTGATGGTGCATCGAACGCGCGAGCTTCTGGTCCGTCAGCGCACCATGCTGGTGAACGCGATGCGCGCGCATTTGGCCGAGTTCGGCATCGTGGCGCCTGTTGGACTGAGGGGGTTGAAGGCTCTGCTTGCGGTCATCTCCGATCCGACGGATGAGCGCGTTCCTGCTCTTGCGCGAACCTGCCTTGCGGGCTTAGTGAGCACGCTAATGACCGTGGAGCAAGAGATTGCCTACGGTGAGCGCCGCATCCTCGTCTGGCATCGTTCGAGCGCGGCCAGCCGTCATCTCGAAAGCATTCCCGGCATCGGACCGATGATCGCCACCGCACTTGTTGCCTCGGTGTCAGACCCTTCGATTTTCAGGTCAGGTCGCGAGCTGGCCGCCTGGATCGGTCTGGTCCCCAAACAGAACTCGACCGGAGGTAAGGAACGTATGGGGAGAATCTCCAAGCAGGGAGACAAATATCTCAGATGGTTGCTGGTCGCCGGCGCCATGTCGGTGATCCGGCACGGACGAAAGACAAACTTCAAGAACAACCCTTGGCTGGCCGATCTCGTGTATCGAAAGCCAGCGAAGGTCGCAGCCGTGGCGCTGGCCAACAAGAATGCGCGAACCGCCTGGGCGCTGCTGGCCAATGGCGAGACCTATCGCCAGCCAGCGGCGGCCAAAGCTTAACGTGGAGGAGGCAACGTATTTGGCAGGGTGAACGTGAGGTAATGCAAGACCGGTCGAACACCGGGGATCGGGAAAACCCGTCTTGGCTAAAGGGCCACTGAGCTCGTGCTTCTAGTTGGGACCCGATCCGCGGATCGCATTAGGGCCAGCGATCGTCGTATCGCGCA
>VRUB01000136.1:5295-5567 GCA_019456345.1 Nitrospira sp. | reverse complement strand
CGGAGGACGAGATGCGCGAGCGCTGGGTGACCTCCGGATTTGCTGCATCGGACCTCGGACAGCGGAGGAACTGGCGCGGCATGGTCTCCGGGCTGACTTGGTCCCATCCGAATATCAAGCCGAGGGGGTCGTGGATGCGCTGAAGGCCGCTGGCGTGGCAGGCCAGCGCGTGCTGATCCCGCGAGCGGCCGTGGCGCGGGAGATGCTGCCCGAGCAGATCAGGGCGTGTGGCAGCGATGTGCGCGTGGTGCCGGCGTACCGAACCATTCTTC
>VRUB01000136.1:0-5285 GCA_019456345.1 Nitrospira sp. | reverse complement strand
CGAGCAGGGAAGAAATGTGCAAGCTGGTCAGCGGCTCGGTGATTGCGTGTATCGGACCGATTACGGCGAAGACGGCGACGGAGGTCGGGCTTTCGGTTGCGGTCATGGCGGCAGAAAATACCGTTCCCGCATTGGTGGAGGCGATCGTCCTGTATTTCTCAGAACGGCGCGAGCGTGCACAGACGAGGAGGTAAGAGGACCTGTCTGAACAGGTTGTGGAACTGTCGGCGCACGAATCTTGAACGGAGGAGAAGAGCATGGTTCCTGTGAAATCATTCATGGTGCCGGTCGAGAAATTTGTCACGGTGGATCGTGATACGGACGTGCGAAGTGCTGCGACGGCCATGCGAGACCACAACATTGGAAGTTTATTTGTCACACGGGATAAAGAGATCATCGGCATCGTCACCGATACGGATGTCGTGCGCCGTCTGGTCGCGGTGGGCGCAGATCCGTCAAAGACTGCCGTCGAGCAGATTATGTCTGCTCCGATCGTCACGGTTGAAGAAAACAAAACGTTGCTCGACGCCAATGATGTCATGGCGCGGGAGCACCTTCGGCACCTCGGTGTCACGCGAGCAGGCAAGTTGGTCGGGATGCTCTCGGTTCGGGACCTCGTTGTCTTTCTGACGAACCTGCCCAGGCAGTAAGCAAAGGGCGCGCGCATGGCATTTCCCCGTCATCGGCTCAGGAGACTGCGGCAGAGTGAGCCTCTGCGTCGCATGGTCCGGGAGACACACCTGTCGCCATCTGACCTGATCTATCCCATGTTCGTGACGGTCGGGCGAGATCGGCGGGAAGAAATCAGCTCCATGCCAGGACAGTATCGGTGGTCAGTCGATCTTCTGGTGAAGGAGGTGGGTGAGGTACAATTACTGGGCATCCCCGCCGTGCTGCTGTTCGGCATTCCTGATCGGAAAGATGAGCGTGGAACGCCGGCGTACGATCCGAACGGCATCGTCCAACAGGCGGTTCGGGCCGTAAAAGATCACGTGCCGGGCATGGTCGTGATCACAGACGTGTGCATCGACGAGTACACGTCTCACGGACATTGCGGGGTGGTGCGGGACGGCCGAATTCTCAACGATGAAACGCTGGAGTGCCTGCAAGCGATGGCGCGGACGCATGCGCAGGCTGGGGCCGATATGGTCGCCCCATCCGATATGATGGACGGGCGGGTTCAGGCCATCCGCGGTGAGCTCGATCACGCGGGCTTCGCCGACATCCCCATTATGTCCTACGCCGCAAAGTTCGCCTCCTGCTTCTATGCACCCTTTCGCGAGGCGGCAGACTCGGCCCCCACGTTCGGCGATCGCCAATCCTACCAAATGGACCCCGCCAACAGCCGCGAGGCGATCCGCGAGATTGAAATGGATATCGAGGAGGGAGCTGACATTGTGATGGTCAAACCGGCGCTTCCGTTCCTCGACGTGATCGCTGCAGCCCGGGCGCGCACGACGGTTCCGATCGCCGCCTATCAGGTCAGCGGGGAATACAGCATGATCAAGGCTGCAGCCCGTGCCGGCTGGTTGGACGAGGAGCGGGCAATGATGGAAACGTTGTCCTCGATCAGGCGGGCAGGAGCTGATCTCGTCCTCACCTATTTTGCCAAGCACGCGGCCCGGCTCCTCAATGACACTCGCGTGTGACACCAACGTATGAAGATTACGAGGGGATTAGCTCACCATCAACGCGTCACGCATCCGGTGCTCACGATCGGGAATTTCGACGGCCATCACAGAGGACACCGTGCGCTCCTTCAGGAGGTCGTCAGAACAGCGGGGGCGACGCGCGGGACTCCCATCATCCTCACCTTCGATCCGCATCCGGTCAAGGTATTGGCACCGAGCGTCGACCTTCGTCTCCTGATCACGGCGGAAGAAAAGCTGGCGCGGTTTGAGGAGGCGGGGATTGAAGAGGTCCTGTTTCTCGAATTTAACGAGGCCTTCGCGTCGCTGGTGCCCGAGGCGTTCATGTTCCAGATCCTCCGGGATGGGATTGGAGTTCGAGATCTGTTGGTTGGTGAACATTTTGCGTTTGGAAAAGGGCGCGCTGGACGGGTGGCTGACCTCGCTCGCTCGAGCGCCGAGGCCGGGTTCCGCCTGCATCTGGTCCCACCTGTCCGCGTGGGCGGCGAGGTGGTCAGCTCCACACGGATTCGGTTGCTCGTGCAGAGCGGCGAGGTCCGCCGAGCGGCGACATGTCTCGGTCGTCCGTACGCGCTGGAGGGGACTGTGGTACAAGGTGATCAGCGGGGGCGTGCGCTGGGCTGGCCGACCGCGAATCTCCCTCTCCCGCCGGCTCGGGTCATTCCGGCTGACGGCGTCTACGCCACCAAAGCGGTCTGGAACGGGTGCCCCTTCGATTCCGTGTCGTATATCGGAACACGACCGACCTTTGGTCGAGGGGACCGGCTGCTGGAGGTCTCGATCCTCGACAAGGAGCTTCATTTGTATAACCAGGAGTTGCGGGTGGAATTTGTCGAACGGCTCCGCGGTGATCTATCCTTTGACACGGCGGAGGAGCTCGCGGCGCGGATTGAGCTGGATGCCTGTCTTGCACGGGAAGTCCTGAAATCGGATTCTCAGCCTGTGGCTGATTCGTGAGGTACGGTGCGCCGATGACCCAGCAGCTTCAACTTGAGAAGGGCAGTGCACGGCTTTTACGCCGAGTCCTGGCCAGCGTACGCGCCCGGCGACTGTTTGGGCCGGGTGAGCACCTCCTCGTGGCGATCTCAGGCGGGCCCGATTCTGTCGCGCTCCTCTCGTTGCTTGCCACGTTGGCCCCCTCGTGGTGCCTCACCGTATCTGCGGTCCATGTCAACCACGGGTTGCGGGGAGCCGAATCAGAGGAAGATGCGTGCTTTGTGCGCGGGCTCTGCGATCGACTTGGCGTGCCGGTGGTCTGTGAGCGGGCGGACCTGGTTCATGCGGCCGGTGTTCGGCGGCGCCGGTCCCTTCAGGAGGAGGCCCGGGAAGCCCGCTATGCCGTCTTGTCGCGTGTCGCGCGCACCGTTGGAGCCGACAAGATCGCGTTGGGGCATACCGCTGATGACCAGGCTGAAACGTTACTGATGTGGATGCTCCGAGGATCGGGCACAACAGGACTGGCAGGGATGCCTCCCGCGCGTGAGCCGCTGTTCATCCGTCCGTTACTGGATATTCCCCGATCCGAACTTCTGGCCCATCTCGAGGCGCGCGGTCTGGAGTTCAGACAGGATTCGAGCAATACCAAGCCGATCTACTTACGGAACCGCGTTCGTCAGGAACTGCTGCCGGTGCTCAGGCGATTCAATCCCGGCATCGTCGGTGTGCTGAGACGACAGGCGGACATTCTTCGTGAAGAGGATCGTTACCTGGAAGAGCTGGCTGCCGGCGCCCTGCTCCGCTGCTCGAGGGAGGATACCAACGGCGAGGTGGTGCTCGATCGCGACACGCTGCTGGCGCAGCCACTCGCGTTACAGCGGCGGGTGCTACGAGCCGTCATCCGCCGTGTGAGCGGCGCGGTGAGGGGGCCTGCGTTTCGCGCCGTGACCGATGTGCTGGAACGAGTGGTTCATGGACGGTCGGGTTCCGGGATCACGGTGCAGGGGGCCCGGGTCACGCGCGACTATGGCCGCCTCCGGGTCCAGCCGCGGTGTTCCCAGATGGATCCTGGTCGGGTGCTCGCCGAGGGGCAGCAGGAGGTGACGACGTCGCTTGTCGTGCCGGTTCCGTCTGTCGTGCGGTGGCCGTTGACCGACCAGAGGATCCGGGTCCAGTACGGACCGCCGGTGCCGGATGATCGTGATGTTGCTGGCAAGCGTTCGCGCCACACGGCAGTATTTGATGCCGACCGGTTCACGATGGCATTAAGGGTCCGATCGTGGAAGCCCGGTGATGTGTTCCACCCGGCAGGCATGCAGGGACACCGAAAGAAGCTGCAGGATTATTTCTCCGATCTCAAACTGCCGCGCGCGGCGCGCAGGCGCATCCCGTTGTTAGTCGCGCCGGAAGGGATTCTGTGGGTCGTAGGACATCGGGCTGATCAACGGTTTTGTGCGACCCCGTGCACCACGCGTCCGGTGAGTGCGGAACTTCTGGATCAACCACGGGGCGGGCAGGGCTGAGGCTTCATGGAGCGCATATTCGGACGGCCGTTCGTCACCCAGGAAGCCATGCGCGCACGGATCAGGGACCTTGGTCGGCAAATCATGGCCGACTATGCCGACAAGGACCTGATACTTGTGGGAATCCTCAAAGGGGCGTTCGCCTTCTATGCGGACCTCGCCCGGGCCATTCGGTCTCCGATGCGAGTGGATTTTCTGGTGGTGGCCAGCTATGGGGTGAAGGCCAAATCGTCGGGCAGGGTGAAGATGGTCACCCAATTAACCGAGAATATCACCGGTCGGGATGTGCTGCTCGTGGAGGATATCGTCGACTCAGGATTGACGGTACAGTATTTGATCAACACCCTCTCCAAACAAAAGCCACGGTCGATTCGCGTGTGCACGTTGCTGAGCAAACCGCAGCGTCGCAAGGTCCATGTGCCGCTTCATTATGTCGGGTTTGAAATCCCGAACCAGTACGTGGTTGGCTATGGCCTCGATTACCGGCAGAAATACAGGAATCTCCCATACTTGGCTGTCCTCGATAAGGTGAATGTTGAGGACGAGTAAGGCTTCTCGCGCGGTGGCGAAGTTGTTGTCAGTCAGGAAGAAACTATGTTAGAATTCACCGCTGTTGTCAAGGTCGGTGCCCGGCTGCCAAACGTGGTCGCGGAGGAGCGCGAATGAATTCTCGGGCCAAGAACTTACTGTTTTGGGTCGTTGTCGCATTGTTCATGATCCTGCTGTTTAATCTGTTCAGTGTCCCGACCCATGCTCCTGAAGAGGAGGTCATCTTCAGCGATTTCATGGCTTACCTGGAGAAGGGTGAGGTCACCAAGGTTGAAATTAAGGGCAACAATATCAAGGCGATTCTGAAAGACGGGACCCGTATCAGCACGTATGCGGTTGAATACCCTGACCTCGTCAAAATCCTGCGCGAGCGGCACGTTCAGATTGACGCGAGGCCTCCAGACGAGCATCCTTGGTACATCACCCTCTTGGCGACTTGGGGCCCATTCATTCTGATACTCGGTCTCTGGTTCTTCCTCATGCGCCAGGTGCAGGTCGGTGGGAACAAGGCGCTCTCGTTCGGAAAGAGCCGCGCCCGGCTGCTGACCGAGGAGCGGAAGAAGATTACGTTCGCTGATGTGGCCGGTATCGATGAAGCGAAAGAAGAGGTCCAAGAGATTATCGAGTT
>VRUB01000401.1 GCA_019456345.1 Nitrospira sp. | reverse complement strand
GGAAGCGGCGCGTGGTGGCCAAGGTGGAATGGCATCCCGGCGAACTGGTTCCCCGTGTCGGCCTCGATCCGCTTCGCGGCTCAAGCGTGACCAACCTGTCGCGGCCCGCCGAGCGGGTGACAAAATTTTACGATGCACGCGGCACAGCGGGGCAATGGATCAAGGAAGGCAAGAACGCGATTAACTGGACCCGGGTTCGACGCACTTACGCCCGTCCACTGGACGGACGGTCACGTCTCACCCTGCCACAGCTTTCGTAACAATGCGGTTCGGCTCCAGCTCCATGCGCTGTCCTACAATCTCGGCAACTTCCTGCGAACGCCGGCCTTGCCCGAGGCTGTCGAACACTGGTCCCTGACCCCTCTGAAAGACAAGTTGCTAAAGATCGGCGCGAAGGTATTGAGACATGGTCGCTATGTCACCCTTCGGCTCGCGGAGGTCGCAATCCCCAGAGCTCCGTTCGCTGAAATTCTGCACCTGATTGACCGACTGCGGCCGGCCCGTTCGCTCGTGTACGCTCGGATTTCGCCCGCGTACTTGGCAGCGCGCCGGTTTTTCGCCGGTGGTAATTTTGGGCGCCAAGTATTTCGGCGGATACACAAGAGGGGTTATGCGCTAGAGCAGATCGTGCCCAAGCCGGCCACTACCAGGGGCAACACCACACGGCCCCCGTGCCACCGGGACCGGACAGCCTGTCGCCCGGTCTAGTCGCGCTCGACACCACCAGCCCCTGCGGGCAGCTAAGCATGGTGCGTAGGGCAAGCCATGCCGAGTCCCTACCAGCCCCGTACAGCGCCGCCACGCCTTCACGGGTACAAATTTGTGTTGGGGGTGGTGACACGCCCGGCGCCCGACTTGAGCACCACGGGCCACCCGAGGGCCGCACAGGGTCCGAAATTCGCTCGTTCTGCGACCCAGATCGCTACCCACAAACGAAAATGGCTTACTACCTTTAGCTAATACCAAATCTCGTTGATAATGACCCATAGAGACGGTTTCCCAAGGCTTTCGGCCAGGAGCGCATGGCGTGGCGATGCGGG
>VRUB01000400.1 GCA_019456345.1 Nitrospira sp. | reverse complement strand
TATCGAACTCGGGATCTACAGTGACAAAAAGCACCTGTACGCGGTCCGCGTCTTCCCCAAGACGCTTTTTAAGCAGCGCCAATTTGGTCAACGTCGGCGGACATATATCGGGGCAGCGGGTAAAACCGAAGAACAGAATCAGCACCTTGCCATGAGAATCGGAAAACCTTACGCGTTCGCCGGTATGCACCGTTAGCTCAAAGTCACCGCCCCATTCCACGTCGCTGATATCGAGTGACTTAAAAGTGGGCGCAGAGGGTGAACAGCCTGCAAACCCGATGGCGGCAAGGAAAAAACCAATGATGAGAAATGAATAGCTAAATCTACGCATCAATAAAGCGTCGATTGCAGGGCCTCATGGATATAAACACGATAGTGGACAATCAACAACAGGGCAAATAGCAGGGCCAGATATTGAATCGAATAAAAGAAGGTCTTCCGGGCAAGCGCATCGCTGTAATGCCGGTACAACTTCCAGGCGTAATACAAAAACCCCGCGTTCAGCACCAACGCCCCGAACAAATACATAAACCCCGCCATGCGCGTGGCGAACGGCAACACCGTCACCGCCGCCAGCAGGATCGTGTAAAGCAGGATATACAGCCGCGTGAACTTGCTGCCGTGGGGCACCGGCAGCATGGGAATGCCGGCATCGGCGTACTCCTGGTGGCGATAAAGCGCGAGCGCCCAGAAGTGCGGCGGCGTCCACACAAAGATGATAAGGAACAGCAGCAACGCATCGCTCGCCACTTCCCCGGTGACGGCGGTCCAGCCGAGCAGCGGTGGGGCCGCACCGGCGGCGCCGCCGATGACGATGTTCTGCGGCGTGCGGCGCTTGAGGAACACGGTGTAAATGATCGAGTAGCCGATCAGTGATACGAACGTCAGCCCCGCCGTGAGCACATTGACACCCACACCCAGAATCAACATGGAGGCGATCGCCAGCACCGCGGCGAAGACGATAGCGCCGCGCGTATTGATCCGACCCGTCGGCAGCGGGCGGTCACGGGTGCGCGCCATCAAGGCATCCGAGCGCTGCTC
>VRUB01000016.1 GCA_019456345.1 Nitrospira sp. | reverse complement strand
CTGCGTTGCTCTAGCTCGGCAACCGCTCCTGCGTTGCTCTAGCTCGGCAACCGCTCCTGCGTTGCTCTAGCTCCTGCCTCCCTGCAGTCGTCCTGCCTCCCTGCAGTCGTCCTCCATCCATGGAGTCGTCCATCCATAGAGTTGTGCGTCCTCGGCGTTATTTCCCGGGCGTTATCGAAGACACGCAAACCCGTGAGGGAAAACGATTAATAAATTCTTTGCGTCTTGGCGTCTCTGCGTTGGAAGTTTTTTTGATAAGCTCGTGCAATATCCGGGGCCGTTGTTCGCCATTACTCCACCGTCACTGATTTCGCCAGGTTGCGCGGTTGATCCACATCGGTGCCTTTGACGATGGCGACATAGTAGGCCAGCAGCTGCAGCGGGATGGTGTAGATGATCGGGGCCGTGAACTCGCCGGTCGCGGGCAACTGCACAATGGTGGTGCCATCGCCGGCGCGGACACCGGTCCCGGGCTCGGAGAACACCAGCAGCTCACCGCCGCGGGCACGCACCTCTTGCAGGTTGGACTTGAGCTTCTCCAGCAGATCGTCATTCGGCGCGACCGCCACCACCGGCATGTCGGCATCCACCAACGCCAGCGGGCCGTGCTTGAGCTCACCGGCGGCGTAGGCCTCGGCATGGATATAAGAGAGCTCCTTGAGCTTGAGCGCCCCCTCCAACGCGATCGGAAACTGCACCCCGCGGCCCAGGAACAATGCGTGGCGCTTGTCGGCGAAGCGCTCCGCCAGCCGCCTGATAGTGTCGTTCAAAGCCAGTGCGCTGCGCACATGGCCCGGCAAATGCTCCAGCTCCGCGACGATCGCCTTTTCCTGTTCGGCCGTAAGCCCATGGCGGCGCGCGAGCGCAATAACCAGCAGCAATAAGCATCCCAGCTGGGTCGTAAACGCCTTGGTGGAGGCTACGCCGATCTCCGGTCCAGCGCGCGTGAACAGCACGAGCTCCGAGTCGCGCACCAGCGAGCTCTCGGGGACGTTACATATGGCGAGCGCATGGGCGTAACCGAGCGAGCGCGCGTAGCGCAGGGCGGCGAGCGTGTCGGCGGTCTCGCCGGACTGCGAGATCGTCACTATCAGGGTGTTGGGCCGCACTGCGTGTTTGCGGTAGCGGAACTCACTGGCGATCTCCACTTCGCACGGCAGCCCCGCGAGTCCCTCCAGCCAGTAGCGTGCGACCAGGCCGGCATGGTAGCTGGTGCCGCACGCAATGATCTGAACCGCTTCGACCTTGTCGAACACGGCCGCCGCTTTTACTCCGAACGCCTGCTCCAGGATCCGGTTTTTGCCGATGCGACCCTCGAGCGTGTCGGCGATGGCCTGCGGCTGCTCGAAGATCTCCTTTTGCGTGAAGTTACGGTACGGTCCGCGATCGACGGCGTCGGCCGAGGCCTGTGATACGCACACGCTGCGCTCGACCTGACCGCCATCGGCAGCGTACACCGTGCAGCGGCTGCGCTGCAGATCGACCACATCGCCTTCATGAAGATAGATGATCTGCCGCGTGACCGGTGCCAGCGCGAGCACGTCGGATGCCAAGAAGTGCTCCTCGATGCCGATGCCGATGACCAGCGGGCTGCCCTTGCGTGCCCCAATAATGCGTCCCGGGTCGTCTCGGCTCAAAACCGCGACGGCGTAAGCGCCTTCGAATTCCTGGATCGCGGCGCGCGTGGCCGCGAGCAGGTCCGCGTGGTGCTTACGGTGATGGTGGATGAGATGGGCAATCACCTCGGTGTCGGTCTGCGAGGCGAACTGATAACCGAGGTCCTCGAGCTTTTGTCGAAGCGCCTCGTGGTTCTCAATGATGCCATTGTGGACCACCGCGAGGCGATCATGACTTATGTGCGGATGGGCGTTGTCTTCGTTGGGGATCCCGTGCGTCGCCCAGCGTGTGTGCGCGATGCCGGTGGCGCCCGTGAGCTGCTGCTCGCGGACCGAGTGCTCGAGCACCGCCACCTTGCCCACAGTACGTAAGCGCTCTATGCCATCGCCCGTGTTGAGCACTGCGACGCCCGCCGAATCATAGCCGCGGTACTCCAAGCGCTTCAGCCCTTCGAGCAGAATAGGGACGACACTGCGCTGACTGACGGCACCGACAATGCCACACATGTTAAACCCTCGTTATTCGTTATCCGTGATCCGTATGGCTGACAGCGTCAACGGCTTCCGCCTTGAAGGTTCACGGATCACGGTTTACGTTTCTTGACCGGTCGCTTCCAACCCCTGCGGGTCTTTTGAGCGGCACGGCTCAAGGTCAACTCGCCGGCGGGTGCGTCCTTGATGATGGTCGAGCCGGCACCAATGGTGGCGCCTTCTCCCACGGTCACCGGTGCAACCAGTTGCGTGTCGGACCCGATAAACACATTGTCCTCGATTATCGTCCGATACTTGTTAGCGCCGTCGTAGTTACAGGTGATCGTCCCGGCGCCAATATTGACGTTCTTGCCCACGGTCGTGTCGCCGACATAGCTCAGATGATTGATCTTGCTGCCCGCGCCGATATCGGATTTCTTGATCTCCACGAAATTTCCGATCTTGGCGCCATCGGCTACACGTGGACCGGGGCGCAGGCGTGCGAATGGCCCGATCTGGCAGTTCTTGCCTAGCTCGGATTCTTCAATTACACAGTTGGGCAAGATGACCGTGCCGGCGCCGATGAAGGAGTCCCGGATCACGTTGTTCGGCCCGATCCGCACCCCATCGCCCAGCACCACCTTGCCTTCCATCAGCACATTGGCGTCGATCACCACGTCGCGGCCCGCCTCGAGCTCGCCGCGCAAGTCGAATCTCGCTGGATCGCGTAGCGTCACGCCTTGCAGCATCAGCGCGTGTGCACGTCTTTGCTGGTACGCGCGCTCAAGCTGTGCAAGCTGTGCCTTGTTATTGACACCCACGACCTCCCAGCTCGTATTGGGCTTACAGGTCGAAATACCATAACCTTCGCGCACGGCCGCGGCCGCCACGTCAGTCAAATAATACTCACCCTGGGCATTATCGTTATCCACGCCCGCTACCCAAGCCTTAAGCTTGCTGGCCGGTATGGCGAGGAACCCGGTATTGATTTCTTTCACATCCAGCTCTTCTGCGCTCGCGTCCTTTTCTTCAACGATCTTGACGACGCGGTCCGCGCTATCGCGGATGATGCGCCCGTATCCGCGCGGATCCGCCAGCTCCACCGTAAGTAGCGCCAGCGTGCCCTCACCGGCGGCGAGCACGAGGCGCCTTAAGGTGTCGAGCTGGATCAGCGGCACATCGCCATAGAGCACAAGCGCCAAGGTGTCCGCGCCTACATGCGGCAACGCCTGCATCACCGCATGTGCGGTACCGAGCTGCTCCTCCTGCATTACCCAATTTGCGCTGCCGTCGTCGACGCGCTCGCGCACTTGCTCGCCGCCATGACCGTAGACGATATGGATGCCCTGCGCCTGTAAACTTCTAGCCACCGCCAGTACGTGCGCCAGCAACGGCTTGCCGCCGAGGTCGTGCAATACCTTGGGGATATCGGAGTACATGCGCGTCCCCTGACCCGCAGCGAGAATCACAACTTCCAGATTCATGGATTACTCAGGACGACGTGGTGTTGGTGAAAACGCATCATTCCGGCGCCCCTAAGGCGCTCATAATACAAAGCCTAGCACCTCGCGTGCTCTTACTCAGCCATCAGTTTCGCATGCACCGGCGAGCGCACCCCGGGGGCAAGACCATAACTATTTACGCCGCGCTTGCCTAGGCCGGGGCCAGCCTGCTCCCACCGGTGGTCCACCGGTCAATAAATTTGCTTTTCTTTCAATGCCTTATAAGAGATCTTTGACGCGGCTGCCACGTTCGCGCGCATCGCCACTGCAGCACTAAAATGCTGAAAACAGTTTTTCGGCGCCTTCGAGTCCCCGCGCCAGCACGCAGTTACTGCAGCAGCGCGTTGAATAACTCGAAGTCACGCTCGATCCAGGCGCCGTATTTCGCTGCCTGGCCAGGCCCGTTATAGCGCGCTGCAAAATCAACAAACTTGCGTCGCTGCAGCGCCTGGATCATCGGCGAGACCGTCGCGCTGCCGCGCATAAAATCGAACAACCCCGCGATCTGGTAACGAATGTCTGACTGGAAGCGGTCGAACATCTCGCGCACGCTGTCGTAGCCGATGCTGGAAAAGTTGAATCCCATGATCTGTGGCACGCCCATGCTGATCGCGCGCATCGCCGCAGGCTCGTTTAAGCCGCGCGCAAACTCGAACACGCGCCACTCGCTGGCCTGGTTACCGTGAAAAGACTCCCAGGCATCCGTCTCGGTCTCACGGAACGCGTGCCGGCGCCAGCGCTTGTCGTTATCGTAGCGAAAGTGCACGCCGAACGTGTCGACGTTGTGCTTGCCCCATTGGCTCCAGTAGATGTGATTCTCGAAACGAATGATCATGCGTCCGTTCGCGCTGAAACCTCGACCGCCTGCCTCTACCGCAAGCACGGCTACGATGCTGGCAACGTCTATGGCCACCATGTCGCTCAACAGATGGAGCAGACCGCCGAGCCTGTTCCAGGTGCGGGCGATCAGTTTTTGTCTCGAGGAAAAATCACGCCGGACGGCAATCTTTTCGCTCGCCGCCGGCGCAAGTGCTACAGCGCGCAGCTCATCGCGCTCATGCAAGTATCCGCCGGCTGTACTCGTTTCCGTTATCGATACGAAGTCACCGTATACATAGCCCGTCACATCGCCTGAGCGAATTCGGTACCAGCCATCGGCTTCCGCAAGAACCTCGAGCTGCGTGCCGCGTTCAAGCTGACCCACGCGCGGCTTGCGGGTCGATGGTCCGGGTCTCACATTCAGGTACCGGGCGCTGACCACCCCTTTGCGGGGTCGCGCCGGTGAGTCCTGGAGCCTAAGGTGGGCCTCATGGACGAAGCCCGTGAGGCCATTGGTCTTGATGCGGTACCAGCGCCCGTGTTTCGCCAACACCTCTACGGTGGCACCGCGTCCAACTTGCCCGATGGGAGCGCGCGCGGTCGAGGCGAGTGGCCTGACATTTAGCATGTTCGCCGTGACGACGGCCTTAGTTGTAGGCATCAGCTCTTGAGGAGCAGCGCCCCTAAGCGGTCTGGGCGCGTATAACGGGGATCGAAACCCGGGGTGGTTTGGTCGTGGCAAATGCGCATGGCCGGGACAGCGCTCGCGCTTCGATGCGCGCTGCTACCTCTTGAGCTTGTCGCGCAACCGGTGAATCATGCGCAGTTGCGCCATCGCCTCGATCAGCTCTGCCTGTGCCCTGGCATAGTCGATGTCCGCCTTCCTGTCCTTGAGCGCCTCCTCGGCGCGGCGCTGGGCCTCGAGCGCGGCGGCCTCATCGAGATCCTTGGCCCGAACGGCCGTATCGGAAAGCACCGTGACCACATGCGGTTGCACCTCGAGCAGACCTCCGGACACGTAGAAGAACTGGTCCTCACCGCCCTGGCGCACGCGTACCTCCCCGGGTTTCATGCGCGCAAGCAGCGCTGAATGGCGCGGCAGAATACCCACCTCACCGGTTTCCAGCGGAACGAACAACATCTCCGCACTACCGGAGAAGATCTCTTCCTCCGCGCTCACAATATCCACGTGCATCGTCATCGCCATACCTACAAAACCTCCAACGCAAAGGCGCTTCTTGGACGTGAGGGGTGAGGAGTGCGGGGTGAAGATTGAATGACGAACAAGGTGGTTCGTTGCCGTATGCCCTGTTGCGCCGCATGCCTCACGCCTTACGCCTCACTCATAACGTCTTCGCTTTTTCAACGGCTTCCTCGATGCCGCCGATCATGTAAAACGCCTGTTCCGGCAAATGATCGTACTCACCGTCGACGATGGCGCGGAAGCCACGGATGGTTTCCTTCGTCGGCACGTACTTGCCCTGGGTGCCGGTAAAGACCTCGGCCACAAAGAACGGTTGCGACAAGAAACGCTGGATCTTGCGGGCGCGCGCCACTGTGAGCTTGTCATCCTCTGACAACTCGTCCATGCCGAGGATGGCGATAATATCCTGCAGCTCTTTGTAACGTTGCAAGCTCGCCTGCACATCGCGCGTAGTCCAATAGTGTTCCTCGCCGATCACGTTCGGGTCCACTTGGCGACTGGTGGAATCCAGCGGGTCCACCGCCGGGTAAATACCAAGCTCGGCGACCTGACGCGAAAGCACCACGGTCGCGTCCAGATGTGCAAATGTAGTTGCCGGCGACGGATCGGTAAGATCGTCGGCGGGGACGTAGATGGCTTGCACCGACGTGATGGAGCCAGACTTGGTCGATGTGATGCGCTCCTGCAGCACGCCCATCTCCTCGGCCAGGTTCGGCTGATAACCAACCGCCGAGGGCATGCGTCCCAGCAGCGCCGATACTTCGACACCGGCGAGCGTATAACGATAGATGTTATCGATGAACAGCAACACATCGTGCCCTTCGTCGCGAAAGTTCTCGGCGATCGTCAGTCCCGACAGACCCACGCGCAAGCGGTTTCCCGGCGGCTCGTTCATCTGGCCGTAGACCAGCGCCACCTTGTCGAGCACGCCGCTTTCCTTCATTTCGTGATAAAAGTCGTTGCCCTCGCGGGTGCGCTCTCCGACGCCGGCAAACACGGAGTAGCCTTTGTGCTCGGTGGCGATGTTGCGGATGAGCTCCATCATGTTCACGGTCTTGCCCACACCGGCGCCGCCAAACAAGCCGATCTTGCCGCCCTTGGCAAACGGTGCGATCAAGTCGATGACCTTGATCCCGGTCTCCAGCAGCTCGCCGCTGGCGGCCTGATCCTCATAGGTCGGGGGCTTGCGGTGAATCGGCATGATCTTCTCGGCCTCGACCGGGCCGCCTTCGTCCACCGGACGGCCAAGCACATCCATGATACGGCCCAACGTCTTTTCCCCAACCGGTACGGATATCGGCGCGCCGGTGTTCTCGACCGCGGTGCCCCGGCGCAACCCGTCGGACGATCCCATGGCAATGCAGCGCACAACACCGTCACCGAGCTGCTGTTCCACTTCGAGTGTCAGGTCCGCGTCGGGCACGCGCAACGCATGATAGATCTTGGGCAGGGCATCGCGCGGAAACTCCACATCAATGACTGCGCCGATTATCTGAACGATTTCTCCGTTGCTCATGTTCGTACCTCAAATCGAGTAGCCAGTTTCGAGTGGCGAGTGGCTAGGGCTCGACATGTTAGAGACTCTATTTTTTCTTGACTCGCTACTAGCTGCTCGCGGCTGCTTTACCTAAACCGCCGCTGCACCGCCGACGATCTCCGAGATCTCCTGGGTGATCGCCGCCTGGCGTGCCTTGTTGTACTTCAACGTGAACTCGTCGATCAGCTTGCCGGCGTTGTCGGACGCCGATTTCATCGCCACCATGCGCGCCGACTGCTCACTGGCCAGATTTTCCACCACTGCATGATAGACCAGCACTTCGATATAGCGGCGCAGCAAGTCATCCAGCACGTCACGCGCATCGGGCTCATAGATATAGTCCCAGTGGTGCTTGAGCACCTCTTCCCCGGTTCCGGGGAGCGGCAGCAACTGCTCTACCACGGGCTGCTGGGTCATGGTGTTGACGAAGCGGCTGAAGACGATATGGAGACGATCGATCGCCGTGTCCACGTACGCATCGAGCATCACCTTGACGGTGCCGATCAGGTCTTCCACCCGCGGGGTATCGCCAAGGTGGGTGACCTCCGAGCGGATATCGGCACCCATGCGCCGGAAAAACGCCAGGCCTTTGCCGCCAATCGCAGCGAGCTGAACGCCAAGGCCCTCGTCGCGCCAGCCCTTCATCGCCTGCAGCGCGGCCCGCAAGGCATTGGTGTTAATCCCGCCGCACAGACCGCGATCGCTAGTCACGATGATCAAGCCGACGTTCTTGGTCTCGCGCTCGACCACAAACGGATGCCGGTACTCCGGATGCGCGTGATGCAGATGGCCCACGACATTGCGCATCTTCTCGGCATACGGCCGGGCCGCGCTCATGCGCTCCTGCGCACGGCGCATCTTGCTCGCCGCGACCATCTCCATCGCACGCGTGATCTTTTGCGTGTTCTGGATGCTCTTGATCTTCTTGCGTATTTCTCTGCCAACAGCCATCGTGGTGTCTCGTTTCTACCAGCTATGATTCGCTTTGAAATCCTCGACTGCCGACTTCAGCGCCGCGGCCACTTCATCCGTGTAATCACTCTCGCGATTGATCTTCTCCATGAGCTCGGCCTGATTGGCGCGCATGTAGGCCTGCAATGCGTCTTCGAACGCGCGTACCTTGGTCACGTCTATATCGTCGAGATAGCCTTCGTTGGCCGCATACAACGACACCGCCATCTCGGCGACGGTCATCGGTGAGTATTGCGGTTGCTTCATGATCTCGGTGATGCGCTGCCCGCGCTCGATCTGCTTGCGCGTCGTCGAATCGAGCTCGGAAGCAAACTGCGCGAACGCAGCAAGCTCGCGATACTGCGCCAACGCCAGGCGCACGCCGCCGCCGAGCTTCTTGATGATCTTGGTCTGCGCGGCGCCGCCCACGCGCGAGACAGACAGGCCGGCATTGATCGCAGGCCGGATGCCGGCGTTGAACAGGTCGGTATCGAGGAAGATCTGGCCATCGGTGATCGAGATCACGTTGGTCGGCACGAACGCCGACACGTCGCCGGCCTGGGTCTCGATAATAGGCAACGCCGTCAGTGAACCGGTCTTGCCCTTGACCTTGCCATCGGTCAGTGTCTCCACGTGCTCGGCGTTGATTCGGGAGGCGCGCTCCAGCAGGCGGGAGTGCAAGTAGAAGATGTCGCCCGGGTAGGCCTCGCGGCCGGGTGGGCGCCGCAGCAACAACGAGATCTGGCGGTAGGCCCATGCCTGCTTGGTCAAATCATCAAAAATAATCAGCGCGTCCTCACCACGATCGCGAAAGTACTCGCCCATGGAGCAACCGCTGTAAGGGGCGATGTATTGCAACGCCGCCGACTCCGCCGCCGTAGCCGCGACGACGATGGTGTGCTTCATCGCGTCGTGCTCCTCGAGCTTGCGCACGACATTGGCCACCGACGAGGTCTTCTGGCCGATGGCGACATAGATGCACACCAGGTCGTTCCCGTGCTGGTTAATAATGGTGTCCACCGCCAGTGCCGTTTTTCCTGTCTGGCGATCGCCAATGATGAGCTCGCGCTGGCCGCGGCCGATCGGCACCATGGAATCGATAGACTTCAAGCCCGTCTGCACGGGCTGGGACACGGACTGACGCGCGATCACACCCGGCGCGATCTTCTCCAGTGGCGATGTCGTGCTGGTCTCGATCGCACCGCGTCCATCGATGGGGCGGCCGAGCGAGTCCACCACGCGCCCGATCAGCGCCGCGCCGACGGGCACGTCCATGATGCGTCCCGTGCAGCTGACTGTGTCCCCTTCGGAGATATGCTGGTAGTCACCAATGATCACGGCACCGACCGAGTCGCGCTCCAGATTGAGCGCGAGCCCATAGGTATCACCCGGAAACTTGATCATCTCGCCTTGCATCACGTCGGAGAGCCCGTGGATGCGCACGATGCCGTCGGTCAGCCCGACAACGACCCCTTCGGTGCGGGCCTCCGGCTTCGCCTCGAAGCTTTCAATCTTTTGTCTGATCAGTTCGCTGATTTCTGACGAGCGTAGCCGTTGCATGGTGCGTTTCCTTATTGGACCAACTGTGCGGCCAGGTCGTGCAGTCGCCCTTTAACCGAACCGTCAATAACCAAATCACCGGCGCGTATCACGACACCACCCATGAGCGACCTGTCCACACTGGTGGAAAGTTTTACCTCGCGCCCGAGCTTTGCCTTCACCGCCTGGGCAATATTCTGAATTTCTTTGTCGCTGAGCCTGAACGCGGATATGGCCTCGACTTCGATAGTGCCCTCGGCATCGGCTCTGAGCGCTTCGAATACTGCGGTGATGTCGGCCAACAACTCCAGACGCTCGTTCTCAATCAGCAAGCGCACGAGGTTTTTTCCGTCCTCGTTAAGCCTAGCTCCGCAAATGTCCAGTAGCAGGCCAGCCAGATGCCGCTTGCTCACCCGCGGGTCTGCCGCCAGGGTCGCCACACGCGGGTCGCTGGTGACCTCGGCCAGCAGGCGCAGCATCCCGGACCACTGAGCCAGTCGGTCATGCTCCGTGGCGAGGTTGAAAACCGCCTCTGCATACGGTCGCGCGAGCGTTCGCGATTCAGCCATACGTTTTTCCCCTATAACTGCTTGACCGCGTCGGCCAGCAGCCTGGCATGCGCCCGGGCATCGATCTCTTTCTCAAGGATCTTGGATGCGCCCATGACCACGAGGTTGCCGACCGAGGCACGCAGATCCTCGCGAGCACGGTTGCGCTCTTGCTCGATGTCGCTCCTGGCCGCGGTGAGGATGCGTTCTGCCTCGACCCTGGCCTCGCCCCTGGCCTCATCAACGATCTCCGCCGCGCGCCGTTCGGCCTGCGCGAGGATATCCGAGGCCTGCGCCTTGGCCTTGCGCAACACATCGGTCGCGCGCTTCTCAGCCAGCTCGAGCTCGTGCTTGCCCTTCTCTGCGGCAGCCAGGCCATCCGCGATGCGCCGCTGTCGCTCTTCCATCAGGCTGGTCAATGGCCCCCAAAGGAAACGCATGATCAACCACACCAACAGCGCGAATGTAAATATCTGGACGATGAGTGTTGCCGTAACGTTCATCGAAGGCCTCGCTATCCAGTCCGTTCTGTTCCGAGATTGGCCTAGCCGCCCAGCAACGCCTGCGCGCCCGCGACAAACGGGTTGGCAACCGCGAACCACATGGCAATGCCGACAGCGATAATCGGAATGGCCTCGGCGAGACCACCGAAGATGAATGTCTGTATCATCAGTACCGGCCGCATTTCAGGCTGGCGGGCGATTCCCTCAATGCACTTGGAAGCGACCACGCTCCACCCGATTGCCCCGCCGATCGCCGCGAGGCCCAGCAGCGCGCCCACGCCGATCGCAGTATAGCCGTAGATCAAGGCGATTGATTCAGGACTCATTAGCATTCTCCTTTTACAGTCAAGTTACAGTCAAGTTCCGAAAACTGGTCAGTGCGCTTCTCGTTGCTGCGTCATGCCGAGATAGACCACGCTCAAGATCATAAAGATGAAGGCTTGGAGCGTGATGATGAGGATATGAAAAACCGCCCACACCAGGGTCGGCGCCCACTGGATCCACCACGGTAACAGCGCAAGCAACAAAAAGATAAGCTCGCCGGCAAACATGTTGCCGAACAGACGTAGCGCCAGGCTCACTGGCCTGGCGATCTCTTCCACCGCGGTCATAAGGAAATTCACCGGCATGGCCCACTTGCCAAACGGGTGGAACAGGAACATTTTTATATAGCCAACCGGGCCCTTCATCTTGATGTGGTAGTAGATGACGAGCGCGAAAATCGAGAGCGACATGCCGAAAGTGGTAGAGAGATCCGTTGTCGGCACCACCTTCAGGTAGACGTGATGCGGGTCGGCGCCGAACAGATTGACCGCAATAATCTCCGCCACCTTGGGAAGCAGATCCACAGGAAGCAGATCCATCGCGTTCATCAGGAACACCCACAAGAAAATGGTGATGGCCAGCGGCCCGATCAGCGGATCGCGCCCCGGAAAGACCTGTTTGATCTGGTCACCCACCAACTCGACGAGCGCTTCCAGCACATTCTGCAGCCCGCGCGGTCGCTCAAACTCGAGCCTGCGCCCGGTCCACCAGCCCGCGAAAACCAGCGTCCCGCCGAGCAGCCACCCAAACAGCAGTGTGTCAAGATTCAGAGCCCAAAAGCCCTCGCCAACCACCCAGTTCGTGAGATGGTGATTGATGTACTGGACCGGATCAGCGGTTGCCGGGGCAGATGCTTCGCTCACACTAATGCTCCTGGGTTACCGGCCGTCATGAGTGCCAGCCCGGTGAAAGGCTGTTCCCAGCGGCAGGGTAAGCAAATTGACTCAGGGCAAAGGCAGCAATCTGCGGGACCGCCGGCAGGTGCAACACACCAATGCCGATGGCGAAACCGGCGAGCGCGATGCCGAAGCGCTCTACCATCCCCAGGCAGAGCGAAAACGCGACAAGCCTCGGCGCCTGCCAAGCGAGATCGCCTGCGCGACGAACGCGCCAGCCCAGCAAGCACGCACAAACAATGCTGATTGCGCCACCGTAGCACGCCGACACCGCACCAGCCCAGCCCAGGACCAGAAGCGACGCCGCAGCGACAAGTACACTTAGCAGGGACTGGACGAGTACGACACGGCGGACGCTTCTTGATAGCAAAGCGGCTGCGTAGCCCATTCGCCCTGAATTATATGTTATTCGATTGAAGCCGCGGTGGCCTTGTCGAAACAGAATGGCGAAGTATAAAGGTCGGCCCGCTGAGTGGTCAACCGCAGCCACGCGCGCAGCCCTGTGATAGCGCGCCACGCCCGTCAGGGCGCGGAGGGAGTAATCCGGGTCAAGGGCGGCGTTTACTGCGCGGGCGGGCCGCGCTACTGGGCAGCTGCCCTTGTGCCTTGCAGCTGCGCACTCAGCTTGCGCGCCTGTTCGATATCGGCCTGACTCATGCGGGCCATTAGCAGGTCTCGTCGCTGTGCGGCCTTGGGGTTACCGTGCGGCGCGGCCAGCATATACCACGCCAGCGCCGGCACCTTGTTGTCTTCCAGGTAGAACCCATACTCATAGAGAATACCCAGCTGCAGCTGCGCTGCGGGATCACCGGACTGCGCTGCGTTGAGGACGTCCTCCGGCCGGCTTCCATCCTGGGCCCATGCGACACCCGCCAGCGCCACAGCACCAATCAATGTCAACACGGCTTTTCTTATCACCTGGTTTCTCCTTTTCCAATCCCGGCCGGGCTGGCCGCCAGGCCATGGCGTCGCGCAGCGGGGGCTCTTAACCTATTTATAGGCGCCCGCGCACGCCAGTGCCAGCGGATTTTCGTGCGCTAGCGGATGTGCTTCAGTATCCCTTCGAGCTCGTCGATGCTGCCGTACTCGATGGTCAGCCTGCCCCGGCCGCTGCGCTGATGGCTGATGCGCACCCGCGTGCCGAGCCGCTCGGACAGATCGTCCTGCAACGCGCGAACATCGGGGTCGACGCTCGCCCGGCGCTGGGACTTGTGCGCTTGCGGGTGCTCGAGCCGGCGGCGCACCAGCGCCTCGGTGGCGCGCACGGAAAGCTGCTGTTGCGCCACGTGATGCGCCACCTGGCTTTGTGTCTTGCCCGCGAGCGCGAGCAGCGCGCGTGCATGGCCCATCTCGAGCTTGCCCTGCTCCAGCAGTGCGCGTACGTCGCCGTTGAGCGACAGCAGTCGCAGCAAGTTCGTCACCGCCGCGCGCGAGCGCCCCACCCGCCCGGCCAGTTGCTGATGCGTCATGCCGAACTCGTCGATCAGACGCTGCAACGCCCGCGCCTGCTCCAACGGATTGAGGTCCTCACGCTGTATGTTCTCGATTAGCGCAATTACGATTGCCGCCTCGTCAGGGACCTTGCGCACCATCGCCGGCACAGCATCCAGCCCGGCCAGCTGTGCCGCCCGCCAGCGGCGCTCGCCCGCGACAATCTCATAGTTGCCGCTCTTCAGCTCGCGCACGACGATGGGCTGCACCACGCCCTGGGCCCGAATCGAATCCGCCAGCTCGGCCAGGGCTTGTTTGTCCATATGGGTGCGCGGTTGATACTTGCCGCGCTGAAGCAGATCGACGGGGATGTTGCGCAATGCCTGCGTATCGGCCAACGGTTTCACCGTCGCCTCCAACAAGGCATCCAGACCCCGACCCAAACGCGGTTTCTTGCTGCTCACGATATCGCCCCCATCACGCCGCGTCGTCTCGTCTCAACATCTCGCCCGCGAGCGCCAGATAGGCCTGCGCCCCCTTAGATTGCATGTCATAGCTGATGACCGGTTTACCGTGGCTCGGCGCCTCGGCCAGGCGCACATTGCGAGGAATAATAGTGCGGTAAAGCACGTCGCCAAAATGCTCCTTAAGCTGAGCCGACACCTCGTTGTCCAAGTTGTTGCGGGGGTCAAACATAGTGCGCAGCAGCCCTTCGACTTTGAGCTTCTCGTTCAGGGACTGGCGGATCTCCCGGATAACGCTCAGCAGCGCGGTCAACCCTTCGAGCGCGTAGTACTCGCACTGCATCGGTATCATAACCGCATGCGCCGCCACCAGCGCGTTTACCGTCAGCAGGTTCAGCGCCGGCGGGCAATCGATCAATACATAATCGTAATCGTGGTCCACCGACACCAGCGCATCGCGCAGGCGAAACCGGCAGCGCTCCAACTCGATGAGCTCCACCTGCGCGCCCGCAAGGGCGTCGTTGGCGGGCACCAGATCATAGCCGGCGTCGACGGCTACGCGCGCCGCGTCAATGGATGCGGTGCCGATCATCACCTCATAGGTGCTCGAGGCGAGCGCCTGCTTGTTTACGCCGCTGCCCATGGTCGCGTTGCCCTGCGGGTCGATGTCAACGAGCATGACCCGGCGGCGCGTCTTCGCCAGCGACGCCGCCAGATTGATGCTGGTCGTGGTCTTGCCCACTCCTCCTTTTTGATTGGCGATCGCGATAATCTTACTCATGTCTCGGCTATTCAATTGCGCGTAATCACAACCAGATGGCGCTGCGCATCCAGCCCGGGCACCTGCAGCGCCTCGACCGCGGTCACCGTGTAGGGCGCCGGCACCTGCCTGAGCTCCTGCTGCGGACGTGCGCCCTTCATGAGCAGAATGCGGCCCTGCGCTGCGCAAAGGTGCCCGCTCTTCTCCAGCATCTGGGCGATTGATGCGAACGCCCGTGCGATCACCGTATCAAACGGCTGCCCCGGTTTAAACGTCTCCACCCGCGCGCGGACGACCTCGACGTTGTCAAGTCCGAGCTCGGCCACCGCCTGTGTCACGAACCGCAGCTTCTTGGCGCGAGCGTCCAACAACACAAACTGGCACGAACCCAGCACCAACGCCAGCGGGATTCCCGGCAGCCCGGCACCCGTCCCGACATCCAG
The DNA here is from genome assembly GCA_019456345.1 of Nitrospira sp. Classification (GTDB taxonomy): domain Bacteria; phylum Pseudomonadota; class Gammaproteobacteria; order Acidiferrobacterales; family SPGG2; genus VRUB01. The sequence continues at coordinate 14,420 of VRUB01000016.1, read as the reverse complement.
CACCCTGGGACCGACGACGAACGAGGCGATGGCGAGGCTGTCCAGAATGTGGCGCGTGACCATCTCTTGCGGGTCACGCACGGCGGTCAGATTATAGACCCGATTCCATTTTTCCAGCAGGCGCAGATACTGCCAGAGCTTCTCGCGCAGGTCCGTGGCAGGGTCTATCCCCAGGCACTCCAGGCCGGCTGTCAGGCGATTGTCGGGCGGTGGCAACTCCTCAGGGCCCGCTGGCGTGGGCTGCAAATTTTATCAAGGCGCCGCGCATTTTGGCGATGACGTGTTGTTGATTCTCGATGTCGAAGCGTCGGGCGATGTACGCGGGGTCATTGTAGGCAAGCCACACGTTGGCGTCGACATCTTCCCAGATGAGCGCCTTCAGCGGCAAATCGATTCCTACCATGCGGTTGCCGATAAGAAGCTGGGTGCCGATCTTGGGGTTGCCAAATACCAGCAGGTTTGTCGGGGGCAACGCGACGCCCATGCTTTGCGCACCGGCGCTGTGGTCGATACGCGCGAAGATCTTCATGCCTTCTGCGCGTAACACCGATTCTAGGCGATCCGTTGTCTGGGTGACATGGTGGGTACTGCGCTGGGTGCCCAGGCCCTGGGCGCCGGCCACATCGATGTTAGCGCTCAGTGCCGCAACCAAAACGAGTAATGCACGCGTGCGCATAATTTGCCTCCGGGCGGGGTTGCTGTGGGCGCCACGACGGTGAGAGTGTAAGCGCTCCCGCCCCCATACTGAAAGGCCCGGTCAGCAGGTACTGCGCTTTGTCCCGCCAGACCTGCCCTTCGTCTGATCGAGCGCTGCCGGGCGGCGTACCATGCACTATATTGCAGCGTAGAGGGCGCGCGATGGCGCGCCCGCCCCGAAGGAAGCGCTTTGTTGACCAAGGAGGGAGCCATGAAAGCTTTTTTGTTCGCCATAACGGGCGCGTTGATCGCGACCCAGCTGCACGCGGCCGAGCTGCGAGCGGCCGCGATGCGCACGGACGTCGCGGCTGCTACCGCGGGCCATAGCCAACTCATGTCGGGCCGAGTGGCGCACGCGACCCTGACCACCGCTGTGGTCGATCGCGAGCCGGTCGATTCCATCTCCACGCTCAGCAACCAGGTCTCCCAGCTGTATTACTTTACCGAGATTCAGGGCATGGCCGGCCAGACCGTGACCCACCGCTGGGAATACAACGGACAGATTATGGCTGAGGTGTCGTTCGACATCGGCGGGCCGCGCTGGCGCGTATACTCCAGCAAAAAACTGCAGCCCGGCTGGCTCGGCGACTGGAAGGTGTCGGTGGTGGATGCCGCGGGCAACGCATTGAGCGTCGATACCTTCTTCTATACCGGAGATGCGGTACCGAGTCGCGCGGCCGCCTTCAGCGATACGCGAACGCCCTGACGCGAAGCCCCCGCCCCGACCCGTGGCGGGAATGCTTAACAGGATGTAGAAATCACCGAGGCGCAGGGATGCCCCGCGACGCCCCTGCGCCTTCGGCTGGCTCACCCAATTGCGCTCCTGCCGTTGAAAAATGCCGCCCCATCCCGGGAGCGCCCCCGCGCCGCTGTCGCGATATCAGTGACCGGCGTTGCGCGAGCGATGCGGAGTCAGGCACTCTTGCGCCGCAGATGCACCAGCAGCAACGAGATCGCGGCCGGCGTCACGCCGGCGATGCGCGACGCCTGACCCACGGTGGCCGGCCGGTGCGCGGCGAGCTTTTGCAGCACCTCCGCTGACAAGCCGCGCACGCTGCGGTAATCGAAATCCGGCGAGAGCAGCGTATGCTCGTGGCGCAGGTGTTGCTCGATCTCGCGCGACTGGCGGCGAATGTAGCCCGAGTACTTGGCCTCGATCTCCAGCTGCTGCACGACCGCACGATCCAGCGCCGCCGCGCTGGCGCCGGCCAGGCGCATGAGCACCTCGTAGTTGACCTCGGGCCGGCGCAGCAATTCCAGCAGCGTGCACTCGCGCGTCAACGGCTGGCCCAGCACTGCCGTGGCGTGCTCAGGCGATATCGTCTCCGGGCCCACCCATGTGTGGGCTAGGCGCCCACGCGCCTTAGCGATGGCGTCGCGCTTCGCGCAGAACTCCGCCCAGTGCTCGTCGCTAACCACACCCAGCTCTCGCCCGATCTCCGTTAAGCGCAGATCGGCGTTGTCTTCGCGCAGGATCAAGCGGTACTCGGCGCGCGAGGTAAACATGCGGTAAGGCTCGTCGGTCCCGCGGGTAATCAGGTCATCGATCAGCACCCCCGCATAGGCCTGATCACGCCGGGGCCACCACGGCTCGCGCGCGCGAACATGCAGCGCGGCGTTGATCCCCGCGACCAGGCCCTGCGCCGCGGCCTCCTCGTAACCCGTGGTGCCGTTGATCTGTCCGGCAAAAAACAGCCCCGCCAGCGCCTTAGTCTGCAAGCTGGGCGTAAGGCCGCGCGGATCGAAGTAGTCGTATTCGATTGCGTAGCCCGGGCGCGTGATGTGGACGTGCTCGAAGCCCTTTATTGAGCGCACGAACTGCCACTGCACATCGAATGGCAGGCTGGTGGAGATGCCATTGGGATAGACCTCGGTGGTGTCCAGGCCCTCGGGTTCGACAAATATCTGGTGCGAGCGCTTGTCGGCAAATCGCACAATCTTGTCCTCGATCGACGGACAATAGCGTGGCCCGACACCCTCTATGACGCCGGTGTACAGCGGCGAGCGCTCCAGTCCGGCACGAATAATTTCATGTGTGCGCTCGTTCGTGTGGGTGATGTGGCACGCCACTTGCCGCGGGTGCGTCTCTGCGCGCCCGCGGTACGAAAACACCGGGGTCGGGCTGTCGCCCGGTTGCGGCTCCAGCGCTTCGTAGTCGATGGTGCTGCCGTCGAGGCGGGGCGGTGTGCCGGTCTTGAGCCGGCCCACAGCAAGCGGCAGCTCCCGCAGGCGTGCCGCCAGGGCATTGGCCGGGGGGTCGCCCGCGCGCCCGCCCTGGTAGTTCGACAAACCGATGTGTATGCGCCCGCCCAGAAACGTGCCGGTGGTGAGCACCACGGCGCGCGCACGCAATTTCATCCCCATCTGCGTCACCACGCCGACCACGCGCTCGCCTTCGACCCACAGATCATCGACCGCCTGTTGAAACAGCTTGAGGTTGGGCTGACGCTCCAACAGCGCCCGCACCGCCGCCTTGTACAACACACGATCGGCCTGGGCGCGCGTGGCGCGCACCGCTGCGCCTTTGCGCGCGTTGAGTGTACGAAACTGAATGCCGGCGCGGTCGGTGGCGTGTGCCATAATCCCGCCCATGGCGTCGATTTCCTTGACCAGGTGGCCCTTGCCGATGCCGCCGATGGCCGGATTGCACGACATCTGGCCGATGGTCTCGATATTGTGCGTGAGCAATAGGGTGTTACACCCCATGCGCGCGCACGCCGCGGCCGCTTCGGTGCCGGCGTGACCGCCGCCGATTACGATGACATCATAGGATTGCGGGTGCAGCATGCTCGTTTCCCGGACCTGGCGTGGTGAAAGGCGCGCATCATAGCATTATCGCGCCCGCCACGGGCGGCGGCGTGTGTGTGCTGGCGGACAACATGTGGTTGACTATAAATAGGGGGGTGCCCGGTAATCACGCTGTTCGCAGCCCCATGCCGTCTGCCCGGCACCAGTATTGTTATCTTTGATTTCATATAGTTAGATGCTAAAACGACATTTTAGCGACGGGGCCACAGGCGACGTGCGCACGCACGTCCGCGCGGGCTAACCATGGCTCCGGTACCCGAAAGGCACACACCGCCGGCAAGATCGATGCTCGCGGAGGTCATCGCACGCGCGGGCGAGGTGGTGCTGGGGAAGGAAAGGCAGGTGCGGCTGGGCCTCGCCTGCCTGCTCGCGCGCGGGCATTTGCTGATAGAAGATCTGCCGGGGGTGGGCAAGACGACGCTGGCGCATGTGCTGGCGCGGGTTTTGGGGCTGCAGTTCAGCCGCATCCAGTTCACGAGCGACTTGTTGCCCGCCGACATCCTCGGGGTGTCCGTGTACCAGCCCGCATCGGGCGATTTTTGTTTCCACCCGGGGCCGATCTTCGCGCAACTGATCCTGGCCGATGAGATCAACCGCGCCACACCGAAGACACAGAGCGCCCTGCTCGAGGCGATGGAAGAGCGGCAAGTCACCAGCGACGGCACGACCCAGACGTTACCGGAACCGTTCTTCGTGATCGCCACCCAGAACCCGCGGCACCTGATCGGCACCTTTCCGCTGCCTGAATCGCAGCTGGACCGTTTCCTGATGCGCATCCGTATGGGTTACCCCGACCGCCAGGCCGAACGCGCCCTGCTCAAAGGGCGCGATCGCCGCGAGCTGTTGCAGACCATGGAGCCCGTTATCGACGGCGCGCTGCTGCTGGCCCTACAGGGCGCCGTCACCCGGATCCATTGCAGCGATGCGCTGCTGGACTACGTGCAGGACCTGATCGTGTCGACCCGCGGCAGCGAGCTGTTTGCCGACGGGCTTTCACCGCGCGCCGGTCTCGCGCTCATGCACGGTGCGCAGGCGTGGGCGCTGCTCGAAGGGCGGGACATGGTGCTCCCGGAAGACGTGCAAGTCGTGGCGCCCAGCGTGATGGGCCATCGTTTGTGCCCGGCCGAAGGCTCGACCCAGGGGTCCTCCGAGGTCAGGATCGAGGAGCTGCTGGCCGCCGTGCCGATCCCGTGATGGCGCGCCCGCCGAGCGCGGAGGTCGTGCTGGGGCGCCGGCAACTGTACATGCTGCCAACCGGCTACGGGCTGGTGTTTGCGCTGGTGCTGATGGTCCTGCTGCTGGTAGCCATCAACTACGACAACGCGCTGGTCTACGCCTTGACCTTCTGGCTGGCCGCAATCGGCATTGTCTCAATGCTGTCCACCCACCGGAATCTGCTCGGTCTGCGGCTGTCCGAGGGGCCCTGCTCGCCGGTGTTTGCGGGCGACAACGCCAGCTTTCAGCTCAGGCTCAACAACAGCCACGGACCGCGACGGCTGCGGGTGTCGATTGAGCAGGCGAAGCGCCAGGTCAGCTGCGTCGACCTGCGCGCAGGTGAGCAGACCTGCATTCGGCTCGAGCGCGGCAGCGACCGAAGGGGCTACCTCGCGCCCCCGCCCGTGGTGTTGTCTACGCGCTTTCCGCTGGGCTTGCTGTACGCCTGGTCACGCCGGGTCGCCCTCCAACAACGTTGCCTGGTATACCCGCGGCCCGCATCTTCGGCGCCCCTGCCGGTCACCGCCGAGGCACGCGGAGTGCCGGACCGTGGGCTGCACCCGGAAGGAGAGGACTTCCTGGGGCTGCGTGAGTTCCGCCGTGGCGACTCGCCACGCCACGTGAGCTGGAAGGCGATGGCGCGTGGGCGCGGTATGCTGATCAAGCAGTTCGGCGGCGGCTACCGCGCGAGCGTGTGGCTGGAGTGGGAGGCGCTGACGGGGATGGCCACCGAGGAGCGCTTGGGTCAGCTCTGTCGCTGGGTATTGGATTGCGAGCGCGCCGGCCTGCAATACGGCCTGCGCGTGCCCAACAAGACGCTCGCTCCCGCCAATGGCGAAGAGCACCGGCATCGTTGCCTGGCGGCGCTGGCGCTGTTTCCGGGATAGGCCAATGATGGACCGCCGGCCTGATCGCCTGGGAATGAACAGCCTGCTGCTGATCGCGGCGTTGTCGTTGGCCCCACTCGTACCACGGCTGCCCGCTTGGATCGTGCTGGTGTGCGCCGGTTGCTTGCTGTGGCGCTTTGCGGTGGAAAATCGCGCGTGGCCAGGCCCGGGGCGCGTGTTGCGCCTAGGTCTGACGTTGGTGGTGGTGGCCGCAGTGCTCGAGTACTACGGCACCTTGCTCGGGCGCGATGCCGGCAGTGCGTTGCTGGCAAGCCTGCTGGCCTTGAAGTTTCTTGAGGTGCGCAAACTACGCGACTGTATGGTGGCGCTGTTCCTGTGCTACCTGTTGCTGCTGGCAATTTTTTTGTACTCGCAATCTCCGGCCATCGCGCTGTACAGCGCCGTGGTGGTGGTGTTGAGCATGGCCACATTGGTGCGCCTCAACCACTCCACCGGTACCGATCTACGCTACGCCTTGGGGTTAGCGAGCACCTTATCACTCAAGGCGGTGCCGCTGATGTTGATCATGTTCATGTTGTTCCCCCGTATACCGGGGACCTTGTGGGGGTTCCCGGGCGAGCGCGATGGTGACGTTACGGGTATGTCCGAGGTCATGGAGCCCGGCAGCGTGCGTCATCTGAGCCGCTCTTACGCCCCGGTGTTTCGCGTGGAGTTCGACGGCCCGGTGCCCGCGCGCTCACAGATGTACTGGCGCGCGCTGGTGCTGTGGTGGACCGACGGCAGGCGCTGGGAGCGCGGCGTGACGTCCTCGGCGCTCGATCCCGGGCTTTCGTTCGCTCGCCAGGGCGCGCCGATCAAGTACACCGTTACGCTGGAGCCAAGCCGCAAGCCCTGGCTGCCGGCGCTGGATCTGCCCATCGTCGCGCCCCGCGGCACGCGCACTCGCCCGGGTTACCTGCTCGAGCACCGCCGCGTCTCGCGGGAACGCCAGCGTTACACGCTGGTCTCCTATACACGCTATCGCACCGACGCCTTGGACCGCGTGGAGCGGGAGTTGGCCTTGCAGCTGCCGGCACAACTGAGCCTGCGGGTGCGCGCGCTGGCGCGCGCCTTGCGCCGCGAGTCGACCGACGATCTCGGCGTTGCGCGGGCAGCAATGGATTATTTTCGGCAACAGCCGTTTTTCTACACGCTCGAGCCACCGCTGCTCGGGGATGATCCGGTCGATGAGTTCCTGTTCTCAACACGCCGGGGTTTCTGCGGCTACTTCGCCGCCGCGTTCGTCACGCTCATGCGCGTGGCGGGCATACCCAGCCGCATCGTGCAGGGGTATCTGGGCGGGGAGTACAACCCGGCCGGCGACTACTGGATTGTGCGCCAGGCCGACGCACATGCGTGGGCCGAGGTGTGGTTACCGTCGCGCGGCTGGGTGCGCATGGACCCCACGGCCGCGGTCGCGCCCGAGCGTGTGGAGCTCGGCATCGACGCTGTGCGCGAGCTGACGTTGCGCGGGTTCGAGCTCGGACAGTTGTCGAGCGATGCCGTTCGCAGGCTGATCGAGCTCGGCTGGTTTGCCGGCGCCTGGCGTACGATGCGCCTATACTGGGACCTGGCCAACTTGCAGTGGCATCGCTCCGTGCTCGGCTATGACCAGCAACGCCAACGCCACCTGCTGCGTTCATTGCGGCTGCCCGAGCTGTCGTGGCGCGGCCTGCTGCTCACACTGGCGCTGGTGCTGGCCGCCGCCATGCTGCTGCTGGCCGTAACCACACGCCGGGCGCGCCGGGCAGATCCGGTGCAGGCATCGTACCGCGCGTTCTGCCGCAAGCTCGGGCGCGCCGGAATTCAGCGCCACCCGGCCGAAGGCGCACTGGCATTTGCCGCGCGCACAGTCGCCGCGCGCCCTGACCTCAAGGCCTCGGTGGATAGTGTCACCGCGCTCTATCTACGCATACGTTATGGCGGCCTGTCAGGCGTTGATCCCGTGCAGCGGCTGCGTCAGCAGGTCGCGCGTTTTCGGCCGCGCCCCGCAAGACAATGTGCATAACCGCTGCTAAATATTCACAAACGCCCTTCTCGCATCAAGCACCTTGACCAGGTAGCGCCGCGTTTCTTGCCGCGGCAGCCGGGTGCGCAGCTGCTCGTAGACGGCGGGCGGGCGCAGCGAGTTGATGATGGCTAGCGCGCGCTGGCGGTCACTGGAGAACACCCGCAACACGGTCCCCGCACCGCCATTGTAGGCGGCGATTGTGCAGTACTCGCGCGAAGTCGGGTCCTCAATGGCGCCGAGATAACGCTGATCGATAATGCCCAGGTAGGCCGTCCCAAGCTCGATGTTGTTGGCGGCATCAAGCAGATAGTCTCTGCCCGGTATCTTGTCCACGCCCTTCACGGCCCTGTAGGCTTCGCGCCCGCCGCTGGCAGGCACGAGCTGCATGAGCCCATAGGCGGGGGCCGCGCTAACCGCAAACGGATTGAAGTTGCTCTCGGTCTTGATGACAGCAAAGACCAGGCTCTTGCTCACCTGGTATTTGCGTGCATAGCGCACAACATGCCGCTGGTAGCGCGCCGCCTGTTTATTTTCGCGATCGTTGACCATGTTGAATTGCACGTAGCGCGCGACCCTAGGGCCGTGCGCTGTGTCGATCTTGCGCTCGCGGCGCTCATTGGCCACGAGATGGCGTGCGTAGGCCTCCGCCCGCTTCGGACTCCTGATCGCCCGGCGTTCGTGATCCAGCACCAGCGCATACAAATAGGGGGTGCCCGATAGCTTGATGGTCTTGTCGGAATAAAGGTCGACCGCACGCGGGTCGTCCGGCGTCAGCAACGTCGTGATAATGGCGTTGCGCAGGCTGACGTCGTCATTGTCGAGGGTCTCGACAGTAATGAGGCCGGTGTCGAAATTGACCACGGCACGGCTCTCGTAGTTTTGGGTGTACTTGACGTAGCGCTTCGGGCCCGGCAGCAGCACTTCTTTGCTGCCCCACTCGCGGCTGACCTCTCCGCTGAAAAACGCTACGAGTTGCTTAAACTGGCGGCGCGCGCGCTTGACGTCGTGCGCCAGCAGCGTCGGGTTACGCACGTACGCCGCTTCCTTGGCGCGAATGATCGCCTTGGCGGCTTGCTCGGGGCTCTTGCTGCCGACGATGGTGATCGCATCGTAGGCGGAGCACGACACCAGCGCCCACACAGCGACGGCACCGAGAACAGCTGTCAAGGTCTTGCCCATCAAACGACCGCCGGCTGCGCCCGACACAGCGGATCTCGCCTAATCATAGCCATTGTCAATGTGACACCGGTGATCAGCAAAGATTTCGTCATCGCGATCACTTACCGATACAAAAGCTCGCAAAGATCCGCCCCAGCAAGTCCTCGCTGGTGAACTCACCGGTGATCTCTCCCAGCGCGCGCTGGGCCAGCCGCAACTCCTCGGCCAGCAGCTCTCCCGCGCGTGCGCGCTCGAGTTGCTGCGAGCCGGCAACCACATGGGCGAGCGCGCGCTCGATCGCGTCCAGATGGCGCCGGCGCGCGATGAAGGTTCCGGCATCGGGCGCCCGAAAACCCATACACGCCTTCAGATGCGCGCGTAGCGCCTCCAGCCCCGCACCGGTCTTGGCCGACAACGCAAGCTCCACACCGTTGTCACCGGCCTGCTCCCCGCTCGGGCGGCCGCTTAAATCGATCTTGTTGCGGATCAGGGTGTGTGCGGGGTGCGCCGGCAATTGCGCCAGCAGGCGCTGCACCGCGCTTGGGTCGGCGACGGTGTCGTCGATCACCAGCAGAATGCGATCTGCGCTGGTCATCGCCGCCTGCGCCCGGCGTACCCCTTCGGTTTCGATCGCATCGCCGCTCTCACGCAGGCCGGCGGTGTCGAGCACGTGCAGTGGCAGGCCGTCTATCGCAATGCGCTCGCGCAGCACGTCGCGTGTGGTCCCCGGGATCTCGCTCACAATCGCGGCGTCCGTCTGCGCGAGCCGATTGAGCAGGCTCGACTTGCCGGCGTTGGGAGGGCCGGCCAGCACGATCGTGATGCCGTCGTGCAGCAAACGGCCCTGGTGCGCCGTATCGCGTACACGCTCCAGGTCTTGGATCAATGCACGTACGTTTCTCGCCAGCGTGATATCGGCAAGGAAATCAATTTCTTCTTCCGGAAAATCGATTGCTGCCTCCACGAAAGTGCGCAACTCGACCAGCCGCTCCACGAGCGCGTGCAGTTGTTGCGAAAACTTTCCATCAAGTGAACGCAGTGCCGAGCGTGCGGCGCTCTCCGAGCTACTCTCGATAAGATCCGCCACGGCCTCGGCCTGCGCCAGGTCGAGTTTACCGTTGAGAAAAGCGCGCTCGGAAAACTCGCCGGGACGCGCGAGCCGGGCGCCCAGCTCGACCACCCGCTTGAGCAACATATCGAGCACCACCGGGCCACCGTGACCATGCAGCTCCAGCACGTCCTCGCCCGTGTACGAGTGCGGCGCCGGAAACCACAATACAATGCCGCGGTCGAGCGGTGCGCCCGCGGCATCACGAAAGGCGGCATACTTGGCATGTCTTGGGGGCGGCAGCCGCCCGAGCAGCGCCACTGCCATCGCGCGCACCGCGGTGCCCGACACGCGCACGATGCCGATACCGCCGCGCCCGGGCGGGGTCGCCACGGCCGCGATGGTTTCAGGCTCGGAGTCTGCGGGGCGCGGGGTTATTTCGCCCGCGCCGTAATCATGCGGGTGATCTGCCACTGCTGGGCGATGGACAAGATGTTGTTGGTGACCCAGTAAAGTACCAGGCCTGCCGGGAACCACAGGAAAAACACGGTGAAAACGATCGGCAACGCGCTCATGATTTTTCGCTGCATCGGGTCGAGCTGTGTGGGGCTGAGTTTTTGCTGCAAAAACATACTGATGCCCATGATAATTGGCAACACGAAATAGGGGTCGGGGGACGACAAATCCCGCAGCCAGAATATAAACGGCGCCTGGCGCATCTCCACGCTCTCCAGCAGCACCCAGTACAGCGCAATGAACACCGGGATCTGGATCGCGATCGGCAGGCAACCGCCCAACGGATTGATCTTCTCTTTCTTGTACAACTCCATCATCGCCTGGTTCATGCGCTGGCGGTCATGGCCGAAGCGCTCCCGCAAGCTTTGCAACTTGGGCTGAACGCGTTTCATGTGCGCCATGGACCTGTAGCTGGCGGCCGACAAGGGAAAAAACACCGCCTTGATCATCATCGTCAGCACAATGATGGCCCATCCCCAGTTTCCGACCCAGCCATGAATGAACGAAAGCAGCCAGAACAGCGGGGCGGAGATGAGGGTGAGCCAGCCGTAATCCACCGTGAGCTCCATGCCGGGTGATAACCCCTTCAGGCGCTCGTGCAGTTTGGGTCCGGCGTAGATCTTGGCGCGCAGCCGGGCGCTGCCGCCCGGTGCCACGTTGGTCGGATCGAGCTGCTTGAGACCGATGATGTAGGTGTTGGCCTGCAGCGCCTTGGCGTAAAAACGGTTGCGCGCCTCGCTCGGCGGCAGCCAGGCACCTACAAAATAGTGCTGGATCATGGCCACCCAGCCCCCGCTCGCATCGCGCTCGAGCGGCTCCTCGCGCATATCGTCAAACGAGATCTTTTCGTACTTCTCCTCCGGCGTATAGATGGCACCGCCGAGGTAAGTCGGCAGCCGCCTCAGCCAGCTGGCCGTGACCGGCACGTAGCGGCGCCGGAACTGCCTATACAGGTATCCTTGCCACGGCGTCGCCGAGGAGTTTTCGACCAAATAATCAACCTCGATGAGGTAACTGTCGCGGTGAAAGGTAAACACCTTCGTGTAGCGCACGCCGTCCGGACCCTGCCAGCGCAACGGGACCTTGAGCTCATCCTGGCCCGCTGCCATGACATAGCGTTGGCTGTCAGCGGTGTAGCGTGTGTTGTGGTTGGGGTACTCGCGCCCGCTGCCGATCAACCCCGATTGCGTCATGTACATATCCTTGCGGTCGTCGGTCAACAACATAAACGGGTTGTCGGGTTCGTCCACAGACACCGGATACTCGCGCAGCTTGAGCTCACGCAGGCCCCCGCCGGCGGCGTCGATGACCACCTCGATAACGTCGGTGGTAACCTTGATGCGCGTCCCGCGTGGCGGGCTCACGGGTGCGCTTGGTGCTGGCGTCGCCGGCGTCGCGGTCGCGGTGGGGCTTGAGGCTTGCGGTGGCGGTGCCTCCGGCACCTCCTGCTCCGCAGGCGCCTTCGCTTCCGGGGCCGGGGCCGGTTGGTGCTCTTGCTGCCAGGCCTGGAAGATCAAGAACAGGATGATTCCCAGAGCGATGATTAGCAAGAATTTCTGATTATCCATGGCTCGGCCTGGCCCTTCGAGCGCCGCCTGGGCTCGGTACGGGATCGTACCCCCCTGCGCGCCATGGGTGACAGCGCAGCAAGCGCCAGGCGCTTAACCACAAACCGCGAACGCTGCCATGCTCGCGAATGGCATGGAGTGCGTACTCGGAGCAAGTGGGATAAAACCGGCAATGCGAGCCGAGGGTGGGGCTTATAAGATAGCGGTAGCCACGTATCAACGCTATGAGGATCTTTTGCATTTTCCTACTATGTCCGTCCAGTGCCGCTCGAGTGAAGCGCGTAGGCGCCTGGCTTCGGCCTCAGCGGCCTCGCGGTGCGCCACTACTACAAGATCGAGGCCTACCAGCGCCTGCTGGTGTCGCCGCACGGATTCCCGTATGTGGCGCTTGAGGCGATTGCGCACCACCGCCCGCAGCGAGACCTTGCGTGACACCACCAGACCTAAACGTAGATGCGGAAGTGCATTGGCCACAACATAAACGGCAAAACAGCGGTCGCGCGTCCTGCATCCTTGGCGCAACACGACGCTAAAGGCCGATGATCGCAGTAGACGGTGTCTCTTGGGAAGCCCCTCGCGGCTAGACGGACGGGCCCGCGTCAACTTACTCAGGCGCTCAACCGTGTGCGGCCCTTGGCGCGGCGGGCGTTGAGCACGGCACGGCCGCCGACCGTACGCATGCGTGCACGGAAGCCGTGCTTGCGTTTGCGTTTTATTACGCTTGGTTGATATGTCCTTTTCATTCGTAGCTGGACCCAGATAGTTGTGCTTACCGCGGATGGGGCGTGAAACTTACTGCCTTCATGATGTGTTTGTCAACTACCATAAAATGCAAGCGTCTGTATCCATTGCATTAGACACGCGGCTGTGGATTGAATGAAGATTTGGCGATAGACTCTCGACCCCCCACTTCCCAACCAGAACGATGACAATGACACCACCGCCACTCTGGAGTAACTGCTTAGCGCACTTGGAACGAGAGCTCTCGGCGCAGCAGTTCAACACATGGATCCGGCCATTGCAGGCAATCAACGATGCGCAAGCGCTGCGGCTGCTGGCACCCAACCGCTTCGTAATGCAATGGGTTAAGGATCGGTTTATGGAACGTATCGCTGAACTCGCGACGCAGTACAGCGGCACCACCAGCCTAACGGTATCGGTGGAGGTCGGCGAGCATGAGCGCAGCGTCAGCGGTGGTGGGCGTGTGGTGCCATCGGGGGCGCAGGTGGCGACAAAGCTCGGGCCGGTCATCGGGCGACTGAATCCTGACTTCAGCTTCGACGGTCATGTGGAAGGGAAATCCAATCAGCTGGCGCGAGCGGCGGCGAGGCAGGTGGGCAAGAACCCGGGTGTGGCCTATAACCCGCTTTTCATCTACGGCGGTGTGGGGCTTGGCAAGACACATCTGATGCAGGCGGCTGGCAACTTGATGCTTGAGCATAATCAGAGTGCAAACGTTGCCTATATTCACTCCGAGCGGTTTGTCGCGGACATGGTGCGGGCATTGCAGCATAATGCCATCAATGAATTCAAGAAATTTTATCGCACACTCGATGCCTTACTTATTGATGACATTCAATTCTTTGTTCGAAAGGAGCGCTCACAAGAGGAATTCTTCCATACTTTCAATGCCTTACTGGAGGGTCAGCACCAAGTAATCATTACTGCCGATCGGTTCCCGAAGGACTTGGCTGGGGTAGCGGAGCGCTTGGTGTCGCGTTTCGGCTCCGGTCTCACGGTCGCGATTGAGCCACCTGAGCTCGAGACGCGGGTGGCAATATTAATCAAGAAGGCTACTGCTGAGGGCGTTGCCTTATCTGATGAGGTGGCGTTTTTCATAGCAAAGCGCGTGCGCTCCAACGTGCGCGAACTGGAGGGCGCCCTACGCCGTGTGATGGCCAATGCCCACTTTACTGGACGGGCGATTGACGTGGAGCTGGCTAATGAAAGCCTCAGAGATCTGCTAGCATTCCAAGAACGTCTCGTTACTATACAGAACATCCAGAAGACAGTAGCAGAGTACTACAAAATCAGAGTAGCAGACCTTCATTCTAAGCGCCGCTCACGACCCGTGGCACGGCCTCGACAGGTGGCAATGGCGCTAGCAAAAGAGCTTACTACACATAGTCTGCCAGAGATTGGTGATGCCTTTGGTGGGCGCGACCACACCACCGTGCTGCATGCATGTCGGCGGATAGCAAGTCTTGTAAGCAGCGACGTTAGAATAAGAGAAGACTACGACAACCTCACCAGGATCCTTACAAGCTAGCTGTGCATAACCTTGTCATCAACTCACGTGCAGATAAAGCCAAAGGCACTCGACTAAAGTTATATACGCCTGTCCACCCTCAGCACACAGAGTTAGACACAGGACTCTACACAACCAAGATAGAGGCCCCCCAAGATCAAAAACCTCAAATGCAGCATCGACCATACCTTATGCACAGGACTTACTACAATAATAATCTTCTTAAATAATAGTAATAATATATTTGAAGATAGAATAAGACCAC
>VRUB01000135.1 GCA_019456345.1 Nitrospira sp. | reverse complement strand
TGGGGCATTAACGCTCTTTAGCGATCCCTTGAGCATCGGCATATTCTTCGCCGCACTGATTGGTGGCATGTTATTTGGCGCCATTCCCGGCGTGAATATGCTTACCTTGGGCGCTATCTTTCTGCCGTTTTCAGGCATCCTCAGCGCATCCGACGCGATTATGTTCTACTCCGTGCTCTATTGTTCAGGTACCTATGGGGGTGCGGTCACCGCGATCCTGTTCAACATCCCCGGTTCACCCGAAAACGCGCCCACCGCCTTCGACGGTTACCCGATGACCCAGAAAGGCCAGGCCGGTAAGGCCATTGGTGCTGCCGTGCTGTGTTCATCATTGGGTGGGACCTGTTCTGTGTTACTCATGATCGCATTTACGCCGCTTTTGGCGGATTGGGCGATTAGGGCATTCGGTCCGCCGGAGATATTTGCGCTCGTGTTTCTCGGTATTTCGGTTGCATCGTCGGTAGGGGCTAGGACGTTGTGGAAAGGATGGTTGTCGGTATTACTCGGCCTTATGGTCGCCACCGTCGGGCTTGACCCGGTCGCCGGTATGGAGCGCTACGAGTTTGGTTTTGTCTATTTGCTTGCCGGTATCCATTTCATTCCACTGATCCTGGGTTTCTTTGCGGTATCCGAGGTGTTTGTGCAGGCCGAAAAGCGCGTGGTCGGTGTCTTTCAGATGCCTGCCTTTAGTACCAAGCTGCCTAGCCTGCTCGAGTTTTGGCAGCTTAAGATCGCAGTACTACGATCGGTGCTATTGGGGTTTTTCGCTGGCATCCTGCCCGGTATCGGCGCGACCTTGGCGGCGTTCTTGAGCTATAACGAGGCGGTGCGTTGGTCGAGAACACCGGAGAAGTTCGGCACCGGCTGCCTAGAGGGCGTGGTCGCATCGGAGACTGCCAACAATGCCGCCACCGGCGCCGCCATGATTCCGCTCCTGTCCCTGGGGCTGCCCGGTGGGGCGCTCACCGCCATGATGATTGGTGTGTTCCAGATGCACGACATGGAACCGGGACCCTTGGTGTTTACCAACAGTTCGGAACTGGTGTATGTGGTGTTCGCGGCCATGTTCTTCGCCAATATCGCCATCTTCGTGCTTGGCTATCTTGAGGTAAAAACCGTTACCCAGTTGTTGCGCATACCGTTCCAGTTCCTCGCCCTGGCCATCTTGTTGTTGTCGACCGTTGGTGCCTACGCCGTGCGCGGTCTGGCCACCGATGTGTTGGTGATGTTCACGGCGGGCGTTATTGCTTTTTTCCTGCGGCGTTCTGGTTATTCCGTTGCTGGCATCATCCTCGGCGTGATTCTCGGAAGGCTCGGTGAGCAAAACTTTGCCCAGGCGATGCAGATGTTGAGTTACGATATGGGTGCGTTTATCAGCCGGCCCATCGTCGCGTTGTTGATAGGCGCCGGTGTGCTGACGATTGGTACCAATATCTACCGTGCCTTGAGGGGCACGCGCCGCGGTCTTGGCGCGAAGGACTGATTGGCTATGGCGCCTGGCGCTACGTCAAGCATCGATGTGCAGCCGGCAGCGCCGAGCTTCGCCGACGTGCTCGACGCAGCGCGCTGTATACGCGACCACGCGGTAGTAACGCCGCTGCTCGAATCACCGGCGCTCAATACACGGCTCGGCGGGCGACTCTTAGTTAAACCTGAGATGTTACAACGTACGGGCGCGTTTAAGTTTCGTGGTGCCTACAACCGATTGTCGCGACTCGATCAAACGGCCCGAAAGCGCGGGGTGGTTGCGTTTTCCTCCGGTAATCACGCTCAAGGCATAGCGGCGGCGGCGCAGATACTGGGCATCCCGGCCGTCATCGTCATGCCGGCCGACGCGCCGGCGATTAAGCAGGCCAATACACGGGCCTATGGCGCTGAAGTGCGCCTGTATGACCGCTATCGCGAAGACAGAGAGGCGTTGGCGCAACAGATTGCCAATGAGCGCGGCGCCACCCTCGACCGGTCCTACGAAGATCCCATTATCATCGCCGGTCAGGGAACCATTGGCCTTGAAATCGCCGATCGTGCCGCCGAGCTTGGCCTAATCTTGGATACGGTGCTGGTACCCTGTGGCGGCGGTGGTCTGATCGCTGGGTGCGCGATCGCGCTAGCGGAAAAAACGCCGACGACGGATGTATATGCGGTAGAGCCAGTCGGTTTCGACGACACTGCCCGGTCGCTGGCAAGCGGACAGCGCGAACATAATGATGGGGAAACAAAATCGATATGCGATGCGCTACTAGTCCCCACCCCCGGTGAATTGGCGTTCAGTATTAACGCTCGCTTACTCAAAGGTGCGCTCGTTGTCAGCGACGATGATGTGAAAGCGGCCATGGTGGCGGCATTCCATCATTTCAAGTTGATAGTCGAACCGGGTGGCGCGGTTGCGTTAGCGGCGGCGCTAAGCGGTAAACTCGATTGTCGTGATAAGAATGTAGCTGTCGTATGTTCAGGTGGTAACGTTGATCCGATGTTGTTCTGCGATGTCTTGCGTGGATAGATGGGCAAACAAGGTGAAATGATGTCCGCCGGAACGCCGGAAGTCCAAGCGGTGAACGAGCTTGTGGCACGAGCACGGGCGGCTATGTCGGCGTTTGCCCACGCTACGCAAGCACGCACCGATGAAGCGGTCACCGCGCTGGCGTGGTCACTCTGCAAGCCAGAACACGCCAAGGAACTTGCCGAATCAGCCGTGCGCGATACCGGACTCGGTAACGTCGCCGATAAGATCATCAAGAATCAACGCAAGACCTTTGGTACCTTGCGCGACCTGTTGCGAGTTAAGACTGTGGGTGTGATTGAAGAAGACAAGGCCCATGGCATACTCAAATACGCCAAACCCGTGGGCGTTGTCGGTGCAGTGACGCCGTCTACCAATCCGGCGGCCACGCCAGTCAATAAGGCAATGATGGCGATCAAGGGGCGTAACGCGATTATTATCGCGCCGTCGCCGGCAGGTTGGACGACCACCGCGCGCGCAGTTGAGCTTATGCGCTCGGCGCTAGAAACCATTGGATTGCCGGCGGATCTGGTACAGGTGTTACCAGCCCCGGTTAACAAGGCGTTGACCAATGCGTTGATGCAGGCCTGTGATTTGGTTGTCACGACGGGTTCGCAAAACAACGTACGCAACTCTTACCGCAGTGGCACACCGGCAATCGGCGTCGGCACCGGCAATGTACCCGTCATTATCGATAGCAGTGCCGATCTCAAAGACGCGGCCGAGAAAATCTGTGCCTCAAAGACTTTCGACAACGCCACGTCGTGTTCGTCTGAGAATTCCGTTGTCATTTTGGACGATGTCTATAAGGAGGCGATCTCGGCGCTAGAGGCCGTCGGTGGCTATCTTGCCATTGCTAGAGAAAAGAAAGCGATCGAAAACACGCTATGGATTGATGGGCGTTTGAATTACAAGGTGGTTGCCAAGGATGCGGCCGTGCTCGCGCGTGAAGCGGGATTGCCAGATGCAGCGCAGGCGGCACGCTTTTTTATGGTCGAGGAAACCGGTGTCGGTCCAAAACACCCGTTCTCTGACGAAAAGCTTTCGCTGGTGTTGACGGTTTATCGCGCCAGTGATTTCGAGAAAGCAGCCGCGCAGATCCAGGCGATCCTCGATTATGTCGGTAGGGGGCATTCTTGCGGCATTCATACGCAGAATATGGACCACGCCCGTTATCTCGCTGAGAAGATCGACGTCGTTCGGGTGTTGGTCAACCAAGCCCATACATTTGGTAACGGTGGGGGATTCAACAGCGGTCTTAACTTTACGCTCAGTATGGGCTGCGGTACTTGGGGTGGTAATAGCATCAGCGAGAATCTCAACTATCGACACTTCATCAACATTACCCACCTCTCGACCGTAATCGCGGAAGACAAGCCGACCGAAGAAGAGCTATTTGGCGACTACTGGTCGCGCTACGGGAAGTAAGTCTCCCTCTTTAGAGATTCATCCATGAACTTCGAGGAACACGCCGCCAAACCATTGCTCGTGGCGGCGGGCATCCAAGTGCCGCGCAGCATGTTGGCCGCGACCCCGGAAGAGGCAGCGCAGGCAGCGACTGAACTCGGACCAGTCGTGGTTAAGGCGCAAGTACCGACCGGTAAACGCGGCAAGGCTGGCGGTATCAAAACCGCTGATGATACCGATTCAGGGCGTGTCGCGGCTTCGGAAATCCTTGGCATGCTAATCGGCGAACACACGGTGGAGCGCGTATTAGTCGAGCAACGCGCACCGATTGTGCGCGAGTATTACGCCGCTGTTCTCAACGATCCGGCGAGTAAGAGTCCGCTGGTTATGTTTTCCATAGAAGGCGGTATGGACATCGAAGAAGTGGCAGTCACCAAGCCCGATCGACTGCGGCAATTGTCGGTGGATATTAGACATGGACTCGATCATGCAAACGCGCTGCAGATGCTGGTGGGCCTGGAGTTCGATGACGCGGGTGCGGTGGCCGATCTGTTGGTCAGGCTTTACCAGGTCTACAGTACCAACGATGCCGAGTTGGTCGAGATCAATCCGCTTGCGGTGATCGAGGGCGGTGATCTTGTCGCCCTGGACTGTAAGTTTGTGCTCGATGATTCGGGCATCCAGCGCCAACCGGAATTAGCGGACCGTGGCGCACGAGAGCCCATGACCGAGCTCGAAGCCCGCAGCCGTGAACTCGGATTACGCTATATTGAGCTCGATGGTGATGTGGGGATATTGGCTAACGGTGCCGGGTTGACGATGACAACGCTTGATGTTGTGCGCTATCACGGAGGTGCGCCGGCCAATTTTCTGGAAATCGGTGGTGATGCCTACGTCAAGGGCAAGCCCGCGCTGCAGCTGGTGTTGGCTAATCCGCGCGTGAAGAGTGTCTTGATCAATTTCTGCGGGGCCGTCGCCCGCACGGACGTCATGATGGAAGGTGTCACGGCGGCGTGGGAGATGCTCAAGCCCAAGGTTCCCGTTTTCTTTACGGTGCACGGGACCGGCGAAGACGAAGCGGTGCAGATGCTGCGAGAGCGGCTCGGTATCGAACCCTATGACGCCCTGGACGACGCGGTCAGGGCGGCGGTCGAGGCGGCGAAATGATCGTGCGTGGCGAAGAACGTGTGCTTGTTCAGGGCATCACGGGACGCCAAGCGACATTCTGGACTGAGCGCATGCAAGCGTACGGCACGAAAATTGTGGGCGGCGTGAATCCAAAGAAAGCCGGCACCACACATCTAGGCGTACCCGTCTATGGCAGTCCCAGCGAGGCGATGGAAGCGACAGGTTTTGAAGTCTCGGTTTTATTCATCCCCCCGCTCGCGGTGCGCAACGCCGCTTTGGACGCGATTGATGCTGGTGTGAGAAAACTTGTTATCCTCACCGAACACATACCGGTGCAAGACGTGATGTATCTCTTGGCCGCAGCCCGTGAGAACAAGGTGCGTGTGCTGGGGCCGAATACGGCGGGGCTGGCGACACCGGGAGAATGTTTTGTTGGGTTCATGCCCGTGTTCAACGATCGCGTCTTTCGGCCGGGACGGATTGGAACCATTTCGCGTAGCGGCAGTCTGGGGACCCTGGTCTGTCTCAATCTCGTG
>VRUB01000134.1 GCA_019456345.1 Nitrospira sp. | reverse complement strand
AGAACACGCTCAACAGCATTGACTCATTCAAAAAACCCCCACTCCGGCGCAAATAGTGGGCGAGACTCTCTCCCTCCTCGTACTCCATCACCATGTAGGCGGTACCGTTGGCCTCGAGGAAGCGCAGCACGCGCACGATGTGGTTGTGCTTGAACTTGGCCAGCGCCCGGCCTTCTTTTAAGAACTCCCGCAAGCCCCATTGATAGGTATCCGTACCCTCCGGCCTGGGGATGATCGTAGACCGGCTATCGCGAATAGCGAACGCTTGCGGGAAGTACTCCTTGATCGCGACGCGTGAGCTGAGCTTGGTGTCCCGGGCAAGGTAAGTAATACCGAAACCCCCATGCCCCAGCACGGACTCGATGATGTACTCGCCTAGCCGGTAGGCCGACGGTAACGCATTGTCAGGACTTTGAGTGGCCATTTTCCCAGCAGCGCTCGACTGATCGCGCGCATGCAATAAAATCAAGCGCTTAGAGATGAAAGTTTCTTGCGATGCCTTCTAAAAACTAGACGTTATCGCGGTCACACGCAACTCGGGGGGCATCGGCAACCCGACCGGCTGGACCAGGCGAGCTGCATGAGGACCGCGCTCGCGAGCTTAAACGAGCCGCCCCTGGCTCTCATGAAGGCGGGGATAGACACACAGAGTTTAGAGGATTAACCGTGCCGCGGCACCGGCCGGGGCGGGCCAGGGGGCAAGCGCTGCGCCCGCACTACGCCGCGAGCGAATCAACGCGCCGCGCCAGCGGGTGCTTAGGGCGATAATCTTGCGATGCGCAGGTCGAACGGCGCTCTCAGTTCTGCGGGCCGTCGACACAGCAAAAACGCGAGTCGTATAAAGCATCCCCATCGACGCGACAAAAGACCGGAATGCAGTTCGTGACCGGAGCGGTCGCCTCTGCCGGCGACTCGATCGTCTCGTACCGTGGCCCCACGCCGGCATTCTCGGTCGGACCGCCAGCGCAGCCGCTGAGCATGGTGAGGGCCACGACGATTACTGCGGTGATTCTCAAAGTCTGTTCCTTAATCTTGACGACCTCGGCTACATGATATCAAGGTCGACACATTGTCCGACGATCAGGCCAGTATTTCCACCGTGTCGTTCAACTGCACAGTACCTCCCGTGCGCGGGATCAGGTTCTGGCCGAAAAACACGCCGCCCCCGGGTCGCCGGCGATAGGAACCCAGCGTGCGCAGCGGCTGCAGGTCGCTGTCCTTGGTGCCCGTCTCGGGATCGATAGTAGTAAACACGCAACGTGAGCAATTCTTCACGCCGTCAAACACGACAGTGCCAATCCGGATCTTTTTCCAGTGATCCTCCGCATACGGCTGCGCACCGTTGACCACAAGGTTGGGGCGAAACCGGCGCATGGATACACGGTGCGGAACACGTTCGTTCAAGTCCGCGAGCGACGCCTCGGATATCAAGAGCAACGGGAACGCGTCGGCAAAACTGACATAATCACCCGGCCGTGCGTAATCCGGGTCAACCGGCCTGGGGTGAGTATCGCTCATCCGTACCAGCTCGCATGCCTCGTGCAGGTAATCAGAGAACCAGCGTTCGGCCTGCGCACCCACAGTGCCGGCCGTGCATTCCTCACCCCAGATGCGCACCGCTCTCAACGCCCCGGTCTCCTGTTGATACCGAATCCGGAGCTCCGGCATGCCCGCCGCCACGACCACCAATGCATCATCGTCGAGTTTTGTACGGACCAGTGTGAGCAGCGGATACTCCCTTGCGGTGATGGCCTCCCCGTCCGGGCGCACCAGTAACCAACGGCGGTCCAGCTCAAGGCCCGCTTGCAGCACGCGACTCGCAGACAACGAAATCCGAGCCGTCGACTTGATAGGGTAGATGTTTATCTGTGTAATACGCAGCTCCGCCATTTACATATGTTCCGTTAGGGACCCGCGTCCAACTTGGACAATCAGACAGGCGTACCGTAAGGACAATAAGCTCGCGGCTGCCCTTAGCCCGACACGATCCCCGCCAAGAAGGCCTTGAAATGCTCCAGGTTTTCCTCGTACCCGGCCGGGTTTTGATCCTTTCTCATGGTCGATACGCCGTGCACACCGGCAATGGCGCGGTGGCGCTTGATGTTGTCACTGCTCGTGCGGCTCAGAACCTCATCGACGCGAGACTGCTCTTGTCGTTGTGGGCCTGCAGTGATGTAAAACGGGATCGTCACGCTGGCGGCGGTTTTTTTTATGCGGTCCTTTTGCGGGAAGTACTCGCCCGGCGAGAAGCTGGCAAGCGCCGTCAACCTGCCCGGGTTCAAGCTCGCCAGCACTATGACGAGTGACGCGGAGTACGAGCTGCCAATCGCAATAATTGTACGGTACCCGCGGGCGACGGCCCAATCCAACGCACCTTGTAGATCGGCATACGCCTCCGCATAGGATTCGGACTGACCCTTTTTGCTAACGGTGCGGTTGGCATAACCCCATCGTTGTCCGCCCGAGCGCTGATCTGTCGCCAGCGTATCGAACCCCAGCGCATTGAGCGTCGGGACTATCGGATCATACTCATGACGGTTAGAGCCGGCTTGATGGAACAGAAGGGCGATCTTGTCATGGCCGGCACCCGCACGCACATAAGTGGCGAACAGCTTCTCCCCATCGCCGGCGCTAAGCGTTAGCTCCGCGGGCGCGGCGGTCTGCGCCGCCGCTAACATGCCGGGCACAACTATGACTGCCAGCATAGCTACCGTCGCGAGCAGACGAAATTTCAAGCTGAGAGTTGCGACAAGCTTTGTCATCACGCGCTCACCTCCTGCGGGCGTAGCGGCTTGTCGGCAATCGGCAGATGCAGCGCCGCCGAGATGAACCCAAGCACGATTGCGATGAGCCAGGCCGACTGGTAGGAACCCGTGACATCAAATATATAACCCCCGATCCAGGCACCGAAAAACGCGCCCAGTTGATGACTCATCATGACGATGCTAAAGAGCGTCGCCATGTAGCGCGGGCCGAAAATCTGTCCGACAATCCCACCGGTAAGCGGTACCGTGCCGAGCCACAGTAAGCCGATCGCCGCCGACGCCACCAGCACCGACAGCTGCGATGCCGGCACAATAAGGAAGAGCGCAAACACCATGCTGCGGCAAAAGTACAGGCCGCTGAGGACGAGCTTCTTGCGATAGCGCCCGCCGAGAAATCCCGCGGCAAAGCTGCCAATGATATTGAAAAACCCTATGGTCGCCAGCGCCCATGCCCCGAGCATCGGTGCGAAGCTCAACCCGATCAGGTAGGCCGGCAGGTGGGTGGCAATAAATGCGACATGGAAACCGCAAACGAAAAACCCCGCATTCAGCAACCGGTAACCCCTGTGTGCGATCGCCTCGCGCACGGCCTCACCGAGGCGCTGGGTGCTGACGGAATGTTGCCCCGCCCGATCCGCGCGGCGAAAGCCGAAGGCGAAAGGGATCATAACACCCGCGCACACCGAGAACACAAGCAATGTCGTGAGCCAGCCCAGATGATTAATCAAACCCTGCGCAAACAATGGCGCGGCGAATTGCCCGAATGAGCCACCCGCCGTCACCAGACCGAGCGCCAGGCTGACGCGCTCAGGCGGTACAGCCCGCGCCACTGCAGCCAGCACGAGCGAGAACGAGGTGCCGCTGATGCCGAATCCCACAAGCAGACCGGCTCCAAGATAAAGCCCGTTGGGAGAGCCGCTCAGAGCCATGATCAGGAGGCCGGCGATGTAGAGCACGCTGCCGAGTAGTAACGTGCGCACGATACCAAAGCGATCGGCAAATGCGCCAAAGGCAGGTTGACTCAGTCCCCAGAGTAGATTTTGCAGTGCGATGGCGAACGCAAAAACAGACCGGCCCCAGTCGAGCTCATCGGTCATCGGCTCGAGAAACAGCCCAAAGCTCTGCCGAATACCGAAGCTCAACAGCAAAATGATGACAGCGGCGACTAAAAGCAGAACCGGTAATCTGCGCATTATGTGGAGTGCTCTATGTCTTTGTTTACTAAAGCCCAGCGCCGCAGACGGTCGCCGAGACGCCACGACACCGGGTTCGCGACACCCTATGACCGGCGATGCAGGCGAGAAACAGGTTCAGCATAACAGCAGCTTCGCGTTGTGCGGAGATTATTCAACCCGATGGCGTGCGACAACGTCCTCGGCAAGCTCCAGACCGAGGCCCGGCTTCGGGGGCGGCAACATGTGACCGTCCTCAATGATCGCGGGTTGGGCGAAGGCAGCGGCGATCCACGGCATGTACTCTATGAGCCCCGCGTGCATGACTCCGCACGCGACATGGATCGACACCTCCATCATATGATGCGGGGCAATCGGTCTTTGCGCGGCGTCTGCCAGGGCGATAACCTTGAGTGTTTCCGTGAGACCGCCGACACGTATCACGTCGGGTTGTATGATATCGACGGCATCGGCACGCAGGTAGGCCGCGAACTCGAAACGCGAGCCCAGCGTCTCGCCCAGCGCGACCGGGATATCGAGATCAGCTGCAAGCCGTGCGTGACCGGGGATGTCTTCACACAACAACGGCTCCTCGAACCAGGCAATGCCGAGCTGCTCGAGCTCGCGGCCGACACGTAAAGCGGTCGGGTAGTCCCATTTCTGGTTGGCGTCTACTGCGATCCACGCCTCGTCTCCCAACGCTGCACGCACCTGGCGCACGCGCTCGATATCCACCCGTGGATCGTCGTGCCCCACCTTCATCTTGATGCCTGCCATCCCCTGCTCCAGATAGGCCTCGAACTCCGATACCATCTCGCTCACGCTCATGTAAAGCCAGCCGCCGTCGGAGCCGTACACCGGCGCGCGCTCGCGCGCTCCGCCGAGCAGCTTGTAAACCGGCATATTGGCGGCCTTGCCCTTGATGTCCCACAGCGCGAGATCGATGGCAGCCTGCGCCTGGATCACGAGCCCGTGCCGGCCCACCGACTGCAGCCGCCGGTAGAGCTGCCGCCACAAGCGCTCATGATCCAGCGGGTCTTAACCCAGGAGCAGCGGTGCGAAATCGTCCTGCAGCACCCGTTTGGTGGCCGTGGCCCCACCGAGCAGGCTCCAGGCATATCCAAGGCCGCGGATGCCCTCGTCGGTCGTGATCACAACCACGGGCATATTGATATGCGTCACCGGCCCGCCGTTGGCACCGGAGGACGAACCCGACATCATCGCACGCGGCAATGGCAAACGCAGCAGCTCGATTTCTACCTTTTCAATGCGCATCGTGAAGCGATCCCCTATAGAGTGGCACCGACGTTCCTAGATAAAGCTGGCATTTCAGACCATGCCCGATACTCAGGTGATTTTCAAGAATGAAAATGTGTGTGCTGGCGCTTTACTGACATTTCTCTTAAAACTTCGTCTTACCGGAGCCGTAAGGTTGACCCCCGGGCATGCCGTACGGCCACACACGTCGTTTACCTGAATACGGTGACTTGCGCTTTGGCCAGTGACAACGCACACTCATTAATTATCCAGTAAACCGTCAGACCACATGACATAAACAAAGCGCTCAGTCTCACGCGGGTGCTCTTGTCGCGGCACTGAAAAGGATTTGGATGAAGAGCGTTAGAGTTGCTCTGTTGTTC
>VRUB01000399.1 GCA_019456345.1 Nitrospira sp. | reverse complement strand
TCCCGCCTCGGCAGCAACCGACGCCCGACGCCAGTCATACTGCCATGCGTGTACAGCTCGATGCCTGTATCCACTGCAATCTGTGTGTGCGCGCTTGCCGCGAAGTACAAGTCAACGATGTCATCGGTATGGCCTATCGCGGATACGGTGCCAAAATCGTTTTCGATTTCGATGATCCCATGGGCAATAGTACATGTGTCGCCTGCGGCGAATGCGTGCAGGCCTGCCCCACCGGCGCGCTTATGGAATCGTCGCTGGTCGACGAAGAAGGCGTGGGCAAAACCGATCCGCTTACGGAAGTGGAAAGCGTGTGCCCCTATTGCGGCGTCGGTTGCCAGATTACTTATCAGATCAAAGATAACGAAATCGTCGCGGTTCAGGGGCGCGATGGACCCGCCAATCAGAACCGACTGTGCGTTAAAGGCCGGTTCGGATTCGACTACGTTAAACACCCGCACCGGCTGACCGAACCCCTAATACGTCGAGAAGATGCGCCCAAAGGTGCCGAGGTTGAGGTCGACCCGGCCAATCCATACACCCATTTCCGCAAGGCGACCTGGGAAGAGGCCCTCGATGCCGCCGCTGCTGGACTCAAGAAGATCAGAGAGCGTAGCGGCAGTCAGGCGCTGGCCGGCTTCGGTTCAGCGAAGGGCTCCAACGAGGAGGCGTACTTGGTGCAGAAGCTCGTACGCACCGGGTTCGGCACCAACAATGTGGATCACTGCACCCGTCTGTGCCACGCGTCTTCCGTCGCTGCGCTGATGGAGGGTATCGGCTCAGGCGCCGTAACCGCGCCCTTCAACGCCTGTGAGCAGGCAGACGTGATCATCGTCATCGGCGCCAACTCAACCGAAAACCACCCCGTAGCCGCCACCTTCTTCAAGCAGGCGTCCAAGAAAGGAAAGACCCTTATCGTCATGGATCCGCGCGGGCAGGCCTTGAAACGGCATGCCACTTTCATGCTGCAGTTCAATCCGGGTACTGATGTGGCGCTGCTCAACGCCATGCTCAACGTGATCGTAACCGAGGAACTCTACGACCGAAGGTAT
>VRUB01000398.1 GCA_019456345.1 Nitrospira sp. | reverse complement strand
CCTCGTTGAACGCGAGGATGCGCGCCTTGATCTTGCTGTGCAGCGTCACGGCGCTGGCCTGGAGGGCGTGCTGGATCTCACCCACGTCGGTGAAGACCATGCCTTCGCCCACCTCGCCCTCGGCCTCCGTGGTCAGGTAGTAGAGGCCCAGCACAATGTCCTGCGAGGGCACGATGATCGGCTTGCCGCTGGCCGGGGAAAGGATGTTGTTGGTCGACATCATGAGCACGCGCGCTTCGAGCTGTGCCTCCAACGACAAGGGCACGTGCACCGCCATCTGGTCGCCATCGAAGTCGGCGTTGAAGGCCGTGCAGACCAGGGGGTGGAGCTGGATCGCCTTGCCCTCGATGAGCACCGGCTCGAAGGCCTGAATGCCCAGGCGGTGGAGCGTCGGCGCCCGGTTCAGCAGCACCGGATGCTCGCGGATCACCTCTTCCAGGATGTCCCAGACTTCCGGGCGCTCCTTCTCGACCATGCGTTTGGCGGCCTTGATGGTCGAGGCCATGCCATAGAGTTCCAGCTTGGAATAAATGAACGGCTTGAACAGCTCGAGCGCCATCTTCTTGGGCAGGCCGCATTGGTGCAGCTTGAGTTCCGGCCCGACCACGATGACCGAGCGGCCCGAGTAATCGACGCGCTTGCCCAGCAGGTTCTGGCGGAAACGGCCCTGCTTGCCCTTCAACATGTCGGACAGCGATTTGAGCGGCCGCTTGTTGGCGCCTGTGATCACCCGGCCGCGCCGTCCGTTGTCGAACAGGGCGTCGACGGACTCCTGCAGCATGCGCTTTTCGTTGCGCACGATGATCTCGGGCGCGCGCAGCTCGATCAACCGCTTCAGACGATTGTTGCGGTTGATCACCCGCCGGTAGAGATCGTTCAAATCCGACGTGGCGAAGCGGCCGCCGTCGAGCGGCACCAGAGGCCGCAGCTCCGGCGGGATCACGGGAACGACGTCGAGAATCATCCACTCGCACTTCGCCCCGGAAGCCAGAAAGGCCTCGACCAGCTTCAGGCGCTTGACCAGCTTCTTGCGCTTGGCCTCGGAGTTGG
>VRUB01000397.1 GCA_019456345.1 Nitrospira sp. | reverse complement strand
GCTCTCGTGAAAAGCTGTCGCTTCCATGCCGGCTTTGCTGATGCCCTGCGGGTTATAGGTTCCTACCTGATAGGTGCCCGGCCGGCTGCCATCGAGGGAACCGGTGGAGTAGAAACCACCGCCCGAGTCCTGTTCATAGGCGGGTGAGGGTTTGACGATCATGGGCGCATCCGGAACATAGCCGAACCAGTTGCCGACTTCCGCCTTGCCCCGGGCCACGGCGGCACGCGCGTACTCGAGCACGGCTTCCTCGCTGTCGAATGTATATTCTGGATCCGTACGCAGCGTCTCCAGCAGGCCTTTCAGATCCTCCGTGCCGAAGGACTCCCTGGCGATTTGCTGCATCTCGGTTTGAATGCGGCTCATCTCGGAGAGACCTGCCCGGTGAATGTCTTCCGGAGACATTTGCAGCGATGAGTGATAACGGACAGATGCCTTGTAGCATAGTTGTCCGTTCGGGTTCGCCGAGACGCCG
This sequence comes from Nitrospira sp., assembly GCA_019456345.1. Lineage (GTDB taxonomy): Bacteria > Pseudomonadota > Gammaproteobacteria > Acidiferrobacterales > SPGG2 > VRUB01. The sequence goes on along the minus strand of VRUB01000397.1, from coordinate 577 downwards.
ACCTTGTCTCTGCCTTCGTATTCATTGGCGAGGAAGTCACGGTAATTTTTTAGTGCGGTGTGAACTTCGCCTTCGAGAATCTCCCGGTATCTGCTTGTGAACTCCGGGTCGTCAGAGCGGCTGGCCGGATCGAAGAACGGTGATTCTTCGGTTGGCGCAGCAATTAGTGCTTCCGTTTGCCGCAAAACGGCAGCAACGTTTGAATTCGCTGCAAGGTAGTCGTTCTGCATGCCCTCGCGGAGAATCTCGACTTCGGTGTTCAGGTAGCGAGCGACGTCGGCTAGTCGCGCCAGTGCGTCTGATTTTTCTTCGGCTGTGGTAACCGGCTGGACGGCCAGTGTTGCCACGAGTTGTGGCTGCCAGCCCGTCCAGGTCGGGCTGATGTTCCACCAGTCCATTTTGCAGACACGGCGAGCCGCAATCGCTTCCATTCTTTCGCGTGCGAACCCGTAGGTTGACTCTGCCGCGGTGCCCGCCAGGACTGTGGCGTCGATACTGCGGAGCTGCTCGAGCCAGGCATCGACTTGTCCATTCCACGCGGCGATGCTTGCCGTGCTGTGATCGCCGAATCGATCCA
>VRUB01000396.1:428-1059 GCA_019456345.1 Nitrospira sp. | reverse complement strand
CCCTGAATTTGAGATGAAATACAATTTTCAGCCTAAGTTCGCTGCAAACCGGCCGAACCGCGAAAAAGGCTTGGCTTTCCAGTAAATACGCTTGGTTAATGCCCTGGTCGCAGCCTGGCCTGGCCGCATGGCATATGCCGAAACCTATATCGGTGTTTGTTATTATTAGGTACGAATCAACCGCAGGCAGGTGAGCATGACGGTCATCAAGCAGCAAGATCTAATCGATAGCATCGCCGACGGACTGCAGTACATCTCTTTTTACCATCCGCCTGATTTCGTTCGTGCCATGGCCGCCGCCTATGAGCGCGAGCAGTCGCCGGCAGCCAAGGACGCGATGGCGCAAATCCTCACCAACTCGCGTATGGCGGCCGAAGGCCACCGACCCATGTGCCAGGATACCGGGATTGTTGTGGTATTCCTCAAAGTGGGCATGAATGTGCGCTGGGATACCGACCAGTCACTGGAAGATATGGTGAATGAAGGCGTGCGTCGCGCCTATAACGATCCGGATAACCCGCTACGCGCGTCCATCGTCAGCGATCCTCTCGGCATACGTAAGAATACGGGCGATAACACGCCGGCGGTGATACACACCGAACTTGTTGCCGGCAATGAGCTTGAAATAATC
>VRUB01000396.1:0-418 GCA_019456345.1 Nitrospira sp. | reverse complement strand
CGCCAAGGGTGCAGGCTCGGAGAACAAATCCAAATTCGCGATTCTCAATCCAAGCGATGATCTCGTCGAGTGGGTGGTAAAGACGGTACCGACCATGGGCGCGGGCTGGTGTCCGCCGGGGATACTCGGACTCGGCATCGGCGGCACGGCAGAAAAGGCGATGGTGCTGGCCAAGGAATCGCTGATGGAGCCGATCAACATCCAAGAGCTCATCGCCCGCGGGCCCGAAAATCGCATCGAAGAATTGCGTCTAGAGATCTATGACAAGGTCAACGCGTTAGGAATTGGCGCGCAGGGCTTAGGTGGATTAACGACGGTACTCGACATAAAGATCCTTGACTATCCCACTCACGCCGCATCGCTGCCAGTGGCTATGATCCCCAACTGCGCCGCTACCCGACATGTACACTTTGTGCTC
>VRUB01000395.1 GCA_019456345.1 Nitrospira sp. | reverse complement strand
GAGGATTTCCTGCGGTTCCTTCGATTTTATGACAGCCACCATCGAGGTGAGGCGCGTCCGATGACGGGTCTGGAAAGCCTTGTGAAACAAGTCGAAAGGGAATAGCTGGCAACGAATCGATGATTACAGGACGCGCATCTCCTCGGGCGCTTAGGGGTGCGGAATCCCAGATCATCGCACGGTCCCCGTCTCCTTTTGGCTGGCGTCAAAGAGCAGGGTCGATCCCCGAGTGATCGCCCTGGAAACCCAAAAAATTTGAATTTCCCACGCGAGAGTTTCCAATGATCGCGTGCGCAACTCGCTCCGCACAACCGGCACAGCGCGGTCGCAATGGCGAGCGCGGAGTGCGTAATGGACGGGATATGCGCACTGTTATCCATCGTGGCTCGAGCATAAGGAGGATTGAACTATGAAAGTGTTCGGAGCTTACGTGATTGCCGCAGTGTTTAGTGCTGCTGTCACTATGGTCCCTGTCCAGGCGAGCGCCGAGGCAGAGGGTATGCGGGTGGGAAGCCTTGCGTGCAAGAAGACGGGCGATAAGATCAGCCTTCTCATCTACTCGAGAACTCCACTCACCTGCACTTTCAGCAATGGCGACGGCACGGAAGTATACCAGGGCGAAAGCGGGATCGCCCTGGGGCTCGACATGCAGTGGGAGGAGACTAAGGAGGTGGTGTTCGTCATCGTCGCCCCGACCTCCGACTACCGCATCGGCAGCTATGCGCTCGAAGGCACCTATATCGGCGCCAAGGGTTCGGCGGCGGTCGGGGTCGGACTGGGTGTGAACGTCTTGATTGGTGGGGGCAACAAGAGCTTCTGGCTGCAACCCGTGTCGGTCGAGGGTAGCACCGGCTTCGGCGCTGCGGCCGGCATCGGCTATCTGTCCTTGAAGGGCGCGTGAAGACCTGCGGTAGGCGGCCGGGCACCCTTGGCGGCCCGGCCGCCGCCTTTCCGCACCGCTACACGTCCGCCGCGCCCACGGCCTTGGCCATCTCGCACAGCCGCTTGCGAACCTGCGGATCGCTAATCTTGTAGTACGCCCGCACGAGTTCCAGCGTCTCTCG
>VRUB01000394.1 GCA_019456345.1 Nitrospira sp. | reverse complement strand
CCCATGAGTCGGAGTTTGTGATTCAAGATGCGGGCTGGTGAAGGAGGCCAGCCTGCATGACGCGACCTCTTTCGATTGATTTACGGGACCGGCTGATCTCGGCGGTTGAAGGCGGGATGTCGCGGCGCTCTGCGGCGGAGCGCTTTGGGATCGCAGCATCGACGGCCATCAAATGGGTCGATCAGTGGCGGCGGACGGGCCATGTCCGGCCACGTTCGCAGGGCGGGGATAACCGCTCGCACCGGATCGAAGCCCATGCTGAGGAAATTCTGGCGCTGGTCGAGGAGACGCCGGACATCACCCTGGCGGAAATCGCCGAGCAGCTGAATGAAGCCCATGGGCTGAAGGTGGCCCAAAGCACCGTCTGGCGTCTGCTCGATCGCCACGGCATGACGGTCAAAAAAAACCGCGCACGCCAGCGAACAGCAGCGGGCTGACGTTCTGCGCCGCCGGCAGGCCTGGTTCGAGGCGCAGCCCGATCTGGAACCGGAGCGCTTGGTGTTCATCGACGAAACCGGCGCCTCGACCAAGATGGCCCGGCGTTATGGCCGATCGTTGCGCGGCGAGCGCTGTCGGGCGCCGGTGCCCCACGGGCATTGGAAGACGACGACCTTCGTCGGCGCGCTCAGACTGGAGGGCATGACCGCGCCCATGATCCTCGACGGCGCCATGCACGGCGCCGCCTTCCTGGCCTATGTGGAGCAGGTGCTGGCGCCAACGCTCTCGCCCGCAGACATCGTCATCATGGATAATCTGCCCGCGCATAAGCCTGTCGCCGTGCGTCAGGCCATCGAAGCAGCTGGCGCCGAGCTGCGCTTCCTGCCGCCCTACAGCCCCGACTTCAATCCCATCGAGATGGCGTTCTCGAAGCTCAAGGCCTTCCTCAAGAAGACCGCCGCCCGAACCGTCGATGACCTCTGGAAGGCTATCGCAAAAGGCATCGACACATTCACGCTTGTTGAGTGCCAAAACTACTTCGCCGCTGCCGGATATGACTGCGAATGATCGGAAAACGCTCTAGACGGTTTGCCTGTATATGACTGGCGGCGAGAAGAAAATGCCCAAG
>VRUB01000393.1 GCA_019456345.1 Nitrospira sp. | reverse complement strand
TGGTCGATATCGTGATCTCCGGCCGCAGATCGATCGTGTAGTCGCCCTTCTCCTGATTTTCTATCAACAGCGGCGCCGAATCCAGCTGCAGCGATTGCTCCTTATAGTCTACTTCGGCGTTGACCAGCTTCAGGATACGGACTTCGTTCTCGTTGATGTAGACCTCGTCCTGCTCACTGATGTATGGAAGCTGGTTACCCTGGGTATCGACCATGTGGAAATACGGGTTTGCCACCAGGTGGCGGCCTTCGGTCGTATCCGAGATGGTGATGTGAGACTCGAGCGTCGGCACGACATCAGCCGGCAGATTGGCAACCTTGCCGGGGCTGTTCAGCAGCGGAGACGGTGTATCCGTCCAGTCCGAGTTGCCGAAATAGGCCGACAGAACCGCAAGGCCGTTTTCGAACCCGGCGGCCTGCGCCATCGCATCTGCATTCGCGTTAAGCTTCGGGTCCCATTTGCCCAGGAAGTGCTTGGGCTGGAAGCCTTGCGCGAAAGATGTTGCAAAGTGCGCAATCAGGCCCGGCTTTGGCGCTGGCAGGTTGAACTGCACGGTTTGCGGATCGACAACCACAACTTCCATACGCTTGCCACCCACCAGGACATAATCCTTCGCCTTGGCCATCACATCGGGGTTAAGCGCAAGATTGTCGTACCAGTATTTCACGTCTTCTGCGGTAAACGGCGCGCCGTCCGACCATTTGTGGCCCTTGCGCAGGAAGAAGGTCAACTGGGTGTAATCGCTGTTCCACTCCCAGTCCTTGGCGATGTTTGGCACAACCGTCTGAAGGTCATCCGAATACCGCACCAGATTCACGTGACGGACAGACAGGAAGTCTGATGTGCCCGCTTCGGTCGCGTTCGACAGCACGTCGAACACACCGCCATAGCGGCCAATTTCATTGTACGGAGCCACAACGAGGGGCTCATCCGGTAACCGGTCGGCCAGCGACGGCATCGCGGGGTTGCCCCGAATCCGGTCGTTCAGCTTGCCGATCGCCGGATTTTCCGAAAATGTCAGTTCGCAATTCGCGAGCTCCTCGAACTCCGACAACTCGAACTGCTGCGGATAT
>VRUB01000392.1 GCA_019456345.1 Nitrospira sp. | reverse complement strand
GGACAATGCTTTAGTCGATGATCTTGGCGACGACACCGGCGCCCACGGTACGGCCACCTTCACGAATAGCGAAGCGCAGTCCGTCTTCCATCGCGATCGGTGCAATCAGTTCCACAACCATCTGCACGTTATCGCCCGGCATCACCATCTCGGTGCCCTCCGGCAACTCAACCGCACCCGTTACGTCCGTGGTACGGAAGTAAAACTGCGGACGATAGCCCTTGAAGAACGGCGTATGGCGACCACCCTCGTCCTTGGTCAGAATGTAAACCTCTGCCTCAAACTTCGTGTGCGGCGTAATCGATCCCGGCTTCGCCAGTACCTGACCGCGCTCAACTTCCTCACGCTTGGTACCACGAAGAAGCACGCCAACGTTGTCGCCAGCCATGCCCTGATCAAGCAACTTGCGGAACATCTCCACGCCTGTGCAGGTCGTCTTCTCCGTGTCCTTGATGCCCACTATCTCGATCTCGTCACCAATGTTAACGATGCCACGCTCGATTCGACCCGTTACCACCGTACCGCGACCCGATATAGAGAACACGTCCTCTACCGGCATCAGGAAGTCACCGTCAATGGCACGATCCGGCACCGGTATGTAGCTGTCCATCTGCTCGATCAGCTTGAGAATCGATGGCACACCAATGTCCGACGTGTCGCCCTCAAATGCCTTCAGCGCCGAGCCGATAATAATCGGCGTGTCATCACCCGGAAACTCATAGGTCGACAACAGGTCGCGGACTTCCATCTCCACCAGCTCAAGTAGCTCCGCATCGTCAACCTGGTCTGCCTTGTTCAGGTAAACCACGATGTACGGAACACCCACCTGGCGCGCCAGAAGTATGTGCTCGCGCGTCTGCGGCATCGGTCCGTCCGCCGCCGAGACGACCAGTATCGCGCCATCCATCTGCGCCGCGCCGGTGATCATGTTCTTGACATAATCGGCATGGCCAGGACAGTCGACATGCGCGTAATGACGCGCTTGCGTCTCGTACTCGACATGCGCCGTGTTGATCGTGATGCCGCGCGCGCGTTCCTCCGGCGCCTTGTCGATCCTGTCGAACTCGATGAACTCGGCG
>VRUB01000391.1 GCA_019456345.1 Nitrospira sp. | reverse complement strand
CTAGAATGCCAAATGAAGGGAGACGATCATGGTTGACAATCCTGAAACTGTAACCGGCGGCTGCATGTGCGGCGCGGTGCGCTACGAGACGAGGGGCGAGTCCTTCGGTGTGATCCACTGCCATTGCCAAAGCTGCCGCAAGCACAACGGCGCGCCGGTGGTGACCCTGGCGGGATTCAAGGCCGATCAGGTCAAGTTCAGCGGTGACGAGCGCAAGATCTACGAGTCATCGCCGGGCGTTGGCCGCGCGTTTTGCGGCAAGTGCGGGACGCCGCTCACCTGGGAGGGCGACGGTGGCGACCTGGGACCGATCATCGAATTTCACATCAGCACTTTCGACAATCCGAATGTTCTGGTGCCGACCGCCCACGCCTTCCACCCCGAGCGCATCCCCTGGTTCGACATCGCCGACAACCTGCCGCGTTATGAGGGCTTCTCGGGAAACAGCCCGTTGCTGCGCCACGGCCCGGTGAGCGACGGTCTGCCTTCGGACTGAGGGCACCCGCTTTCACTGAAACACAAGAGGGGAACTAGTACATGTCTGATCACAGAGTCGCCATCATGACCGGAACCGGCCAGGGCATTGGCGCCGGGTGCGCGCGTGAAATGGCTAAGGCGGGCTACAAGGTCTCATTGATGTCCCCGTCCAACCGTAGCATCGATCTAGCCGAGGAACTCGGTGGTATAGGCCGCAGCGGATCTGTTCTTGATGTTGATGACTTGCAGGCGATGGTCGACGACACCATGAGTAAATATGGGCGAATTGATGCGGTTGTGAGCAACATGGGCCATGGCGGCACTGTGCCCGAGGCAATCAAGACCGTCGGATTTGATCCAGATTTTGATGGGCCCTTGCTCGAACTGACAGATGAGCTGTGGCATGAAAGTCTCGACATGTATGTGCTCAACGTCGTGAGACTCGCCCGGATTGTCACCCCAATCATGATTGAACAAGGTGGCGGCGCGTTTGTGAACATTTCCTCGATGAATACAATTGAGCCGAGAGCACCTTACCCAATGAGTATGCTACGCGCTGCCCTGCACAGTTTTTCCAAGCTGTACGGAGATCGCTACGCTCGATAC
>VRUB01000390.1 GCA_019456345.1 Nitrospira sp. | reverse complement strand
AGCGGGCTTGAAATCTCCCTCGGCTCCTCGAACGTGCGCTTGCCCTCGTTCAAGCGGGTGTATCTGATGTGATAGCGCTGAAAGGGGCCGGCCGGGCTTTCCCCGTAAACAAGATGAACGGTTCCCTTTCCATCGACGGCGATCTTCGGCGCGTCAGCATGCCCGCCGCTTTCGAAGACGACCTCGGGCTCGCCGAATGACCGGCCATGATCGACCGACTTGGTGAACCGGATGTCGGCGGCCTTGTCTTCCCCGACGGTCCAGGCGAGATAGACGGTGCCCCCGGCGCCGACGGCTACCGATGGGCCACGGGCGGGCCGTGAATCGTGGTTAGGGTTGATGCGCACCGGATCGGCGAAGGTGGCGCCGCCATCCGCGGAAAGGCTAAACCACAGGCGTCCGTCGTATTCGGTCCAGGCGGCGTATAGGATGCCCTTGGGGCTGATGGCAAGGTCCAGGCTCCCGTTGTCCCAATGGCGCTGGGTGAGTCGTCCCTTGCCGTCGCCGGCGATGCTGTTCGAGAGATTGAACGGTTTTTGGAAGGTCTTCCCACCGTCCGTCGACCGGGCGAAAAAGATCTCGCCGCCATGGCTGCCGCCGGAAAAGACGATCTCCTGCCAGAGGATATACATCTCGCTCGCATCGCCAGGCCCGATGACGAGGCGGGGAAGCCAGGAAAAGATTCGAGGGCTCGCGGAAACGTTGACCGGCTCCTTGAACCGTTTTTTGCCGTCGGGCCCGTAGGACTGGAAGAAGATGTCGTGGCGGGACTGATCGGCCCAGGCGACCCCGATGAAGCCCTGCTCGTTAATCGCCACGGTGGGGTCGTCAACGAAATGAAACTCCGACTCGTTCATTCGCCAAGGCCCCCGGTATCCGCCGCCGGAGGCGACTTCGATCCTCTCGTCCCATGTCACCGCCAACGGGTCCGTCCGCCCCGAGGCAGGCGCCACGATCAGAGAAACTGCCAACAGCGCGAGCCATCCACGACCCATATAAGCGATAGGAACCGACATTGCCCGGTTTCCCCCTCCGACCGGCCCCGATGAACGTGGCCTTGGCCCTTGTGAAGAAGTGCAAGATATGTTTTC
>VRUB01000389.1 GCA_019456345.1 Nitrospira sp. | reverse complement strand
CGGCGGCCGGCCTGGCCGGCGGCACAACGATGATCATCGATTTCGTCATTCCGAATCCACAGCAAAACATCATGGACGCTTATCGGCAGTGGCGCGAATGGGCAGAGAAATCGGTTGCCGACTACTCGTTCCATGTTGCGATCACGTGGTGGGACGAGACCGTTCATGCCGATATGGAAACGCTCGTTCGCAAGCACGGTGTCAACAGTTTCAAGCACTTCATGGCGTACAAGGGCGCCATCATGGCCGATGATGAAATACTCGTTAACAGTTTTTCGAAGGCCATCGAACTCGGCGCCATCGTGACGTGTCATGCAGAGAACGGCGATCTGGTTTACACCTTGCAGCAGAAAATCTATGACATGGGCATTACCGGGCCTGAAGGTCACCCCTTGTCGCGGCCGCCGGAAGTTGAGGGCGAGGCTGCCAATCGCGCCATCCGTATTGCCGAGGTGCTGGGCGTTCCGATCTACATCGTGCACAACTCCTGCCGGCAATCGCTGGAGGCCATCACGCGAGCGCGCAATGAAGGGCAGCGCGTCTTCGGCGAGGTACTCGCGGGGCATTTGCTGATTGATGACTCGGTGTATCGCAACAAGGATTTTAAAGTTGCGGCGGCCCATGTCATGAGCCCGCCTTTTCGAGAAAAGGAACACCAGGCTGCGCTGTGGCGTGGCCTGCAGTCGGGCAACCTGCAAACCACGGCGACCGATCATTGCTGTTTCTGCGCCGAGCAGAAGGCTGCCGGCAAGGACGACTTCAGGCTCATCCCGAACGGCACGGCCGGCATCGAGAATCGCCTGGAAGTGCTGTGGCATCATGGCGTCAGCACGGGACGTCTGACAATGAACGAATTCGTTCGCGTCACGTCCACGAACGCGGCGCAAATTTTCAACATCTATCCGCGCAAGGGCAGTATATCGGTTGGTGCCGACGCCGACATCGTTGTCTGGGACCCGGCTGCGAGTAAGACGATATCGACTAAAACAGATCACCATAACGTCGACTACAACATTTTCGAGGGCATGACCGTTACCGGTTGCGCTTCGCATACGATCAGCCAGGGCAACGTTGTCTATGCGGACGGCAAGCTAG
>VRUB01000388.1 GCA_019456345.1 Nitrospira sp. | reverse complement strand
ATGCATCTTGGCGCTGCATGGGCAACGTCCCCAACCAACCCCGGAGGATTCACAAATGGCTGCGGCTGATGTTTTTAAGATGATCAAGGACAACAACGTAAAGTTCGTCGACCTGCGTTTTACCGATACCAAAGGTAAGGAACAGCATGTGTCGGTACCGGCGCATGTGGTCGATGAGACCATGATGGAAGACGGCAAAATGTTTGACGGCTCCAGCATCGCCGGTTGGAAGGGGATTAACGACTCCGACATGGTCCTCATGCCCGAACCCGAAAGCGCCGTGATGGACCCGTTCATGGAAGAACCGACTCTATTAGTTCGCTGCGACATTCTGGAACCGACCACCATGCAGGGTTACGAGCGTGATCCGCGAACCATCGCCAAACGGGCCGAGGCCTACCTGAAGAGTACCGGCGTCGCCGATACCGCGTACTTCGGGCCCGAGCCAGAGTTTTTTGTCTTTGATGATGTGCGTTGGGGCACCGATATGAGCGGTAGTTTCTTCAAGGTCGATTCGGAGGAAGCGCAATGGAATTCTGAAAAGGCCTATGAAGGCGGCAATCTGGGTCATCGCCCATCCGTTAAGGGCGGCTATTTCCCGGTACCACCGGTGGACTCGCTGCAAGATATGCGTTCCGCCATGGCACTCGCGATGACCGAGATGGGACTAACCGTCGAAGTCCATCACCACGAGGTGGCGACCGCAGGCCAGAACGAGATCGGCACCCGATTTGCGAGCCTCGTACGCAAAGCAGATGAATTGCAAATTTTGAAGTATTGCGTGCACAACGTAGCCCATGCCTATGGCAAGACCTCGACCTTCATGCCGAAACCGCTGGTTGGCGATAACGGCAATGGCATGCACGTGCACCAATCCTTATCGAAGGGTGGCGAGAGTGTGTTTGCTGGCAATGAGTACGGCGGCTTAAGCCAAACTGCGCTCTATTACATAGGTGGCATCTTTAAGCATGCGCGCGCGCTGAATGCGCTTACCAACGCGACCACCAATAGCTACAAGCGGTTAGTGCCTGGCTTCGAGGCGCCGGTGTTGTTGGCGTATTCGGCCCGTAATCGGTCATCCGCGGTGCGAGTGCCACAT
>VRUB01000133.1 GCA_019456345.1 Nitrospira sp. | reverse complement strand
GGAGCTCCACGATCTGCGCCTGCACTGACATATCGAGTGCTGACGTTGGCTCGTCCAACACGACAAAGCGCGGCTTCACCACCATCGCCCGAGCGATAGCGATGCGCTGACGTTGACCACCCGAGAACTCGTGCGGATAACGATGACGGCTGTCAGGATCTAAATGAACCTCCTCCAGGGCCTCGATGATCATTTGCTCGCGTTCTACCTCGTCCTTGCCTAAATCATGCACCCCGAGGCCTTCGCCGATAATCTGCCCCACTGACATACGCGGGCTTAGACTGCCAAAGGGATCTTGGAAAACGATCTGCATTTCGCGGCGCAATGGCCGCAGCGACTTCCAACTAAGACCCTGAAGGGCGCGCCCATCGAACTCGATCAAGCCTTTACTTTTTTGAAGCCGCAAAAGCGCGAGCCCGAGCGTCGTCTTGCCGGAGCCACTCTCCCCCACCACACCGACCGTGTGACCTTCCCGTACCGTAACGTCGATGCCATTCACTGCCTTTACGTGATCGACGGTGCGTCGCAATATACCGGCCTTGATCGGGAACCAAACCTTGATGTCACTGGCCTTGACCATCGTGCGGGCGTCGCCAACCACCGTCGTTGGTTTCTCGGCCGGTTCGGCCGCGAGCAAACGTTGTGTATAGGCATGTTGTGGTCGTTCGAAAATATCCTTAACGGCACCCGACTCCACTACCGAGCCCGAATGCATGACATAGACCCGTTTTGCCATCTTGCGCACAACCCCAAGGTCATGGGTTATGAACAACATCGCCATCCCCAGGCTAGCCTGCAGATCGTTCAGCAATTTCAGAATCTGTGCTTGGATGGTGACATCCACCGACGTCGTCGGCTCATCGGCAATCAACAAGTCCGGCTCATTTGCGAGCGCCATCGCGATCATCACGCGCTGGCGCTGACCACCCGACAGTTGGTGCGGGTATGACTTGAGACGTTGCTCTGGGTCACGTATACGTACCAGCTCAAGCAGCTCTAGTGTGCGCACCCTCGCGGCATGACGCGACAAGCCTTTGTGCACCACCAAGACCTCATTGATCTGCTTCTCGACAACATGTAACGGATTCAACGAGGTCATGGGCTCTTGAAAGATCATCGAGGCCTGGTCACCGCGCACAGCGCGCAAGACATTCTCGTCAGCGCCAACAAGTTCGCGCCCGCGAAAACGGACCGAGCTGCCCGGCGTGTGTGCCGCCACTGGATACGGCAACAACTGCAACACCGAGAGTGCGGTCACAGATTTACCCGAACCGCTTTCGCCCACAAGCGCCACCGTCTCGCCTTTATCGATATGCAGAGACACGCCTTTCACGGCGGTGACCGAGCTACCGAATTGGCGAAACTCAACGCCGAGTTTGTCGATTTGAAGGAGCGGTATGGCCACTAGTTGGTATGCTCGGCTGCAGGCTGCTGCCGCGTTGTAGTGGTTGCGGGTCCGGTCTCTTCGGGAGGCGGTGCACCAACGAACAGCTTTCTAGGATCAAACGCATCGCGCACGGCCTCGCCGACAAACATGAGGAGACTAAGCATGGTGGCGATGACAAAAAATCCGGTCAACCCCAACCACGGCGCTTGCAAGTTGGCTTTGCCCTGAGCGAGCAATTCGCCGAGCGACGCTGAACCCGGCGGCAGGCCGATTCCGAGAAAATCGAGCCCGGTGAGTATCGTCACCGAACCGGTCAACGTAAACGGCATGAGGGTAATGGTGGCAACCATGGCGTTCGGCAATACGTGACGAAACATGATCATGGTGTCACTGACACCAAGCGCACGCGCTGCCCGAACAAAATCAAGATTGCGCGCACGCAGAAACTCCGCCCGCACCACACCCACAAACCCCATCCAGCTAAATAGTACCAACAGCAAGAGTAACCACCAGAAGTTAAGCTCGACAATGCTGGCAAGAATGATGATCAGATAAAGCATGGGCATACCTCCCCAGATCTCCATGAAGCGTTGAAACAACAGATCCAGCCAGCCGCCGAAGTAGCCTTGCACAGCCCCTGCTATCACACCGATAACCGCGCTCACCACCATAAGCGTGAAACCAAAAAGTATAGATATGCGAAACCCGTAAATCAGCCGCGCCACAACATCGCGCGCCTGATCGTCGGTACCCAGCCAATGCTCAGCGTCGGGTGGCGAAGGGGCCGGTACGGGGAGGTCCCAGGCCACAGTGCGATAGTTGTAACGCATGATCGGCCAAATCATCCAGCCGTTGTCATTGATAAGCTCGGCGACGAAGGGATCGCGGTAATCCGCCGTGGTCAGAAATTCCCCACCGAAGGTCGTCTCCGGATAGGCCTTGAAGATCGGCATATAGATATCGCCCTCGTAGTAGACGAGAAAAGGCTTGTCGTTAGCCACGAACTCTGCAAACAGGGTAACGACAAAGAATGCAAGAAAGATCCACAGCGACCAGTAGCCACGCTTGTTCGCGCGGAAATTTTGGAGTCGCCGCTCGGTAATCGGCGAGAGTTTCATGCCAAGAAGGGTAGTTCGAGATTGAGCGGTTTCTTCCATGGCCTTACTCGTTTATGCCTCGCGCGCCTCGAAATCGATACGCGGATCGATGACCGTATACATGAAATCTCCCACTAAGTTCATAAGAAGCCCGAGCAGCGAGAAGAAGTACAGCGTGCCAAACATCAACGGATAGTCACGCCCGAAGGCAGCCTCAAACCCCAATAGTCCGAGCCCATCGAGCGAGAAGATAATCTCGATGAATACCGTGCCCGTAAATAAGATACCGACGAATGCAGCAGGAAAGCCCGCGATCACGAGCAACATGGCGTTGCGGAAGACATGGCCATAGAGCACGCGACGCTCCGTCAGACCCTTGGCCCTGGCGGTGAGCACATATTGCTGGTGCAGCTGGTCGAGGAAGAAGTTCTTGGTAAGCATCGTCAACAGCGCAAAGCCACCAACCACCATAGAGATGATAGGCAGCGTGATGTGCCAGAAGTAATCGGCGACACACGCAAGATTACTCACACAACCCCTAAACCCGAGACCGAGATACTCTTCGGACAGGAGGCCTCGCAAAGGAAACCAACTGAGATAGCTGCCGCCGACGAATATAACCAGCAAGAACACCGCAAACAAAAAGCTCGGGATCGCGTAGCCGATAACGAGGACAAAGGTCGTCCCTACGTCAAAGCGGCTGCCGTCGCGCACCGCCTTAGCAATACCGAGCGGGATAGAGATAAGGTAGACGAGCAGCGTAGTCCACACCCCCAGTGAGATGGATACCGGCATCTTGTCGAGCACGAGATCCACAACCTTGCGATCACGGAAAAAGCTCTCACCGAAGTCGAATACGAGGTAGTTGCGTATCATGTCGAAGAAACGTTGATGTAGCGGCTTGTCAAAGCCAAAGCGCTTCTCGAGTTCCTTAATAAACTCTGGATCGAGCCCTTGCGCGCCGCGGTAGGCACTCTTGGTGGTTTGCCCCAGTGCCGGTGTCTGCAGGATTTCGCCGGTTCCTGCCCGGGTAATGCGCTCGGTGATAGCCGAGCCTTCGCCGGTGAGCTGCGCGATCGCCTGTTCGACTGGGCCACCAGGCGCGGTTTGAATCACGGCAAAGTTGATCAACATGATCCCAAACAGGGTCGGGATGATGAGCAACAAGCGCCTGATGATATAAGCGGTCATGAAACTCCCGTGCGCTGCCACACGCGGCGAAACACGAAGAAGCCAGCGATCCCCAAACCAGCGATGACCACTATCGTGGTGCCGATACCTGGTACGGTGGGGCTGCTTCCATCAGCGACTTGCCCTTCCGTCTTGCGCTCGGCTTCCAAGCGCGCCGCCTTCACCGGGTCAAACCACCAGTAGTCGATCGAGGTGCCAGACCTAGGTGTCACCGCGGGTCGCGAAAACCTGTCCCAAGAAAGAATACGTTGTACCTGCAAATGCCAGTGGGGGACGACGTAGTAACCAAACAGCAATACGCGGTCGAGGGCACGGGTACGCGCGACCAAAGTTTCCCGATCAGGCGCACTGATCACAAGCTCAATGAGCTCATCAACGACCGGGGCCTTGATGCCGGCGTAATTACGTCCGGCCGGCGAGTCTGCGGCGGCGCTGCTCCAAAAGTTTCGTTGCTCATTGCCAGGAGATTCAGACGAGCCCCAGACCGCGACGATCATGTCAAAGTCGAAACTGCGCAAGCGGTTGATGTATTGCGACTGATCGACCAGACGTACCCGTGTATCGATGCCAAGCCGCTTAAGATTACGCACGTAGGGCAACACAATACGTTCGAACGCGGGACTCACCAACAAGATCTCGAACTCAAATGGTTGCCCGGTATGTACGTTAATGAGCCGCGTGTCCTCCACAGTCCAGCCAGCCTCTTCGAGCAGTGCAAACGCTTGGCGCAGATTATTTCTGGGCCATCCGCTGCCATCGGTTGACGGTGCCTCGTACGGCCGGGTGAACACCTCGTCGGGAATACGGCCGCGATAACGCTCGAGAATTTCGAGCTCCTTCCCTTCGGGCAGGCCGGTGGCGGCAAGTTCTGAGTTAGAAAAGTAGCTTTCGGTACGGGTATATTGACCAAAAAAGAGGTTCTTGTTAGTCCACGCGAAATCGAAGGCAAACGCCAGGGCTTGGCGTACCTTGCGATCCTTGAAGATCTCGCGCCGGCTGTTGTAGACAAACGCCTGCATACCAGTGGGGCTGAAATGACGAACCTCCTCCTTTTTTAACCAACCCTCGCGTACCGGCGGTACGTCATAGTCGAGCGCCCATGCTTTCGCCTGATTCTCGAACCGAAATTCGATTTCGCCTGCTTTAAGCGCTAGGCGGATGGCCGTATCATCGTGATAGTAGTCGTAACGAATACGGTCGAAGTTGTGCTGACCTCTCTTCACCGGCAGATCCCTGCCCCAGTAGTCCTGCACCCGCTCGGTCGTCACGAATCGACCCGCCTCAAATTCGGTAATGCGATGAGGTCCGCTGCCGAGCGGCGGTTCGAGCGTGGTCTTCTCAAAGTCGCGCGTTGCCCAGTAGTGCTTCGGTAAGATTGGCAACTGACCGACGATCAGGGGCAGCTCGCGGTTGCCTTTCTCAGCGAACGTAAACTTCACGCGTCGTGGGCCTACCTTCTCGGCAGCCGCGACACTCGCATAATAGAAGCGGTAGAAGGGTTGGCCTTTGCTCTTCAGTGTGTTGAACGACCAGATCACGTCCTCGACCGTGATCGGCTTACCGTCGTGCCAGCGCGCTTGCGGGCGCAGACTGAAGATTACCCACGAGCGATCATCGGGAAGCTCGATGGACTCGGCGATCAGGCCGTACGCGGTGAAAGGTTCGTCAGCACTGGCCGTGAGCAATGTTTCAAAGGATGTCCCCGCACCCGGATTACCTTTGGGAATAAAAGGATTGAAGCTATCAAAAGTCCCTTGTACGCCAAGGCGAAGCGTACCGCCCTTGGGCGCATTCGGATTCACATAGTCGAAATGCTGGAAATCGGGTGCATACTTTGGTGTCCCATGCATCGCCAAGGCATGCGTTATCTGACCGGGGGCCGCGCGTGCAGTATCAACGCTGATGAACATCAACCAAGATATGACGAAGATGCGTGTCCAACACTGCCACATAGGCTGCCCCAAACCGCCCCGCTTCGGGTACGGCGTGATTGTCCCACATGCTATCGCCCATGGCACATTTGCCGGCTGTTTCGACCGCGCCTTGTCGCCATGGCGTCTGGGCGGTAATCTATCCTTCTCGTAGGTGCGGCCACAATGACAGACCCAAATCCACAACCCGCGAAGATTGGTACAGCTGAAAAACAGTCACTAATCGATAGCTTACAAG
>VRUB01000387.1 GCA_019456345.1 Nitrospira sp. | reverse complement strand
ATAATTCGGGGGGTCGAGCGGCGCTCTAACCAACACTTCCCTCGAGGGTGATACCGAGGAGCTTCTGCGCCTCCACGGCGAACTCCATGGGGAGTTCGCGAAACACCTCTCTACAAAAGCCGTTCACGATCATTGACACGGCGTCTTCGG
Source organism: Nitrospira sp. (assembly GCA_019456345.1). Taxonomy (GTDB): domain Bacteria; phylum Pseudomonadota; class Gammaproteobacteria; order Acidiferrobacterales; family SPGG2; genus VRUB01. The sequence goes on along the minus strand of VRUB01000387.1, from coordinate 955 downwards.
CGCTGAGGCCGCGTTGCTGGCAGTAAAAGATCTGATCCTCGCCCACTTTGGATGTGGTTGCCTCGTGCTCCATCGTGGCCGTGCTGTTACGCACGTCGATGTACGGGAACGTATGCGCCCCGCACTCGCTTCCTATCAGCATCGAATCGCATTGGGAATAATTGCGGGCGTTCTTGGCACCCTTCATGATCTTGACCTGACCACGATATGTGTTCTGGCTCCTGCCCGCGGAGATGCCCTTAGACACGATCGTGCTGCGGGTGTTTTTGCCGATGTGAATCATCTTGGTTCCGGTGTCGGCCTGCTGCCTGTTGTTCGTCACCGCAACCGAATAGAACTCACCGACCGAGTTGTCTCCTTGCAGTATGCAGCTGGGATACTTCCACGTGATCGCGGAGCCGGTCTCCACTTGAGTCCATGAGATCTTGGAATTGTTCCCGGCACATTTCCCACGCTTCGTAACAAAGTTGTATATACCACCCTTTCCCTCTTTGTCACCGGGATACCAGTTCTGTACGGTGGAGTACTTGATCTGAGCACTCTCGTGCGCCACAAGCTCCACTACCGCTGCGTGAAGCTGATTCTCATCCCGCATCGGGGCCGAACAACCCTCGAGGTAGCTGACGTACGCCCCCTCCTCCGCAATTATCAGCGTCCGCTCGAATTGCCCCGTGCCGGCGGCGTTCATACGGAAATACGTCGACAGCTCGAGCGGACACCGGACGCCCTTCGGGATGTAGCAGAAGGAGCCGTCCGAAAACACCGCGGAGTTGAGCGCGGCAAAGAAGTTGTCGTTGTGCGGTACGACCGAACCGAGGTACTGTTCGATCAGCTCAGGATGATCAAGCACAGCTTCCGAGAACGGGCAGAAGACCACGCCGTGCTCGGCGAGGGTGTCCTTGAAAGTTGTGGCCACAGATACGCTGTCGAACACCGCGTCAACCGCGACACCAGA